>JBCBWF010000072.1:0-17171 GCA_039817245.1 Pseudomonadota bacterium | reverse complement strand
GCGCAGGGCGGCGTCGAGATTGGAGAGCGGCTCGTCCATCAGGAAGGCGGCGGGCTTGCGCACCATGGCCCGGCCGAGGGCGACGCGCTGGCGCTGCCCGCCGGAGAGCTGGCCGGGCTTGCGCGAGAGCAGCTGGTCGATCTTCAGCGTCTCGGCCACCTCGCGCATCTGGGCCTGCAGCGCGCGGTGGCGGCCGCGCGCGAGCAGCGGGCCGAGGATCGGCATCCGCTGGTGCCAGGCGAGATCGCGCAGCTTGAGCGGCGTCAGCATGTTCTCCGCCACCGTGAGATGCGGGTAGAGCGCGTAGGACTGGAACACCATCGCGAGATTGCGGTCCGCCGCGCGCACGGTGTTGACCACCCGCTCGCCGATGCGGATATCGCCCGCGCTTTGCGCTTCGAGCCCGGCGAGGATGCGCAAGAGCGTGGACTTGCCGCAGCCGGAGGGGCCCACCAGCGTCAGGAACTCCCCATCCGCGATGCTGAGATCGATGCCCCGCAGCACCGGCGTCTCGCCGAAGCTCTTCTCGATCTGGCTGAGCACGATCTCTGGCACCGGCGGCCTCCGCGAATCCGATTGCGCTACACGCATCGCGGGCAATACCGAATTGCATTGACTGTGCTGTGACGTCGTATTAGCAGCGCTAATGGGTGGATCAACCACGGACTGCGCTGCACAACGCCGGAGCAGCGGCGGGACGCGGGACGGGCTCGGGCCTGGGTGCGCGACGGGCTCGGGATGGAGCGCAAGCCGGGCCTCGGGACAGGGCGTTGGCAAGCAGGGCCGCAGGCGGGAGCGGGGACGATGAAGCCAAGCCCCTACCAGATCACGGCCTTCACCCATGCCGCGCGGGAGCGCAGCTTCTCGCGCGCGGCCGGCGCGCTCGGTGTGACACAGTCCTCGATCACCCAGCACGTGGCCAAGCTCGAGGCGCTGATGGGCGTGCAGCTCTTCGTGCGCCGGCGCGAGGGGCTGGAGCTGACGCGCGCGGGACGCGATCTGTTCGAGCTCTCCGACCGGCTGCGCACCATGGAGGAGATCGTCGCCGAGCGGGTGGCGAGCTATGGCAGCATGGGCGCCGGCGAGCTCCGCATCATCGCCAACTGTCCCCGCCCCGCGATGCCGGTGATCGCGCGCTTCGTGGCGCTCTATCCGGAGGTGCAGATCGAGTTCGGCCTCCATCGCTGGGACGAGGCGATGCGCCGGATGCGCGAGCGCGAGGCGGATATCGGCGTGATCACCGAGCCCGACCGGCTGCCCGCCCTGCATTGCCGCGAGATCGAGGTGACGCGGTACCTGGCGGTGATGCGCCACGACCACCGGCTGGCGGGGCGGCGGCGGCTCAGCCTGCGCGAGCTGGCGGCGGAGCGGCTGGTGCTGCCGGAGGACGGCTCCTTCACTCAGCGCGTGGTGCAGGCGACAGCGCGCGAGGCGGGGGTGCGGCTCAGCCGCGTGCTGAAGACCTGGACCTTTCCGGTGGTGAAGGAAGCGATCCTGCACGGCGCCGGGATCGGGATCGCGCTGGAGAACAGCCTCTTTCCCTCGCGCCATCTCGTGGAGATCCCCATCGACGAGATGGCGGGGGCGTATCGGAACTATCTCGTGACGCCGGCGGACAAGCGCGAGCTGCGCGCGGTGCGCAGCTTCTTCGACGTGGCCGCCGAGACGGATATCTCCGCCGGCGCGGATCCGGAGTACGCCCTATGAGCCATCCCGCGAGCGGGCCCGCAACGGCCGCCCCTGCCCTGCCCCGGCTGAAGCCCGATCCGGTGCCCGCGATCCATCCGGTGGCTGAGCGCGCGGCGGACGAGGCGCTGCGGGCGGTCTACGAGGACACGAAGGCGGTGCTGCAGGTGCCGTGGATGGGCGTCGTGACCATGGCCTTCGCGCAGTATCCGCGCTTCTACGCAGCACTCTGGCAGGGGCTGCGGCCGCTCTGCGAGAGCCGGGATTTCGTGGATGCCTCGGCGGCGCTGCGGGCGGAGGCTGAGGCCGCGGCGGCGCCGATGGCAGCGCCCCTGCCGGAAGCGGCGCGGGCCTATCTCGCCGGCGCGCCGGAGGCAGCCGCGGAGATCCGGCGGACGGTGGAGATCTTCTCCCATGGCAACATGCCCTATCTCCTGATCGCCAGCATCGCGCGGCTCCTGCTGGAGGGGCACGGTTTCGGCCATCGCGGGGTGGCGCAGCCGCGCGCGGGCCTGCACGGGCCGGCGGCGACGGGTGCGCTGGTGCTCGTGGAGCCGGAGGAGGCGGATGCGGAGACGGCGGCGCTCTACGCCGATATCCGCGCGACCCTCGGCCTGCCCTTCGTGAACACGGATTACCGCGCGCTGGCTCGCTGGCCGGGCTATTTCCCGGCGGCGTGGTCCGCGCTCCGCCCCGCGATCGCCGAGCCGGGCTACGAGGCGGCGCTCGCGCGTGTCCATGCCCGGGCGCTGGCGCTCGCGGACGCGCTGCCGAACCCCGAGGCGCTGGGGGCGGAGGCGCTGCAGGAGGCGGCCGTACAGGATGCGAGCCTCGAGGAGGTGCGCGCCGTGGTGCGCCTCTTCCAGTGGCTCCTGCCCGGCCTCGTGGTGAATGTCGCGGTTTTCCGCCATCAGCTTGGCGGCGCGCTGCCCGATGGGTAATGCGTTTGCTTGCGACAGTTGCGCACGCCCCGCCCCCACTTTCCGTGGACTTTTTTCTCACGACGCCTAGACCTCCAGACATGTCGATTGATGAGCCCACCTCGAAGCCGGAGATCTTCGCGCGCGTCCTGAAGGGCGTGCTGCGTCCGCTCGTGAAGGCGTTGATCGCCCATGGCGTGACCGTGCCGGCGGTCTACCGACTCCTGAAGGAGCTCTATGTGGAGGTGGCGGAGACCGAGTTTCCACTGGACGACCGGCGCCCGACCGACAGCCGGATCCACCTGCTGACAGGGGTGCACCGCAAGGATATCCGCAGCATCCGCGAGGCGGGCTACGAGGATGCCTCGGCCAGCCGGCTGCGGATGGCGGCGATCACCAATCTCGTCGGCCGCTGGCTCGGCGATCCGGAGACGACGGATGCGCAGGGGGCACCGCTGCCCCTGCCCCGCCAGTCCGACAGCGGGCCAAGCTTCGAGGCGCTCGCCGCCTCCGTCAGCCGCGACACGCGCCCGCGCACGCTGCTCGATGCGCTCATCCAGCAGGGGCTGGTGCGGTTCGACAGCGCGACCGGGATGGTGCGGCTCGATCCGGAGGCGGTGGTGGGGCCGGCGGAGCTCGGCCAGAAGGTGCATTTCTTCGGCCAGAATGTCGGCGACCATATCGCGGCGGCGACGGACAACCTGCTGGCGGAGGCGGAGAAGGCGCCGTTCCTCGAACGCGCGGTCTTCTACAACCGCCTCACGCCCGGTTCGGTGGATGCGATCGAGGCCTCGGCCCGCGCGCTCGGCACCGAGGCGCTCGGCACGCTCAACCGCATCGCCTTCGCGCATCAGCAGGCGGACGAGGCGCTGCCCGAGGCGAGCCAGCGCTTCCGCTTCGGGGTCTTCTTCTTCCGCGTTGACGAGGGGCCGTCCGACGTCGCAGACGAGGGGAACGCCGGCGCGGATGCGGGACCCGCGGCAAGGCCGGCGACCGATGATGCGCCCGATGACGCGACCGGCGCAGCAACCGGGCGGACGGGGGGCGACGATGGCCGCGATTGACCGGCGGAGATTCCTGGCAGGCGCCGCCGGCGCGACCCTGGCGGGCTGCGCGCCCGGCGAAAGGGTGGCCGAGGAGCGCCCGCGCCCGCCGAAGGAAGGCGGGATCGGCGGCACCGGCATCGTGGGCGTGCTGACGGATTTCGGCAGCATCGTCGTCAATGCCCGGCGGATCGCGGTCGATCGCGCGCCGGAGATCACCGATGCACTTGGTGCGCGCAACGCCGATGCGCTGGTGCGGGGCCAGAGCCTCACCGTGGAGGCGACCGAGGATGCGCCGGGCGCGGGGCTCTATGCGCGGCGGATCCACATCACCCACCCGCTGATCGGGCCGGTGGAGCGCGTGACGGCGGACGGACGGGGCCTTGTGGTGGCCGGTGTCGCGGTGCGGCTCGAGCCCGGCGTGGCCCTGGAGGCCGCGCCCGGTGCAGCCGTTGCGGTCTCGGGGCTCTGGGACGGCGACGTGGTCGTGGCCTCCCGCATCGATCCCGCGCCGACGGATCTGGTGGTCGTATCGGGCACGCTCATGGCGTCGGGGGGCGGGGCCGCGGTCCACGCGCTCGCGCTGGCGCCGGGGGCCGCGCTGCCGGCGCCCGGAGGGTTCGTGACGGTCGCCGGGCGGCTCTCGGGCGGCGCGCTCGTTGCCGAGCGCGTGGTGGAGGGCCGGTTCACCGGCGCGGCCGGCCCGCTGATCGCGCTCTCGGTGGAGGGGTATCTGGAGCCCGTGACCGCGGCGCCGGGCTTCACGCTCTCCGGCCTCGGCCACAGCTTCGACCGCGATGCGCAGCTCGCGGCCTTCGCGCGGGGACGGGCGCTCTTCGAGGGCCCCTATACCGGCGATTTCGCCGTACGCCACGGGCTGGCGCTGCCGGAGGGCACGGCGGCACGCCGTGCGGCCCTGCCGGCGGGCCTCGACATCGCCGCAGCCCCGGGCACCCGCCCAACGCGCTGAGCCGGGCGCGCTGAGCCCCACAGGGCCGCGCGCGCTCTCCCCACCCTGCCGATCTCTGCTGCCGGGCCGCCCTCGCGCGGTCCGGGCGCATTTTTCTTGTGGACATTTTTCCCACCAGATTTAGCTCTGCGGTGTCGGACAAAAACCCACGGCCGGCGACCAGATCAGGCCAACGCGTGCCGCACCGGACAGAGGAGCAACCATGGAACCCGAGACCCAAACCATCGCCGAGATCGCCGCCGGGAGCAGCGATTTCTCCATTCTCGTGACAGCGCTCGATGCGGCCGGTCTGGTGGACGCCGTTGCCGATCCCGATGCCTCGCTCACGGTGTTCGCGCCCACCAATGAGGCCTTCGCGCAGCTGGCGGCGGATCTGGGCTACACGGGCGATCCGACGGACGAGGACGCGGTCTTCGCCGCGATCGCGGATGCGCTGGCCGGCCTCGATCCGAACGGCGATCCGATCCCGCTCCTGACCGATGTGCTCCTCTACCATGTCTCGCCGGGCGCGCAGTCCGCGGAGGCGATCGCGACAGCCTCGAGCGTGGACACGCTGCTCGAGGGCGCGACGCTCACGCCGGACGGCGCGCGGCTGATCGATCTCGAGCCCGATCTTCTGGACGGCGCGATCGTGGTGCCGGATATCGCGGCCTCCAACGGCACGATCCAGGCCATCGACCGGGTGCTGCTGCCGCTCGACATCCCCGGCAACGATGCGCCGAGCATCGCCGACATCGCGACCGGCAACGCGGATTTCGAGGTGCTCGTTCTGGCGCTCGAGGCGGCGGGGCTGACTTCGGTGCTGGCGGATGTGGATGCGGACTTCACGGTGTTCGCGCCGACGGACGCGGCCTTCGCGGCGCTCGCCGCGGATCTGGGCTTCACGGGCGATGCCGATGACCCCAACGCGGTGTTCGGCGCGATTGCCGACGCGCTGACCGGCCTTTCGGCGGATGGCGACCCGATCCCGCTGCTCACGGACATCCTCCTCTACCACGTGGCCCCCGGCGCCAAGAGCGTGGAGGAGCTGATCGCGGCGCCCTCGGTCCTCACCGCCTCCGGCCTCGTGGTGATCCCGTCGGAGAGCGGCATCCTCGATGCGGACCCCGAGGCGACCGATGCGGCCTTCATCGACGGGCTGACGGACATTCCCGCCTCCAACGGCACGGTGCAGGCGATCGACCGCGTGCTCCTGCCGCTCGATCTGGACAGCCCCGAGCCGCAGCAGACGCTGGCCGAGATCGTGGCCGCCTCCGGCACCGGCTTCGACGACAATGGCGGCGATTTCGACATGCTGCTGGCGGCCCTGCAGGCGGCCAATCTGGTGGATGCCGTGGCCAATCCCGACGCGGATCTCACCGTCTTCGCGCCCACCGACAGCGCCTTCATCTCGCTCGCGCGCAGCCTCGGCTCGGAGGCGACGACGGAGGAGGCGGCGTTCAACGACATCGTGGCGGTGCTGAGCTCGCTCGACGAGAACGGCGATCCGATCCCGCTCCTGACCGAGATCCTGCTCTATCACGTGATCGATGGCAGCTTCACCCGCGTGGATCTGGCCGGCGGCCCGGCGCTGACCTCGCTGGCGACGGTGACGGCCGGCGAGGGCCCGGTGACCGATGGCGACAGCCTGGCCGATCTCGACCCGGATCTCGCCGATCCGCTCTTCGTCGATGCGGCCTCCGACATCGTGGCCTCGAACGGCATCGTGCAGGCGATCGACGCCGTGCTGCTGCCCATCGATGTGGACGAGACCATCGGCTCGGGCGGGCCGGACAACGACACCATCACCGTGAACCCGTCGACCACCGCCATCGATGGCGGGGCGGGAACGGACACGGCGGTGTTCGAGGCCGCGCTGGCGGATGCGGAGTTCGGCTTCATCGACGGCGGCTTCACGGTCACGGTCGGCGGGCAAAGCGTGGATCTCACCCAGGTCGAGACGCTGGTGTTCTCAGACGCCGAGGTGGTGGCGGATACGGGCGAAGTCTCGGCCTCGGTCTTCCGCCTCTTCGGCGCGAGCTTCGGGCGCGACCCGGATGTGGAGGGCGCGAGCTTCTGGACCGGCGTGGCAGAGAGCGCGGGCCTGGAGGAAGTCGCCGACGCCTTCATCGCCTCGGACGAGTTCGCCACGCTCTTCGGCCCCGAGCCCACGCATTCGGAGTATGTCGAGGCGCTCTACGGCAACGTGCTCGGCCGCGCGCCGGACGATGATGGCCTCGCCTTCTGGACCGGCGTGCTGGCGGAAGACGGGTTCGACCCGAGCGATCTGCTGCTCTTCTTCTCGGAGAGCGCGGAGTATGTCGATGCGACCGCCTCGGACACCGATGACGGCGTGCTGATCTTCGCCTGAGGGCGGGGTTACAGCGCAGGCAAACGCGGCGTCGCCTCCTCGAGGGCGGCGCCGATGCGCATCGCGCCCCATTCGTCGTGCGCCCGGGCCGCGATCTGCAGGCTGGCGGGCAGGCCCGACGCGGTGAGCCCGATGGGCAGGGCGAGCGCGCACATGCCGAGATAGTTGTAGGGCCGCGTGAACTCCGCCGGTGCCGTGGCGGGGTCGATCGTGTCGAGGGGCGGCGGCTCGCAGAGCGTGCTCGGCGTGAGGATCGCGTCGAGCCCGGCCATGGCGTCGCGCCAGCGCGCCTGCTCGCGGGGCCGCTCCTGCAGCGCCTGGATATAGGCCGCGGCGGCGATGTCCTTGCCGCGGAGCATGCGCGCGCGGACCGAGGCGTCCACCGGTGCGGCCGGCTCGATGAAGCGCGCACCGTGATGCGCGAAGGCCTCCGAACTGCTGATGACGAAGTTGCGCTCGGCGAGATCCACATGGCGCGTGGGGGGCGCAAACGCGACGCAGTCTGCCCCCATCGCCTCGAGCCGCGCGAGGGCCTCGTCATAGGTCGCCAGGATCGGGGCGGAGACGAGATCGCGCTCGGCCTGGCCGAGGACACCGAGGCGGAGGCCGCCGACCCCGCGCCCGAGCGCGGCGAAGCGGCCGTCGGGGGCCGCGAGATCGGCCTCGATTGCGGCGGCCTCGGTGCCGCGCATGACCTCGAGAACGAGGGCGGCGTCGCGCACCGTGCGGGTCATGGGGCCCGGCGTGTCCAACGTGTGGCTGAGCGGCATGATCCCGTCGCAGGGCAGCACGCCCTCGGTGACCTTGAGCCCGACGATGCCGCAGAAGGCCGCGGGCATGCGCACCGAGCCGCCGGTATCGGTGCCGATGGCGAAGCTCGCCATGCCGGCCGCCACCGCGACGCCCGAGCCGGAGGAGGAGCCGCCGGGGGCGCGGGCGGTCTCGAGATCCCAGGGGTTCCAGGGCGTGCCCATCACCGTGTTGGTGCCCCAACCGCCGAAGGCGCATTCGACCGTCTTGGTCTTGCCGAGCAGCACCGCACCGGCGCCGAGGAGCCGGCGCGCCAGCAGCCCCGTGGCCGGCGAGACGCGCTCGGCGGTGAGGCGCGAGCCCCAGGTCGTGACCCGGCCCTCGATGTCGATGAGGTCCTTCAGCGCGAAGGGGACCCCGTGGAGCGGCCCGATCCGCCCGCCCGCGGCCAGGGCGGCGCCCGCGGCCTCGGCGAGGCGCCGAGCCTCCTCCGCATAGACGGCCTGGTAGGCGCCGAGCTTGGCGTCCTGCGCGGCGATGCGGGCGAGGCAGTGCTCGGCGGCAGCCGCGGGCGTAGCGGTGCCGGTGCCGTATGCATCGGCGAGGGCGAGAGCCGAGAGGTCCATGGCAGCTCCTGCTTGCGGCGGCGGCGTTACTTCGGCGCGGTGATCGCGGCGTAGTCCGCCGGTTCGCGGTGGAGGGCGAGATCGAAGATGTTGCGCCGGATCTCCGCGCAGCGCTCGAGATCGACGGCCGCGGTGATCACCTCGTCGCCGAGCGTGGCGGCGGTGGCGACGATCTCGCCGGTGGGTGCCGCGATGAGGCTGCCGCCGATGAGGTCGCAACCCTCCTCGAGCCCCGCCTTGGCGACGGCGACGGCCCAGAGCCCGTTCTGATAGGCCCCCGCCTGCACCGAGAGCGCGTTGTGGAAGTACTGCAGGTGGTCGTGCGCGGGCGCGGGCGGGTAGTGGAGCGGGGTGTTGTAGCCGAGCGCGACCAGCTCGGCGCCGGCGAGGCCCAGCACGCGCCAGGTCTCCGGCCAGCGGCGGTCGTTGCAGATGCACATGCCGATGCGGCCCCCGAAGGCATCGAACACGGGAAAGCCGAGATCGCCCTTCTCGAAGAACCGCTTCTCGAGATGCTGGAAGGGGCGCCAGGGCTCGTGCTCGAAATGGCCCGGCAGGTGGATCTTGCGGTATTTGCCGAGGATCGCGCCGTCCGGGCCCACGAGGATCGCGGTGTTGAAGTGGCGCCCCTCGGCGGTGCGCTCCGCATAGCCGAGATGAAAGCCGATGCCGAGCTCCGCGGCGAGGGCGAAGAGGGGGCGGGTCTCCTCCGACGGCATCTCGGTCTCGAACCAGCGCGCAAGTTCCGCCGGCTCCGCATACCAGCGCGGGAAGAAGGTGGTGAGCGCGAGCTCGGGGAAGACCACGAGTGCCGCGCCGCGGGCCTTCGCCTCGCGCATCATCGCCATCATGCGCGCGACGGCGGAGCGGCGCGGCTCGTCCGCCGCGATGGGGCCGAGCTGGGCGCCGGCGACGATGAAGCGGCGCGGCGGGGCGCTCGGGGGGTGGCTCATGCCGCGAAGCCCCGCACTTCCTCCGCCGTGGCGCCCACGAGCTCGGCGTAGAGTTCGGCATCGGTGTCGCCCTCCGTGCCGAAGACGAGGATGCGCGCGGCGGGGCCGAGCGCGAGGGCGGCGCGCGCCTCCGCGTCCTCCATCGCGGCGGCGAGGGCGGCGAGGCCGGCGGTGGCGCTTTCGCCGGCCACGAGATGGGGATCGCTGTCGGGCGGACAGGCGAGGCGGCGCATGAACTCGACCGCGGCGGCATCCGGTACGGCCATGGCCGCATCGGCGTGGTCCTGCAGGATTTCCCAGGCGAGCGCGGAGACCTCGCCGCAGGCGAGCCCGGCCATCAGGGTGTCGAGTTCGCCTTCGACGGCGACGGGGTGGCCGGAGCGGAAGCTCTCGACCCAGCAGGCGGAGCGGTCGGGATCGGCGAGGACGATGCGCGGGCGCGCGGCCCCCCAGCGGCGCTTGGCGAGCGCCACGATCGCCGCGGCCATGCCGCCGACGCCGGTCTGCAGAAAGATATGCGTGGGCGGCTCGGCAAGGGCGTCGAAGGCCTCCGCGGCCATCACCTCATAGCCCTGCATGACGTCCTTCGGGACTTCCATATAGCCGGGATAGGAGGTGTCGGAGACGACGAACCAGCCCTCGCGCGTCGCGGTCTCCTGCGCCTCGCGCACGCTGTCGTCGTAGTTGCCGTCGCAGCGGCGGACCTCGGCGCCGAAGCGGGCGATGGCCGCGCGCCGGCCCTCCGACACGGTGGCGTGGATGAAGATCACGCAGCCGCAGCCGAAGCTCTGCGCGCCCCAGGCGACGGAGCGGCCATGGTTGCCGTCGGTCGCGCAGCAGACGGTGATGGCGCGCACGGCCTCCGCGTGGCGGCCGTCGAGCACTTCGTCGATGCCGACCGCGCGGCCCTCGGCGGCGGAGAGCCGGCGGCAGAGAAGGCGCGCGACGGCATAGGCGCCGCCGAGCGCCTTGAAGCTGCCGAGGCCGAACCGGCCGGCCTCGTCCTTGTAGTCGATCCGGGCCACGCCGAGCTCGGCGGCGAGGCCGGGGAGGCTGGCGAGCGGGGTGGCCGCGTAGCCCGGCCAGGCGGCGATGGTGGTGCGCGCCTCGGCCAGGGCTGCGTCGTTGAGGACCGCATCCTGCGCCGCGGTCCAGGCCGCGCCCGCCGCCCCCTGCCGGTTGGGCACCAGGGTGAAGGGGCGCTCCGCCGCCCCCGCCTGCCGCACGATCTCGCTCGCCATTCCAGTCTCCCCCGGTTTGCCGGCGCTCAGAAGGCGCCTTTTTCCTCCTCGATCGAGGCGAGGAGCGCGTCGAGCATCTCGATGCCCGGGGCACCATACTGCTCTTCGATGAGCGCGCGAACCGCCGGTTGGGCGGCGGCGGCGAACTTGGCCTGCTCGGCGGCGGGCACCACGTTCACCTCCATCTTGGCGGCGAGCGCCGGCAGGCCGCTGTCGGAGGCCTCGATCACGCGGCTGACGGAGCGGCCCGCCTCGGTCGCGACCTCCGCGGCCCAGTTCACCAGCGTCTTATGCTCGCCGGAGAGGCCGGCATAGAACTCGGCGTTCATCGACCAGACATAGGGCGTGATGATGTGGTTGGTGACGGAGAGGTATTTCTGCACCTCGTCGAACTTGGCGAAGGCGATGATCGGCACCGGGTTCATCTGCCCGTCCGCCACGCCGGTCTGCAGCGCGGTGTAGACCTCGGCCCAGGGCAGCGGTGTGGGCTGGCCGCCGAGCGAGGAGATGATCGCCTCATGCGTCGGCAGCGTCATGGTGCGGATGCGCAGATCCGCCATGTCCTCGACGCTGGTGATGGGCTTCTTGGAGTTGGTGAAGGCGAAGAAGCCGCCGGAATCGATAAGGCCCAGCACCTTGAGGCCGGTCGCGCCCTCCATATCGGCGATGAACTTCTGGCCGAACGCGCTCTCCTTGGTGATCACGCGGCTTGCGACGCCGATATTCGGGAAGGCGAAGGGGATGTCGAAGACGCCGACCAGCGGATAGTGCTGCGCCACGCCGCCCGAGGAGGAGATGGTGCTCTCCACGATGCCGGCGCGCACCTGCTCGATCACCTCGGCATCCTTTCCGAGCTGGCCGTTGGGGAAGATCTGCACCTCGATCGCCCCGTTGGAGCCCGACTCGACGAGGCTCTTGAAGACCGCCGTCATGGCGCCGGAATGGCTCTTGAACGGGTCCTCCGGGTTGAGATGCGCGAGCCGGATCGTGACATCCGCCGCGAGGGCGGAGGCCGAGAGGCAGGCGCCCGCCACCGCGGCGGCGAGGGTTGCGGTGATGCTGCGTGCGAAGGTCATGACAGTCTCCCTGTTCGAGTGTTGAGGCTCAGAGGCCGAGCAGGCGGGGCAGGAAAAGCGTGAGATCCGCCCAGAAGGCGATGAGGATGAGCACCGCGACCTCGGCGAGGATGAAAGGCCAGAGCTCGCGGGTGATCCGCTCCACCGTCTCCCCGGTCACGGAGGCGAGGACGAAGAGGCAGGCACCGACGGGCGGGGTCATCAGCGAGATGTTGAGCGCGAGGATGATCATGATCCCCGCATGCACCGGGTCCATCCCGAGCTGCAGCGTGAGCGGCGCGAGCACCGGGGCCAGGATGATCAGCGTCGCGTTGATGTCCATCACGAGGCCGATCACGAGGAGCAGGCAGAGGATGAGGCCGATCACCACATCCGGGTCGGAGGAGACTGCCAGCATCGCCTCGGCGATGGCCTGGGGGATGCGGTTGAAGGTCATCCACCAGCCGAGGATCGTGGCCGCCGCGATGATGAGGAAGATGACGCCGGTGATCCGCGTGGTGCGCACCGCGACCTCGTAGAGATCGCGCCAGGTAAGGGCGCGGTAGACGATGCCGCCCACCACCAGCGCATAGGCGACCGCGACGGCGGCGGCCTCGGTGGGCGTCGCGAAGCCGCCGAGAATGGAGCCGAGGATGAAGACCGGCAGCATCGCGGCCAGGAAACCCTCGCGAAAGGCCGTGCGCACGGCGGCGAAGCTCGGCCGCCCCTCCCCCTTCGGCAGGCCCTTGGCGCGCGCAGTGAGCGCGATCACGGCCATGCAGACGCCGCAGATCAGGAGCCCCGGCAGGATCCCCGCCGCGAAGAGCCCGGCGATGGAGACCCCCATGATCGAGCCGTAGATGATGGCGAGCGTGGAGGGCGGGATGGTGGGCCCGATGATCGAGCCGGCGGCCGTGACCGCGCAGGCATAGGAGCGCGTGTAGCCCGCGCGCTGCATCGCGGGCACCAGCGTGTTGCCGAAGGCGGCGGCATCGGCGGTGGCCGAGCCCGTGATGCCGGCGAACATCACCGAGGCGACCATGTTGGAATGGGCCATGCCGCCGCGCATCCAGCCCACCAGCGCCTCGGCGAGGCGCACGAGCCCCGCGGTGATGCCGGAGCGGTTCATGATCTCTCCCGCCAGGATGAAGAAGGGCATGGCGAGGAAGGGGAAGAGGTCGAGCCCAGCGAAGAGCCGGTCCGGCGCCATGGTCATGAAGCGCGGGCCCATATCGAGGATGCCGACCATGCCGGCGACGCCGATGGCGATGCCCACCGGCATGCCGAGCGTGAGCAGGCCGAAGAAGGCGATTGGAACGAGCCATTCCCCCATCACGGCCCCGCATCGGGTGTGGCGGCGGGCCGGTCCGGCGGGCGGCGGGCATGCCAGTCGTGCAGTCCCATGAGCGCGAGCTGGACGCAGGCCACCGCGGCGGCGAGCGGCACGCCGGCAAAAGCGTAACCCTTTGGAATCGCGTATATCATCGTGAGGCGCGAGAAGCCGCGCTCGGTGAAGGACAGCCCGTACCAGAAGAGCGCGAAGAAGAAGAGAAAGCCGATCGCGTCGAAGCCGACCGCGAGCCAGCGCCGGGTGGTGGCGGGCAGGCGCTCGAAGACGAAGGCCACGCCGATATGCTCGCGATGCGCGATGCCGGAGGAGACCGCGAGAAGCGCCATCCAGATCATGAGATAGCGCGCCAGCTCCTCGGTGAAGGTGATCGGCAGCGGCAGCACGTAGCGCACCAGCACGCCGAGCCAGACATCGATCACCAGGAGCACCAGGAGTGCGACGCAGACGCGCTCGACCACCCAGTTGATCCGCAGGCTCCAGATCCGCGCCGCGCGCGCGACAGGGCTGGTGCCGGGCTCCTCGCCGGGTGCGGAGGGGGTGGGGGTGCTTTGCATCTCGAGGTTGAGCGTGAAACACGAGTTTCATATCGTCAAGCTGAACAAAACGAAGATTTCACGATGGGGAGCGATGTGGAGCAGGAGGCGAAGCAGGGGCCGGATGCGCCGGAGGGCTCGCTGACCCAGCGGATCCATGCGGTCTATGCCGCCTTGCCCGATGGCGAGCGGCGCGCGGCCGATACGGTGCTGGAGGCGCCGGGGGAGCTGGCGACGCTGGGCGCCGGGGAGCTGGCCGGGCGCGCGGGCGTGTCGACGCCCACGGTCTCGCGCTTCGTGCGCCGCCTCGGCTATGGCGGCTACGAGGAGGCGCGGCGGGCGGCGCGGGCGATGCGGGTCTCCGGCTCGCCCCTCTATCTCGCCCGGGCGGGCGCCGAGGCGCGCAAGGCGGGACGGCTGGAGACGCTGCTGGAGACCGAGGCGGCGCTGCTAGAGGCCTCGCTTGCCATGCAGAATCCGCTCACGCTCGATGCGCTGGCCGAGCGGCTGGCGCAGGCGCCGCGGGTCCGGCTGGCGGGGTTTCGCAACAGCCATTTCGCGGCGGAGTATGGCCGTTCGGTCTTCGCGCAGGTCCGCGGCGATGTGGAGATGCTGAACGCGCCGGGGCAGACGCTGGCCGAAGGGATCGCGGGGATCGGGCCCGGCGATGTGGCGCTGGTGCTGGGCCTGCGCCGCCGCCCGGCCGGGTTCACGCGCTTTGTGGAGACGCTGGCGGGGACCGGGGCGGATGTGGCGCTGATCGCCGATCGCTCGGTGCGGGGCGCGCCGGCGCATGCGCGCTGGAACCTCACCTGCGCGGTGGAGACGCCGCAGCTGGTGGACAGCTATGGCGGCGTGATGGCCGTGCTGCGCGCGCTCGCGATCGCCATGCTCGACCGGCTGGGGCGCGGCGGGCGGCGGCATCTGGAGCGGATCGAGGGCCTGCACGAGGCGCTTGGCGAGCTGGAATAGGCTTTCTTTACAAAGCCCTGGCCGGGATCAGCGCAGGAAGGCGGGGTTGACGGCGCTGCGGTAGTCCTCCGCCGCGCGCTCCATCTGGCCGGCCGCGACGAAGAAGTCGGCGAGCTCCTTCAGGAGGCCCTGCACGCGCCCGCCCATCCAGCCCGGCCCCGCCTGTTCGAGGCGCGAGGGGAAGGCGAAGAGCTCGAGCAGGCGCTCCGCCTCGTCCGGCCGCATGCCGGCGGCGGCGGCGATGCGCAGGCGAAACTGCGCGGGATCGGCGGTGTAGGCGCGGTTCACCGCGTCGGTCACGTCGAGAAAGGCCTGCAGGAGCGCCGCCTCCTCAAGCGCGAAGGCCCGGCGCACGGCGATGACGTCGAAGACGCGGATGCCGATGGCCTCCTGCTCGGCCGCGCTCATGAGCGGGGCGCCGAGGCTGCGCAGGCGCGCGAGCGCCGCGCCGTGTCCGCAGGCCATCGCCACATCGCCGCGGGCGAGCGCGGCCACGGCCTCGTCGCCCTCGATGGCGGCGAGCGCGATCCGCGAGGCATCGACGCCGAGATGTTCGAGCATGCGCAAGAGCTTGAAATGCGTGAGATTTCCGACGGGGGCGGCGATCTGGCGGCCCTCCAGCGCGGTCGCGGTCTCGCGGTCGATCCCTCCGCCGCCCTGCAGGATGCAGTCGGACGCGCCGGGATAGCTGACGGCGATGCCGACCATCTCGACGGGCAGGCCCTCGGTGACCGCGAGCAGGAAGGGCACGACGCCCTGGCTGTAGGCGATGTCGATCTCGCCGGCGGCCATGGCCTCGCTCATCGCAGCGCCGTTGCGGAAGCCGCGCCACTGGACGGGGACGCCGAGGCGCGCATCGTAGCGCCCGTCGCCGCGGGCGAGGAGGCTGGGGGTGGGCCAGCCTTCGAGATAGGCGATGCGCACCCGGTCCGCCCCCTGCGCCGCGAGGGGCAGGAGCAGGGCGAGGAGGGCGAGAAGGGCGAGGGGGAGGCCCCTGCCCGCCCTGCGGCCCGGCCATCCCTCTCGTGCTGGCGGCTGCCTCAGCCTCATCCGTTCGCCCTCGCGCTCTCCACCCGCCGCGACCCTGCGGTGCCGGGTCCGCGATGGCAATCGCGCGATGATGCCGCGGGGGGCGGGGGCGGGACGGACAAGCGGCTTCTTCGCGCGCCGAGCGGGGGTAAATTAACCCGTAAAAGAAACAAAAAACGGCCCCTTCCGGGTGTGGCGGAAGAGGCTGAGCGCTGGGGCGTCGCCCGGCGCGGTTTGCGGTGGTCGCGGGACCCGGGCGGACCCCGGGCGGGGCGCGGGCGGTGGTCGGGCGGGGCTACTGCAGGGCCACGCGGCTATAGGTCTTTCGGCCGTTGACGCTGGCTGCGCTCATGCTCAGCGTGTCCGCCTGGGGGATGAGGACGCCGGCGCGCGCGCGCTTCCATGCCCCGCTCGACGCCATCTCCATCTCCTTCTGCGCGGCCACGCCCCCGGAGGCGACGGCGGGGGAGGTCCCGGCGATCAGCGCGTTGCGGCTCGCGGCGTAGCCCGGATCGGTGTCGACTTTGGTGCGCGCCCGGTTGATCAGGTCCTGGCGGCTGGGCGCCTGCGAGATATGGAGCGCGCGCTTGGCCCGCTGGGTCGCGGAAAGGTTCTGCTCCGCATTGGCGAGCTGGGCGAATTCCTGGCCGATGGCGGCCTGGCGCGTGAGGCTCCAGACACGCACGCCCCATTCGCGCTGATGCTGGGTGATCGCGATCTCGATGCCCGTGCCCTGCGTGGTACCGAAGCGGATCTCGTGGTGCAGCTCATCGGGGTGGTTGAAGTAGGCCCCCCGCCCGCCGAGATCGAACAGCACCGCCCAGAGCGAGCTGCCGCTCTCGTTGAGCGTGCCAGTCGTGAGCCGGACGGGGTTGCGCAGGCCGGGTTCGGCAGCCTTGGTGTAGAGCTCGTAGGCGCTGTGGTTCCAGCCGGTCGTGGCGGGGTTCGCCGTCGTGAAGCCGTTGGTGATGGCGTGCATGATACAGAACCACTGCAGCCGGTGGGTGTAGGCGCCATGGGTGTAGCCGGCGCCGAAATCGTCGAGCACGTAGCCCTGGGCGATGAAGCCGAAGAAATCCGCCGCCGTGAGGATGCCGAGCGGGACGATGTGCTGCCCGGAAAACCAGCAGCGACGCTCGAAATGCACGAGCGCCTCATGGACATGGGGCTGGTAGTCCACGCTGGGCAGGTTGACCGTGAAGGCTGCGGGATCGTGGTTGACCAGATAGGTCCCGAACGTGTTGTCGAGATAGTTGAGCATCCGGTTGCGCTCCATCATCAGCACCCAGATGCGCGCATAGTCGTCCGCATAGCCCTGGTCGCAGGTGGTCTGCCCTTGGACCTCGGTGCTGATCGCATCGAAATGCTGCTGGCAGATCGAGCCGACCCCCCAGTTGGCGGAGTTGGGGTGGTTGGGGTTGGCGCACCCGTTGAACACACACATGACATGGCCTTTCTGCGCCGCGGCGCACTACCGTTCGCGACGCTTGCGCCGGCCCGTACCGTTCGGACGGATCCGTCGCGGGCGGGGCCGAGTGTGCGCACCGGGTGGGCGCGGATCAAGTGAAGCATCCCGGATCTGGCGATCTGGCGGCCCGTTGGGGCGCAGCGGGGCTGTTGAAATGGCCTAAAATGGAGCGTTTGTGCTCTGGGATCACCAAAAGCGGTGCGCCGTAGTCCTTAATTTCAAGG
>JBCBWF010000473.1:0-3840 GCA_039817245.1 Pseudomonadota bacterium | reverse complement strand
CCCCCGCGGCACCGGGTCCCAGGGCACGACGCAGGTCCACCGCGTCCCGGGCCGTGCGAAACGACGCCAATGCCACAGCCACTCCCTGAGCCGCCGGCGAGAGCAGGCCCCACGACCAGCGGACCGCCGCCTCCAGCGCCCCGTTCTCGGGAATGTGCGGCGCCGGCCCGCCGGAGGGCAGCATGGCGAGGCCCACCGTAGCGCGCACCGGGTCGCCGAACGGGCCCGAAAGCGCGGTCTCGCCCGTCAGCCTGCGCCCGTTCCAGCCCGCGTCGAGATCGAGGCCGAGATCGCCGATATCCGTCACCACCCCGTCGAAGCCGAGGCCGCGCCCCTCCCCGGTCACCTCGGCTCGCGCGCGCCCCTGCCGGGTGTCGAAGGCGGCAGCGAACGCGAACCTGCCGCGCGCCACCGGGATATCCTCCGAGAGCGTCTTCAGCGCCGCGAGATCCTGCATGTCGAGCGCCAGATCGCCGGACGCCCCGCCGGAATAGAGCGTCGCCGTCCCGCTCAGCCCTCCGCCGGGCAGCGCGAGGTCGATCCCCTCGATCCGCGTCGCCCCGCCGCTGGAGCGCACACGCAGCGGGCTGTCGAGCCCGATCCGCGCCTCGTCGAGCGTCAGCTCCAGCGTGTCCACCTGCGCCTCCGGCCCGGCACCGGCGAGATCGGCCACGGCGCGCAGGCGGGCGGCCAGCGCCTTGCGATCCATCGTCCCGTCCGCATCCAGCACGAGCGCGAGGCGCGAGAGCGGCCCGGTCGCCGTGAAGCGCGGCGCCTCCAGCGCGATGTCGCCGGCCGCGACCCGGTCGGCATCGAGCCGCAGATCGAGCGTCGGCGCGCCGAGCGCGTCGCGAATATCGGCGACCAGCGCCACCGCCTCGACCCGCGCCCCCTCCGCCGTCACTTCCGGCACCGCGAGGGTGGCGCGGATGTCGCTCTTGCCCTGCCGGTCCGTCAGCGTCGCGTCGAGCCGGGCCGCGCCGATCTGCGCGCCGCCTGCGCCGAGCCCCTGCGTGCGCACCGCCACCATGCCCGCCGGCACGGTCAGCCCGGTCATATCCGCCTCTAGCGTCACCGCGCTGGCCTGCGCCTCGCCGGAAAGCCCGCGGAGCGCCGCCGACACCGTGCCCCGCCCGGTACCGGTCAGATCCGCGAGATCGGCCTCCAGCGTCGCCTGCTCCGCGGCGATCCCGGCGCCGGCGATCCGCCCGGTGCGCGCGGTCAGCGTCACCGCGGGGCTGCCCGTCAGATCCGAAAGCGCGCTTTCGGCATCGACCCGCGCAACGGTGAAACCGGCCGCCGCGATCTCCTCCACCACGGCGGTCACAGCCCCCCCGGGCGCGCCCGTGAGATCCGTGAGGTCGAACTCCACGCGCGCCTCGGCCACGGCGGCATCCGGGCCGGCGATGTCGCGCGCCCGCAGGGTGCCCTTCGCGGCCGGCGCGCCCGTGAGATCCGTCGCCGCCGCCTCCGCCTCGACCGTGGCCACCGCGTAGCCCGCCGCCGCGATATCGACCGCGCGCAGCGTCGCATCCACATCCGGGCTGGCGAGGAGCGCCGCGATATCCGCGCCGAGCACGACCTCGCGCACCGTCGCATCCTCCGCCGCGATCCCGTTCACGGTCGCATCGACCCGCCCCGCGCCCTCGCCCTCCAGATCCGTCAGCCGGGCCGTGCCCGCCAGTTCCTCGAAACGCGCCGCCCCGGGCGCCTCCACCGCTTCGAGCCGGTAATCGAGATCGACGCTGCCCCGCCGGGTGAGATTGGCGAGCGTCGCGGTGACCTCGCCGCCGGCGAGCCGGGCCTGCGGATGCTCGGTCGCACCGAGTTCCAGAACGATCGTTCCCCCCGGCTCGCCGAGGAGATCGCCGAGCCGGCCGGTGAGGCCGACGCGCTCCACCCGCGCCTCGAACCCCTCGAATTCGGCAATCTCGAAGTCGAGCTCGGCGCTCTGCTGGCGCTCCGTCGTGCCGAAAGCGGCGGGCACGGAGACGGTGGCCAGACGCACCTCCCCCTCCGCCCGCCCGGCGATGTCGAGCTCGAGCGCCGTGCGCGTCCGGTCCAGCGAGGGCACGCTCAGGCGCAGCGATCCGTCCGCCAGCGTGGTGCCGAGATCGACCGTGAAGGCCCCCTCGGCGCGCGCATCGAGCGCGGTCGCGAGCAGGTTGCTGAGCGCCAGGTCGTCTCCGGCTAGCCGGAAATCGGTGGACAGCTCCGCCGGCCCGTAGCGCGAGCCATCCGCCGTCAGCGCCACGCGCCCGGCGGGCTCCGCGCCGAAGCGCGCATCGTGGGTCAGCCGCACCGCGCCGTAGCGCTCGCCCTCCAGCGCGAGATCCGAGAAGGCCGCGCCGCCCTCCAGCCGCGGCGCGTCGAACCCGCCCGAGAGCCGGCCCTCCAGCGCGAACGCGCCCTCCGCATCCGTCTCATACGCCTCGGCGATCGGGCGCAGGCGCTCGGCGGCGAGCCGGTAGGCGAAGGCCAGCGTCTCGGCCCCCGTATCCGCCTGCCCGTCCGCGCGCAGGGTCAGAAGCGGCGAATCGAGGTTGAGCCGCTCCAGCGTCAGCACGCCCGCCTCGAAGGCGCCGTCCCCGTCGATCACCGTGTCGCCGAGGAGCTCGGCGCTCAGCGCGTCGACCCGAAAGCCCGTGAGCCCGCCGTCGAGGCCGAAGCCGATGCGCTCGCCCGCGATCGCGACGCGCGCCTCGAGCACCCCCTCGCCGATATCGACCGCCTCGCTGGTGAGCCCCGCCACGGCGATGCGCCCGGAGCCGTCCAGGTTCTCCACCGTGCCCTTCACCCGGCCCACAAAGGCGATATCGGCAAAGCTGAAGCCTTCCGCATCCGCCACGAGGCCCGGCTCGGCATTGAGGTCGATCTCCAGATCCACCGCCCCGGTCGCCTCGTCGTAGAGGCCCGAGGAGGTGAGCGAGATCTCCGGCGAGGTGAGATGCCCCCGCTCGATCCGGATCACCCCGTCCTCGCCCTCGCGCACGGCGAGGTCGAACACCGCCTCCGGCGCCAGCAGCTTCTGCGCGGTCGGGTTGAGCTTCGGCCCCGGCCGCGCCGCGAGATCCGCCTGCACCGAGATCGGCTTGTCGAGCGCCACGCGCAGCGCGCCCTGCACATCGATCACCTCGTCGGACGCCGCGATCAGGCTCACCTGCCAGTCCGTCAGCGGCCCCGCCGCGGTGAGGCGCACGCGGCTGGCACTTTCCTCCGGCAGCCCCGCGAACTCGGCCACCAGCCCGCCTGCCGCCTCGTCCGCCTCCAGCTCCAGGCTCAGCGTGTTGGCCTCGAAGCCCCGCAGATAGTCGATCCGGATCCGCCCCTCGACCGCATCGGTGCGCGTCAGGTCGAGCCGGAGCGACTGTTCGTCCCCCTCGTCCCGCGCAGCGCCCACCGCGTCGAAGGCGAGGCCCTGCTCCGCCACCGCCCCGGGCGCGATGCGCACGCGGTCGAGCCGCAGCTCCTCCACGATCACGGCCAAAGGCGCGCGCGGCCAGTCGAAGGGCTCGTCGTCGTCCTCCGCGATGTCGGCGTCCTCCTTGACCTCGACCGAGGCGCCCGGGGCGCGCAGATACTCCACATCGGCCGCCGCCAGCCGCTGGATCTCGATCTCGCCGCGCAGGACCCGCGCGGGCGACCAATTGAGCGCGACCGAGCCCACGCGCAGCCAGACCCCGTCCGCATCCGCGATGGTCAGCCCCACCAGCGTGGTCGAGCCGTCATCCGGCTCCTCCACCCCCTCGGCGCTCACCTCGAACTCCCCGGGCACGCTGATCTGGTCGAGCACGAACTGAACGAGGTTGTTCTTCAGCCCCAGAAAGGAGAGCTGCGCCT
>JBCBWF010000031.1:0-23459 GCA_039817245.1 Pseudomonadota bacterium | reverse complement strand
CGGGGCTCGATGCGCGGCTGCCCTGCCTCGTGCTCAACAGCGCCGGGGTGTCGCCGGATCTGGGCGAGCGGCCGGTGGAGCTCCAGCGCAAGCCCCTGCGCCAGCGCGCCCTGCGCGAGGCGGTGCGGCGGCTCCTGGGGCTCGCGGTCGCGAAGAACGCGCGCATGGCGGCGGGGGACGGGCCGGAGGTGCCGGATCTCGCCGGGCGGCGGCTCCTGGTGGCGGAGGACAACAAGACCAACCGGCTGGTCCTGCGCAAAATGCTCGCGCCCACCAAGGCGAAGCTGACCTTCGCGGAGAACGGCGAGGAGGCGGTCCAGGCCTTCCGCGGGGACCGGTTCGATCTCATCCTGATGGATGTGTCGATGCCGGTGCTGAACGGCCATCAGGCGACCCAGGCGATCCGGAAGATCGAGGCGGAGCGGCAGGCCGCGCGCCGCTGCCCCGTGGTGGCGATCACCGCGCATGCGATGCCCGAGGACCATCAGGACTGCCTCGATGCGGGCATGGATCACGTGCTGACCAAGCCCGTGCGCAAGCGCGAGCTCTTCGAGAGGCTGGGCGAGGTGCTCACGGCGCCGGAGCCCCTCGCCGATCTGCGCGATACGGGCTGAGCGCCGCGGCGCGCTCGGGCGTGTCCGGGGGCACGCTCATGCGCCCCCGGCCAGGCGGGTTGCCGGCGCTAGCGCACGGTGGGCGCGAGATCGAAGAAGCCGAGGGAGACGACCTTGTAGGCCTTGTCGCCTTCGACATCGGGGGTGACGATCAGTTCCATCGTCATGGAAAGGACCGGCGCCTCCAGTTCCTTGGCGCCCACGACATTGAAGGTGAGCTGTGCCTGGTTCCCGGCCGCAAGCACGGTGACGTATTTCGGGTAGCTCCCGTTGCAGTATTTAAGGTTCGTGTCGCAGACGCGCAGGCCGGACCAGGTGTCCGCCCAACTGAAAAGGCCGCCCTGCCCGTCGGTCATCGTCAGCGTGCCCGAGCGGTAGGAGAGCGCGATCGGCTTCTCGGAAGTGTTGCGCAGGCGCGCAGTGACCGTCGCCTGCCCCGTGGAGGCCGCATAGAAGATCGACTGGATCTGCGCGGTGAAGACATCGGCCTCGAAGACCCAGTTCGAGTCCGACGAGCTCGCCGGCAGGCTCGGCGACGAGACGGGCGCAGGGCCCGGACGGGTGCCGGGGCGCGCATCGGCCCGTGCGAAGCCGCAGCGCGCGAGGCCGCGGTTCTTCAGGAGCGCCTCGTCCGCGCCGGTGAGCGGGAAGTTCGAATAGGCGAAGCCGAGGACGGTGCCGTTGAGCGCATCGAGCATCGAGGCTTCGAGCTCCACCTGGTCGCCATAGGTGGTGACCGTGCCGGTCACAATGGCGTTCACCTGTGCGATGCGGGCGATCTTGGCAGCACCTTCCGGCGAGACGGTGCCGTCCTCGATCAGGTCCTGCTCGCGGAAGATGGCGGAGAGGGAACGCCGGTCGATCACGCTCACATTGTCGGTCTTGGCGCGGAAAAGCGCGCCCTGGAACCGGTTGGACGCGCGCTCGGAGAGGTCCGAGCAGGTGCCGTCGCCATGGATCATGGTGGAGATGGCGATCTTTTTCGGCACGTCGCTGTCCACGAAGGAGAGGACCTCCGCGGCCAGCTCGCTGAGGGCCTTCTCGAGGTTTTCAGCCGCCTGGGCGGGCGAGGCGAGCGCGAGGAGCGCGATTGTGAGGATGACGCTTAGTCGCAAATGCCCTTCTCCTTCAATACGATGACGATGTTGTCGAGCAGGTTGGCGCGGGCGTTGGCCAGAGCCGCCTTGCCGCGGCCATTGCCCCGGACGATGGCCTGCCCGCCGGCGGCGACGAGGGTGAGCTGCAGGAAGGCGGTATCGCGCGGCGCGGAAGCAGAGGCCGGCGTGAGGCGCTCGCTGAAATCGGCGAAGAGCACCTCGGATGCGGCGCAGTTCCGTTGTGCATAGAGGGTCACGAGGCGCTGCTGCAGCGAGGCGTTGAACGGGTCGGGGATGCTCTCGGGCACAGCCGGTGCGGCGGTGGGCACGGGCGCAGGTGTCTCTTCCTCCCCGAAGAAGGTGGAGAAGAGGAAGATTGCGGCGCCGACGGCTGCAGCGAGCGTGATCAGGAATTGCGCGGAACGCTGCGCGGCGCTCTGGATGAAAAAGAAGATCTCGGAAAAACGCTGCATCTCAGGCGGTTCCCTCAACACGGCCGCTGCATGAGCAATAGCCGATCCGCCGGGGGCGGGGAACCGGTTTCGGCCGCGCGGGTGGCGGCGGGGTCAGGGGGTGAGGCGGGCGGTGATGGCGTCGAGCTTGGCGGTGAGGGCCGGGTCGCGCGCTTCGGGCGCGGTGATGATGGCGAATTCGAGGGCGCGGTCGCAGCCCTGCGGGCAGGGCGCGCGGACGGGGTCGAGCCGGGCCGCGGTGGCGGTGAGAAGGGCCTTCGCGCCGTCCACATTGCGGTGCATGGTCTCGATGATCGCGGTGATATCGACCTCGCCGTGATGCGGGTGCCAGCTGTCGTAGTCGGTGACCATGGCGACGGTCGCGTAGCAGATCTCCGCCTCGCGGGCGAGCTTGGCCTCGGGCATGTTGGTCATGCCGATCACGTCGCAGCCCCAGACCTCGCGGTAGAGTCGGCTCTCGGCGAGGGTGGAGAATTGCGGCCCCTCCATGGCGAGATAGGTGCCGCCGCGGTGCAGCCTGGGCACGCCCGGCAGGCCGGCGCCGGCCATCAGCTCGTCGCCGAGGCGCGCGCAGACAGGCTCGGCCATGGAGACATGCGCCACGCAGCCCTTGCCGAAGAAGGATTTCTCCCGCGCGAAGGTGCGGTCGATGAACTGGTCGACGATGACGAAGTCGCCGGGCGCCATCTCCTCGCGGAAGGAGCCGCAGGCGGAGAAGCTGAGGATATCCGTCACGCCCAGCCGCTTCAGCGCGTCGATATTGGCGCGGTAGTCGATATCGGTGGGCGAGAGGCGGTGGCCGCGGCCGTGACGGGGCAGAAAGGCGATGCGCTGGCCGGCGAGGCGGCCGGTGAGAACCTGGTCGGACGGCGCGCCCCAGGGGCTGGGCGCGTCGATCCAGGCCGCGTCCTCGAGCCCCTCGATGCCGTAGAGCCCGGAGCCGCCGATGACGCCGATCATGGTCTCGATGGAGGGCTCGTCGGTGCTGGTCATGGCGCGCGTCTCCCGTTGCGGCTTTTGGGATGGAGGCCGCTCTCTCTTCCCGTCACTGGCCGTCACTGCCCCGGGCGGCGGAGCGCGAATTTGTCGGTGACGGTGGTGTAATCCATGTACCCCATGCGGGCGAGGGGGTTGAAGCGCAGCACGTCGACGATGCCGTCGACGATCAAGCCGTCGTCGATATGGACGCCCACGACCTCGCCGATGACGACGATGTTGCGCGCATGCTCGCGCCAGCTCGGCAGGTCCTCGACGATGCGCACGAGGCGGCATTCGAGCACGGCCGGCGCCTCGGCGACGCGCGGTGCGCCGATAGCCTCGCAGGGGGCCTTGGTGAGGCCGGCGAGCTCGAACTCGTCCGCGTCGCGCTCATAGGTGCCGGAGGAGGTGTTCATGGCGTCGCGCAGCGCATGGCCGACGATGTTGCAGGCGAACTCGCCGGTGGCGCGGATGTTGGCGATGCTGTCCTTCTCGAGCTCCGGCCGGCTCTTTCGCCCGGTCTGCGCGAACATCACCATCGGCGGGTGGTCTCCGCAGCCGTTGAAGAAGGAGTAGGGCGCGAGATTGGCGCGGCCTTCGGCGTCGCGGCTCGAGATCCAGCCTATCGGCCGCGGCACGACGAGCGCCTTGTAAGGGTCGTGCGGCAGGCCGTGCCCGTCTTCTGGGCGGTAGAACATCGGCGGGCTCCGTTCGGGATGGGATGGGGTTGGGGCATTTGGCGGGCCACTGGCCAGCCGTGCCGGGGCGTGCTAGCGACGCTGAGCTTAGCCCGACCGGGCCGGGGCGCAATGGGCGCCGTTCGCCCGTTCGCCGCCCGGTTTCCTTCCCGTCTCCCGCCCGCTTCCAACCCCTTCCGAGCCAGACCCAGCCATCGCCGATGTTCCGACTGCTGCGAGAGCACCCCGAGGATTGCGCGGAGGTCGAGATGCTGCTCGATCTGGCCTTCGCGCCGGGGCGGGGCGCGCTCTCGTCGTACCAGCTCCGCGAGGGCGTGGCGCCGATCGCCGCGCTCTGCACGCTGGTGCGCGACGAGTTCGACGCGGTGGTGGGGGCGATCCGGTACTGGCCGGTGCGCATCGGCGATACCGATGCGCCCGGCCTGCTGCTGGGGCCGGTGGCGGTGCATGCCACGCGCCAGGGCGAGGGGCTCGGCGCCTTGTTGATCATGGAGACGCTGGAGTCTGCGCGCAGCCTCGGCTGGGAGCGCGTGGTGCTGGTGGGAGACGAGCCCTACTACAGGCGCTTCGGTTTTCGGCGCGCACTTGCGGCTCAGCTGGACTTTCCCCGCCCCGTCAATCTGGAACGGCTGTTGGCTGCCGAATTGGTTCCAAATTCGATGGCGGGCATTGCTGGGCCGGTTCGGCGTTGGTGCGGTTGACGGTTGGACATTCGTGTTTCGCACGGAATGATTGGCAAAGGACCTATCTGTTAATGCGTGTCGAAATGAGCGAATTCTTGCTCTTGATCTTGTACCGGATTATCTGCCAAATACATACAACGCTGGAAACGGACTGCAAGCGAGCCGGATCCTGCAAGACAGCATAAGGCTGTCGTAGACGCTCGTATTTCGTACTAAGAGGCAAGGTCATGGCTGACGGATCGACCGACCACAACGAACTTCTCGCGCTCACCTCCGAGATCGTCTCGGCGCATGTGTCGCACAATCCGGTACCGAGTGCGGAGCTTCCGGGGCTGATCGAGAGCGTTTTTGAGACGCTGTCGCAGCTTGGCGAGCCCGAGCCGGAGCCGGAAATCGAGCTGAAGCCCGCGGTGCCCGTTAAGAAATCGGTGACGGATGATCACATCATCTGCCTCGAGGACGGGAAAAAGCTCAAGATGTTGAAGCGGCATCTGAAAACCGCCTACGATATGACGCCAGAAGATTACCGCGCGAAGTGGAATCTGCCGCCGGACTACCCGATGGTCGCTCCGAACTACGCTGCGAAAAGGCAGGAGCTTGCAAAGAAGATCGGGCTCGGCCGCAAGAAGGGCGCTGCCTGACACTTTCACATCCCGCACCGGCGCGTGCTGCGTTGCACGAGGGCCGGTGAGCCCCTAGGAAGACGGTGCTGCGGACCCTCCGCGGCGCCGTTTTGCTTTGTGCGCCAGGGCCTGCGGGATGGAGAATCGCCCTGCCGGCAACGGCGGCCGGACGGGCGGCTGCGGGCAGCGATGTGGCGCCCGGGAGACAGGGGCGACGGGATACAGGGCCCCCGGGAGACAGGGGCGAAGGCGGAGCGCAGGCATGGCCGAGGCGAAGAAGGCATTCATCAAGTCCTATGGCTGCCAGATGAATGTCTATGACAGCGAGCGCATGGGTGCGGCCCTGGCGGCGGACGGCTATGCCCTTACCGAGACGCCCGAGGATGCCGATCTCGTGGTGCTGAACACCTGCCATATCCGCGAGAAGGCGGCCGAGAAGGTCTATTCCGAGCTCGGCCGGCTGCGACCGTTGCGCGCAGCGAAGGCAGAGGCCGGGGGCCGGATGACCATCGCCGTCGCCGGCTGCGTGGCGCAGGCGGAGGGCGCGGAGATCGTGCGCCGCCAGCCCGCGGTGGATGTGGTCGTGGGCCCGCAGGCCTATCACCGCCTGCCCGGCATGGTGGCCCGCGCCCGCGCGCCCGGGGCCGCGGCGCAGGTGGACACCGATTTTCCCGCCGAGGACAAGTTCGACCACCTGCCGGAGGACCGGCGCGCGCGGCGCGCACCGGCAGCGTTCCTCACGGTGCAGGAGGGGTGCGACAAGTTCTGCACCTTCTGCGTGGTGCCCTATACGCGCGGCGCCGAGGTCTCGCGCCCGGCGGAGCGGATCCTGGCCGAGGCGCGCGCGCTGGTGGCACGCGGCGTGGTGGAGATCACGCTGCTCGGGCAGAACGTGAATGCCTGGCATGGCGCGCCGGTGGAGGGGATGGGCGCGGGCCTCGGCGGGCTGATCCGCGCGCTGGCCCGGATCGAGAGGCTTGAGCGGATCCGCTACACCACCTCGCATCCGCGCGACATGGACGACGCGCTGATCGCTGCCCATGCCGAGGAGCCGAAGCTGATGCCCTATCTGCACCTGCCGGTGCAGGCGGGCTCGGACAGGATCCTGAAGGCGATGAACCGGCGCCATACGGCGGAGGAGTATCTGCGGCTGGTGAAGCGCATCCGCGCGGCGCGGCCGGACCTCGCGCTGTCGGGCGATTTCATCGTGGGCTTTCCCGGCGAGACGGAGGCGGATTTCGAGGAGACGCTCGCGCTGGTGCGCAGCGTGGGCTATGCGCAGGCCTTCTCCTTCAAGTATTCGCCCCGCCCCGGCACGCCGGCCGCCGATGGCGCGCAGCTGCCCGAACCGGTGAAGGCCGAGCGGCTCGCACGGCTGCAGGCGCTGCTGGCCGAGCAGCAGGCGGCCTTCCAGCAGACCATGGTGGGGCGCACCCTGCCCGTGCTGATCGAGAAGCCCGGCCGGCATGAGGGGCAGATGGTCGGTCGCTCGCCCTGGCTGCAGCCGGTGCATCTGGAGGCGGCCGCGGGGCTGCGCGGGCGTATCGTGCCGGTCTCCATCCTGTCCGCCCAGCCGAACTCGCTGGCGGGGCGTCTCGCCGCCTGAAGCCTCGCCGCCTGAAGTTTCACTGCCTGAACCCCGGGGGTCGCGCCATGCTACTCGAAGCCGAGACGTCGTGCCTGATCGTGATCGACATGCAGGAGCGGCTGGTGCCGGCGATGCAGGCGCCCGCGCGCACCATCCGCAATGCCCGCGTGCTGGTGACGGCGGCGCAGGAGCTGGCGGTACCGGTGCTGATGACGGAGCAGTACCCCAAAGGCCTGGGGCGCACGGTTCCGGAGCTGGCGGCGGCCGGCCAGGCCGCGGGCGCGCGGGTGCTCGAGAAGATGCATTTCTCCTCGCTCGCCGATCCGGGCTTTGCCGAGGCCTTCCGCGCGACAGGGCGCGGCCAGGCGGTGATCGCCGGGATGGAGGCGCATATCTGCGTGATGCAGACCGCGGTGGCGCTGATGCAGGGCGGCACGGAGGTGTTCGTGGTGACCGACGCCACCTCCTCGCGCACGCTGGAGAGCGAGAAGGCCTGTCTCGACCGCCTGCAGGCCTGCGGCGCGGGCATCGTGACCACCGAGATGGTGGTCTTCGAATGGCTCGGCCGCGCGGGCACCGACGCGTTCAAGCGGCTGCTGCCGCTGATAAAGTGACAGCAGGGTTGACGCAAAACTGCATCACCTGTATCTCGACGGCACCAATCACTCGGAGCGAGACATGAAACGGCGCGGCGCATCGACAGACGGACAGTTCCCGACCTGACGCCGCCATTGTGACCCGGGCGGCGCACGCAGCCTGGAGCACGTATCATGCGACCCGACGATCTGGCGGAGCTCGTGGAGCTGCTGCCCGACGAGGACCCCTTCCTCTATTTCCGCGACCGCGAGGCGCCCTGGCTGCTTGCACAGCGGATGGCGGGGCCGGAGCGGGTGTCCGCGCTCAGGAGCGGACCGCATGCGGCGCTGATGGAGCGCCCGCTGGTGAAGGCGCTGGCGGCGCGCTGCGGCGATGGCTGGCTGCATCCGGGCGATGTGGCGACGCTGGCCGAGCCCGAAGCGGCGCTGGGCGCGCGCACGGCCATGCCGAAGCACGCGCCCGAGCCGGGGCCGCGCGCAGAGGAGGCGCTGACGATCGCGGCGGGCGAGCTCTGGCGGTACTACTCGGTGAGCTTCGCGAGCTGGGGCGTGGGCGAGGACCCGGCCTGGACGCAGATGAGCCGGCCGGGCGGCAACCTCGTGCTGCAGCTCAATTTTCCGGCCGAGCACCATGCGGTCTTTCATCGCCATTTCGGGCGGGCGAACCGCAAGGTCTTCGAGTGCCCGCACCACCCGATCCGCCGCGACGGGCCGATCACCATGGCCTGGGCGCGGCTCGATCTCGACCCCTGGGGCGCGGAGCTGCTGATCGAGGAGGTGCAGGCGGACTGGTTCCGGCTGGTGGACTACAGCATCGCGCGGCTGAGCCGGCGCGGCGAGGAAAGCCGGATGGGCGCGATGCTGCAGCTCTATCGCGAACGGGTGCTGAAGCCGCTGCAGGCGGACTGGGCGCGCGCGCTGATGCTGGCGGTGCTGGCCTTCGCCAGGCGCGATCTCGGGGTCTCGCAGGTCTATATGCACGCGCCCGAGACCGGGGCGCGGCTGAAGCGGATCGACGACACGCTGCCGCCGGTCTCGCTCTACACACGGCTGCCGAAGCGCTTCGGGTTCGAGCCGGTATCGGCCGCGCCGGGCTTCATCGAGCGGCGCCAGGGGAGGGCCATCCGCGCGCTGCGGGCGAGCGGGGATCCGGTGTTCTGGCGTCTCTCGCTCTGAGGATCGGGGGGCGATCCGGGGCGGTGGCGCGGTTTTCCCTTGCGACTGAGATGGGGAGCGGTCACCGTCGCGCTGAGATCGGCCCGAAGTGAAACTGTCTGCCGCAGACCGACTGCTGACTGGGAGTGAGAGCCCGTTTGAGCAAGACCGCGCCGCGCGATCCCGCCTCCGCCGCCTTCCATGAAGAAAGCGTTGCCGAGTTCACGGATAACCGCCTGCTGATCGACCTGTTCGGACCGGCCGACCGCAACCTCGCCACTCTGGAGCACGGGCTCGACGTGACCATCATGCGCCGCGGTAACCAGCTCGTGGTCTACGGGCCGGAGGCGGCGCGGGCGATGGCGATCGAGGCGCTGGAGCAGCTTTACGACCGGCTGGAGAACGGCCGCACGGTGGAGGCCGCGGATGTGGAGGCGCTGGTCCGCATGGGCCGCCTGCCCGAGGCGACGCCCGGCCTGCCCGCGGAGGCGGAGGCAGCGGAGCCGGCGCAACTCGACATGTTCCCCGGCGGCACGCCGGAGATCCGCACGCGCCGCAAGCTCATCACGCCCCGCTCGGCGGCACAGCGGCATTACGTGTCGGAGCTCTTCCGCCGCGAGCTGGTGTTCGGGATCGGGCCGGCGGGCACGGGCAAGACCTATCTGGCGGTCGCCGCGGCCGTGGCGATGTTCATCGAGAACCGGGTGGACAAGATCATCCTGTCGCGCCCCGCTGTCGAGGCGGGCGAGCGGCTGGGCTTCCTGCCGGGTGACATGAAGGAGAAGATCGACCCCTATCTGCGCCCCCTCTACGACGCGCTCGGCGACATGCTGCCGCCCAAGGCGCTGCCGAAGCTGATGGAGGAGGGCAAGATCGAGGTGGCCCCGCTCGCCTTCATGCGCGGGCGCACGCTCAGCCGCGCGTTCGTGGTGCTGGACGAGGCGCAGAACACCACCGAGATGCAGATGAAGATGTTTCTCACCCGCCTCGGCGAGGACAGCCGGATGGTGGTGACGGGCGATCCCTCGCAGATCGACCTGCCGCGGGGCACGCCCTCGGGGCTCAAGCAGGCGCTTCGGATCCTCGACGGGGTGGAGGGCATCGGCTTCGCGCGGTTCTCGGCGGTGGATGTGGTGCGCCACCGGATCGTGGCGCGGGTGATCGAGGCCTATGACCGCGCGGGCGCGACCCAGTCATGAGCGCGGAGGCCGCCCTGCCGGACGAGGGAACCGACGGGCGGCTCACCGACTTGGTCATCGAGGCAGAGGGCTGGCCGGCGGCGGTGCCGGAGCTTGCCGCGCTGACGGAGACCGCCGCGCGCGCGGCCCTCGAGGGGGCCGGCATCGCGGCGGAGGGACGGGAGATCGCGGTGCTGTTTTGCCACGATTCGCGAATCGCGGAGCTCAACGCGGCCTTTCGCGACAAGGCGGAGCCCACGAATGTCCTCTCCTGGCCAGCCTTCGCGCTTGCGCCGGACAGCCCTGGCGCCGTTCCGCCCCCGCCGGGCCCCGGTCCGCTCGGCGATTTGGCCCTCGCGCTCGAGACGACGACGCGAGAGGCAACCGATGCGCAACGACCCTTGAAAGACCATGCGTTTCACCTGATCTTGCACGGGTGTCTGCATCTGCTCGGCTACGACCACCAGACAGAGGCGGATGCCGCATTGATGGAGGGGATCGAACGGCGCCAGCTTCGGGCCGTGAACATCCCCGATCCTTATCAAGAAGGAGACGCGGGGCCCGCCCGCAGATAATCGATGGACGCTTCCTCGAGTACCGAGCCCTCGAAAGAGGGATCGCCCGAGACCACCACGGACCCTTCACAACCGCCTGCCGACGACAGCGATGCCGGATGGTCGCTGGGCCGTCTGGTCGCGCGCGCCGCGGCCTTCGCCGGCGGGCAGACCGAAGAGGGCGAGGAAGGGCAGGAGCCCATTCTGGGCCCGGCCTTCAAGGACAGCACGGATGCCGAGCTGGCGATGGTCACCAACATCCTGCGCCTGCGCGAACTGCGCGTGGTGGATGTGATGACCCCGCGCGCCGATATCGTCGCCGTCTCGGAGGAGGCGGAGCTCGATGCGGTGATGCATGCCTTCTCGATCGGCTCGCTCTCGCGCGTGCCGGTCTATCGCGAGACGCTGGATGACCCGATCGGGTTCGTGCATCTGAAGGACCTCGCGCTGGCCTATGGCGTGGGCTGCGTGGCCGATGGCAAGACCTTCACGCTGAGCGAGCATCTGCGCGCGGCCCTCTTCGTGCCGCCCTCGATGCCCATCGCCGCGCTCCTGCAGAAGATGCAGGGCGCGCGAGTCCATATGGCGCTGGTGATCGACGAGTTCGGCGGCGTGGACGGGCTGGTGACGATCGAGGACCTCGTCGAGCAGATCGTCGGCGATATCGAGGACGAGCACGACGACGAGGAGGCGCTTCTGTGGCGCGAGGAGGCGCCGGGCACCTGGGTGGTGAGCGCGCGCGCCGATATCGCGGAGTTCGAGGAGGCGGTGGGCGTGACGCTGCGCCCCGAGGACTGGGAGGAGGAGGTCGACACGCTGGGCGGCCTCGTCTTCATGATGACCGGCCGGGTGCCGGTGCGCGCCGAGGTGATCGCCCATCCGGCGGGGCATGAGTTCCAGATCGTCGATGCCGATGCGCGGCGCATCAAGCGGTTGCGGCTGATCCTGCGCGGTGCCGGGCCGGACGCGCTGGCCGCGGAGGCGGCGCGCAAGGCCGCGGAGTGAGCGAGCCGGGCGGCGAGGCCGCGGCGCCGGCGGAGGCGACGCCGGGCGGCACGGGCCTGTCGCTCACCGGGCTGGCCTGCGCCGTCGGGGCGCTGCGCGGCTGGCGGCGGCTGTTGCTCGCGGGGCTTGCCGGGGCGGTTCTGAGCCTCGGCCACGCGCCTTTCGACTTTCCCTGGACCGCGTTTCTGGCACTGCCGGTGCTGGTGTGGCTGACCGCGGGCGCGGCGGGCGCGGGCGGGGCCTTTGCCGCGGGCTGGGGGTTCGGCTTCGGCTATTTCGTCGTGAGCCTGCACTGGATCGGGCACGCCTTTCTGGTGGAGGCGGACCAGTTCGCCTGGATGCTGCCCATCGCGATGACCGTGCTGCCGGGGGGGCTGGCGCTCTTCTGGGGGATCGCGGCGGCGATGGTGCGGCGCTGGCGGCGGCGGCCGGGCGCAGGGCTGGCGGCGCGCCCGCTCGATGCGCTGGCGCTGGCGGCGGCGCTGACGCTGGTGGAGATGGCGCGCTCGGTTGTGTTAACGGGCCTGCCCTGGGGACTGCCCGCCTATCTCTGGGTGGAGACGCCGCTGGTGCAGATGGCCGCCTGGGTGGGCCCTCATGGCACAAACCTCTTAACGCTGGCGCTCGCGGCGCTGCCGCTGGTGGCGCTGGCCGCCCTGCCCGGCCTGCGCGGCGCGGGCCTGGCGCTGGCGAGCCTGGCGGCCGGCGGCGCGCTCTGGTGGGCGGGCGCCGAACGGCTGGCGGGCGCGCCGATGGCAGCGGAGGGGCCGGTGGTGCGCATCGTGCAGCCCAACGCGCCGCAGAAGCAGAAGTGGGATCCGAACTACACCGGCCTCTTCCTCACCCGGCTGCTGGAGGGCAGCGCGGCGCCGGCCGATCCCGCCATGGGCCGGCCCGCCATGGTGATCTGGCCCGAGACGGCGGTGGCCTTCCTGCCGGCGGAGACCGCGGAGGGCCGGGCGCATATGGCCCGCGCGGCGGGCGGGGCGCCGCTCGTCCTCGGCGCGCTCCACCGCGAGCAGGACGCGGAGGGGACGCGCTATGCCAACAGCCTCTTCGTCTTGGCGCCGGACGGGGCGATCGCGGCGCGCTACGACAAGCACCATCTGGTGCCGTTCGGCGAATATGTGCCCTTTCGCGGCTTTTTCGGCGCGCTCGGCGTGCGCCAGCTGGCCGCGCGCGGGCGTTTCGAGCCGGGGCCGGGACCCGAGATCCTCGCCCCCGCGAGTGTGACTGCCGCGGGCCTGCCCGCCTTCGTGCCGCTGATCTGCTACGAGGCGATCTTCCCCAACGAGGTGAGCGTGCCGGGCCGGCGCGCGGGCTGGATGCTGCAGATCACGAACGATGCATGGTTCGGCACGCTGGGCGGGCCGCAGCAGCACCTCGCCCAGGCCCGGATGCGCGCGATCGAGCAGGGCCTGCCGATGGTGCGCGCCGCCAATACCGGCATCTCCGCGGTGGTGGACGCGCATGGCCGGGTGACCGGCAGCCTGCCCCTCGGCACCCATGGCCATATCGACCGGCCCCTGCCCGGCGCGCTGCCGCCGACCTATTATGCAGAGTCAGGCGACATTGCGGCACTCCTGGCTGCCCTCCTCCTTTTTTACGCCTGTATTGCCAGGCATCCTTCGCTACACTCGGCGCCGCGCAACGAGTGATGCGCCAGAGGTTAATGTCGCGTGCCGCGTCGGGAGGTCGACGCACAGCTCAGTTTGAGATCGAGAGAGATCGGAAGGCCCGGATGTCGCGGGCCGGCAACCTTAGGGTGGTGTTGCCGGTTAACGTTTGACGGGCCGGACTGGGGGAAGCGGGACGCAATGTCTAAAGCGCCAGACGACGTGGACGCCTTCATCGGCGCACGGCTACGCATTCGGCGGCAAGCGCTGGGGATGAGCCAGGAGCAGCTGGGTGGCGCGCTCGGACTCACCTTCCAGCAGGTGCAGAAATACGAGAAGGGGCTGAACCGCATCGGCGCGGGGCGGCTCTTCCATATCGCCGAGATCCTGGGGGTGGAGATCGGCTTCTTCTACGAGGGCCTGCAGCGGCGCGAACAGAGGCGCAGCAACGGCGCGGCCAACGGGCGGGGCGGCAATGGCCACGCCCCGCGCTCCAGTGCGCCCTCGCCGGAGGAGGACGGGCTGATCACGCGGTTCCTCGCCTCCTCGGAGGGCTACACGCTCTCCCGCGCCTTCTGCCAGATCGAGAACCCGCATACGCGCTCGCATCTGCTCGAGCTGGTGCGCACCATCGCCGAAGGCGAGAGCGACGGGGCCCACGGCCCGCGCGGTTGACCCCAACGCCGCTGCATGCGAGAGGCAGCCCGGTTCGGCGCGGACCTTCGTGCCGCAGGACGGGAATGCAGGCATCAGCGGGGACGCCATGGCGCGCGATCAGTACCTCTTCACCTCGGAATCGGTCTCGGAGGGGCACCCCGACAAGGTCTGCGACCAGATCTCCGACGCGCTGGTGGACATGATCGTGGCGCGCGAACCCGAAGCGCGCGTGGCCATCGAGACCGCGGCGACCACCAACAAGGTGGTGCTGATGGGCGAGGTGAAGATCAGCCCGGACAACGCCGTCTCCGAGGAGGAGATGACCGAGACCGCACGCCGCACGATCCGCGAGATCGGCTACATGCAGAAGGGCTTCCACTTCAAGACGGCGAGCATCGACTGCTATGTGCATGAGCAGTCCGCCGACATCGCCCAGGGCGTGGATGCGGCGGAGAACAAGGACGAGGGTGCCGGCGATCAGGGCATCATGTTCGGCTTCGCCACCAATGAGACGCCGGAGCTGATGCCGGCGCCGATCCTCTACAGCCACCGGATCCTGCGCCTGATGGCCGAAGCGCGCCATGCGGATGCGCAGTCGCTCTTCGGGCCGGATGCGAAGAGCCAGGTGACGATGGAGTATCGCGGCGGCAAACCGGTGCGCGCGCATACCATCGTGGTCTCCACCCAGCACGCCGCGCGCGATGCGGACGGGCGGGAGCTCACCTCGGACGATATCCGCGAGATGGTGAAGCCCTTCGCCGAGAAGGCGCTGCCGGAGGGGGTGATCGACGCGGACACGATCTGGCATGTGAACCCCACCGGGCGCTTCGTGATCGGCGGGCCGGACGGGGATGCGGGGCTCACCGGGCGCAAGATCATCGTGGACACCTATGGCGGTGCAGCCCCCCATGGCGGCGGCGCCTTCTCCGGCAAGGACCCGACCAAGGTGGACCGCTCCGCGGCCTATGCGGCGCGCTACGTGGCCAAGAACGTGGTCGCGGCAGGGCTGGCGGAGCGCTGCGTGATCCAGCTCGCCTATGCGATCGGGGTGGCCGAGCCGCTCTCGATCTATGTGGACGGCCAGGGCACCGAGACGGTGGATCCCGCGAAGATTGAGGCAGCGATCCGCGAGGTGGTGTCGCTCACGCCGCGCGGCATCCGCACGCATCTCGGGCTGAACCGGCCGATCTACCGGCGAACGGCCGCCTATGGCCATTTCGGTCGCGAGCCGGAGGCCGATGGCGGCTTCTCCTGGGAGCGCACCGACCTCGCCGAGGCGCTGAAGGCCGCGGTCTAGCCGCGGTATCGCAGCGCAGCGACGCGAGGCCGGTGTCGCGGGCGCCGAGATCGCCACGCGGTCCGTCTGCCCGAGGACGAACCAGGGTGTGAAGGCGCGGGTGGGGTTCGTCGGCCCGACCAATGCGCTGCGGGAGAACCAGCGCGCGGACCGTACGGGTACGCGAGAAGCTTCGACGGTTCTGCGTGCCCGGCGATCCGCCCGGTGCGCTCGCCGCATCGAAGCCGGTTGGCGCCACATGAGCGGACTGAGGGGCGCAAACCGATGGAGACCGTGCAGCTGGAGAACTCCCGCAAGCGCGCCGCCTTCCGCCGAACGCACGGCGCCCCGAACATCTTCCTCCACTCCAACTGAGGGCTGAGAATCGGGATTGCCAACCACGGCAAGATCCTTGTCGAGCCATTCGTGGATGTGCCGGGCAGCGCGCGATCGGACCGGGACGAAGCTGACATGCGGCCGCTCCCGCCCACGTCATTGTACTCGCGATAAAGCGAACATATTGTGAACATCCCAGACCGGATTTGAGATCTTCTGGTATCGCATAGGCATTCACCCGACATTCACATCTCAGAGAAAATAATGTCGTGGGAGGGAGCGATCGCAGGTCGGTGCGTTTGCCTTTCAGCCAGACCGGATGCCGGCCCGGCGACACTCATCTAACCCAAAGCGGGCGCCGTTGCCTGTGAGCGGGCCGGTGCGGCCCGCTCGGACTGGGCGGAGCGATCAGTAGGGCGCGATGCGAACCCAGTTCTCGTCGCCCTGGGCGATATGGGTCGGGATGTCCGCGCGCCATTTCTTCTGCGCACCCTCATGCACCTTGAGATACAGCTTGCCGTCCTCGATCTGCCAGACATTCGGATCGCCCGGGCGCTTGTAGTTCTGCGACGCAGCCCAGGCGCAGTAGCCGTCATATTGCGGCGCATAGGATGCCGGGTTGGCGGCGAAGGTGTCGCGGTTCTCCTCGCTCTCGAAGAACCAGACCGCGCCATTCCAGAAGTGGTGGAAGCGGGCCTTGCCCTGGCGAGGCTCGCCGGCAGTGAAGTAGGCGACGGCGTCGTAGCCGCCGATCGCGGTGGCGAGCTGGTTGGTGGCACTCGCCGGGTTCGCGGCAAAGGCGGCAACGACAAGGGCGACAGACAGCAGGAAGCGCTTCAGCATTGGTATCCTCGAAGGGTTGCAGGAGCGGATAGCGGAGCATCGTGCTCGGCACCAGACCCTAGCGACGCAACGTCAAGGCACCCATTGACATCCTCTCGCGCGATGGTGAGGGCCGGTGAGCGCCCGGGCGATTGATTGCAAGGGAGGACGATCTAAGCGCCGCGCGCCCTCCGGCACGGCGCCGGGCCCTTCCCATTTCCCGGTGGCGCCGGTAGAGGGGCGCGCATGACACTGCCCGAGAGAGAGGACGGGGCGCCCTGGCGGAACTTCTACGGGCGCCGGCATGGCAAGAAGCTGCGCGACCGGCAGAAGGACCTGCTGGAGACGCGGCTGGAGGCGCTCGCGCCGCCCGGCGTCGGCTGGGACGAGAACCCCGAGCGCCGGCCGATCGATCTGGCCGCGCTGTTCCCGTCGGCGCAGGCGGTCTGGCTCGAAATCGGTTTCGGGGGGGGCGAGCACATGATCGCCCAGGCCGCCACCAACCCTGATATCGGACTGATCGGGTGTGAGCCCTATGTGAACGGCGTCGCCATGCTGCTCTCCGCGATCGAGCGCGCGGGTGTCGGCAATCTCGCCGTGCATGCCGGCGATGCGCGCGACCTGATGGATGTGCTCCCGCCGTCCTCGGTGGCGCGCGCCTTCCTGCTCTACCCCGATCCCTGGCCGAAGAAGCGCCACTGGAAGCGGCGCTTCGTGAACCCGGCGCAGCTGGAGCAACTCGCGCGGGTGTTGCGGCCGGGGGCGGAGTTCCGGCTGGCCACGGATATCGAGGACTATGTGCATTACAGCCTGGAGCAGGTGGCGCGCGATCCGCGGTTTGCCTGCGCCTCCGCCGATCCGGCGGACTGGCGGCAGCCCTGGGCGGACTGGCCCGGCACGCGCTACGAGGCCAAGGCCTTGCGCGAGGGGCGGCCGCCGCACTACCTCACCTTCCGTCGCCTCTGAGCCTGCGCGCCCAGCGCCGAGCCGCTTCTCGCCGCGCTCCACTGGACCGGGGCCGCGCGGCGCGGTATCAGCCAGAATGCGTTAACCGGGAGCACAGAATGAGTGCCGCGCCGCCGCGACCCCTGACCGCCTTTCGCTCCACCGGCCTGAAGGGAACCGCCCTCGTGCCGGGGGACAAATCCGTGTCGCACCGCGCCCTGATCCTCGGCACGCTCGCGCTGGGGCGCACGACGATCGAGGGGCTGCTGGAGGGCGAGGACGTACTGCGCACCGCCGCCGCCATGCGCGCCTTCGGCGCGACGGTGGAGCGGCACGGGCCCGGCGAATGGTCGGTGCACGGGCTCGGCGTGGGCGGCCTTCTCGAGCCCGTGGATGTGATCGACTGCGGCAATGCCGGCACCGGCGTGCGGCTCATCATGGGGATGATGGCGACCTGCCCGCTCTCCGCGACCTTCACCGGCGATGCCTCGCTCCGCCGCCGCCCGATGGGCCGGATCCTCACGCCGCTGGCGGAGTTCGGCGCAACCTCCATGGGCCGCGAGGGCGGGCTCCTGCCGCTCACGCTGCGCGGTGCGGCCTCGCCGGTGCCGGTGGAATACACCCTGCCGGTGCCGAGCGCGCAGGTGAAGTCGGCGGTGCTCCTCGCGGGGCTGAACGCACCGGGCGAGACGGTGGTGATCGAGCATGAGGCGACGCGCGATCACAGCGAGCGAATGCTGCGGGCCTTCGGCGCGACCGTGACGCTGGAGGAGCACGGCAATGGCCGCGCGATCCGGCTCGTCGGCCAGCCGGATCTGACGGGGCGCCATGTGGCGGTGCCGCGCGACCCCTCCTCCGCCGCCTTCCCGGTGGCGGCTGCAATGATCGCGGAGGGATCGGAGGTGCTGCTGCCGGGCATCTGCCTCAACCCGACCCGCGCGGGCTTCTACGAGACGCTGGCGGAGATGGGCGCGGATATCGTCAAGGAGAACCTGCGCGACGAATCGGGCGAGCCGGTGGCGGATCTGCGCGTGCGCACATCGTCGCTGAAGGGCATCGAGGTGCCGCCGGAGCGGGCACCGAGCATGATCGACGAGTACCCGGTGCTCGCCGTCCTCGCCGCCTTCGCGGAGGGCGATACCGTGATGCGCGGCATCAAGGAGCTGCGGGTGAAGGAATCGGACCGGATCGCCGCGATGGCCGCGGGCCTGCGCGCCAACGGCGTGGAGGTGACCGAGTTCGAGGACGGTATGACGGTCCATGGCCGCGGCGGCACGGTGCCCGGCGGGGCGGAGGTGGCTACGCATCTCGACCACCGCATCGCCATGAGCTTTCTCTGCCTCGGGCTGGGGACGGACGCGCCGGTCCGGCTGGACGATGCGGCGCCGATCGCGACCAGCTTCCCGAGCTTCGAGCCGATCATGGCCGCGCTCGGCGCGCGGCTGGAGACGGAGACCGCCGATGTCGAGTGAGGAGCGCTGCTGCGCCGTGGCGGAGGCGGACGCGGCTGCCGACCCGGTGCAGGGATCGGTGGGCTCATCCGTGAGCGGGCGCTGCGCCTGCGGCGCGGTGCGCTACCGCGCGCCCGCAGTGCTGCGCGCCCCGGTGGCCTGCCATTGCGCCGAATGCCGGCGCACGAGCGGGCATTACGTGGTGGCCATCGCCACGGGGCGCGACGGCTTGGAGATCGAGGGGGCGCAGGCGATGCGCTGGTGGGCCTCGTCGCCGGACTGCCGGCGCGGCTTCTGCGGGATCTGCGGCGCGTCGCTCTTCTGGGAGCGGCTCGGCTCCGGGCGGATCTCGATCCATGCGGGAACGCTGGACCGGCCCACGGGGCTCGCGCTCGCGGGGCATATCTTCACCGACGAGAAGGGCGACTACTACGAGATCAACGATGCGCTGCCGTCGGCGGGCGGCGCCTCCGACAGGCTGCTGCACACCGGCGTCACCCAGCGCCCTGGTCAGCTCCCGGGTGCCTCGTGAAGTTCACCGTCGCCATCGATGGGCCGGCGGGCGCGGGCAAGGGGACGATTGCCAAGCATATCGCCAGCGAGTTCGGCTTCGAGCATCTCGATACGGGGCTGCTCTACCGCGCGGTCGGCAAGGTTGCGATGGACCAGGGGCGCGGCGTGATCGATGAGGGGCTGGCCGAGCTCATTGCGCGCGATCTGAACCCCGACCTGCTGCGCCTGGACGGGCTGCGCACGACGATTGCGGCGCGCGCGGCTTCCCGCGTTGCCACCATCCCCGGGGTGCGCAAGGCGCTGCTCGACTTCCAGAAGCGCTTCGCCAAGCGCGAGGGCGGCGCGGTGCTCGACGGGCGGGACATCGGCACGGTGATCGCGCCCCAAGCGGATGTGAAGCTCTACGTGACCGCCACGGCGGAGGAGCGTGCGCGCCGGCGCCATGCGGAGCTGACGGCGGCGGGAGGCGAGCCCAGCATCGGGCGGATCCTGGCGGAGCTGCGCACTCGCGACGAGCAGGACACCACGCGCAAGGACGCGCCCTTGCGCCGCGCGCCGGACGCGCTCTTGCTGGATACGACCGATCTGAGTATAGACGCCGCAGCCGCGCGCGCGGCCGAGATCGTGCAGGACAAGCTCAACCGGTTCGCGGACTGAACCGGGCTTTTGCGTTTCCTGCCCTCACCGTGGGCGCACCATCTGAATTCGAGACCGCCGGACCCAACCGGTCGGCCAGAAAACGCTATGAATCAGGAGACCGACTGTCGATGCCTGCAACTGCTACGATGGATGAATTCGAAGCCCTGCTGAACGAGAGCTTCGAACAAGCGACCCCGGACGAGGGGTCTGTCGTCAAAGGGACCGTGATCGCGATCGAGAACGGTCAAGCCGTCATCGATGTCGGCTACAAGGTCGAGGGCCGGGTCGACCTCAAGGAATTCGCGAGCCCCGGCAAGCCGGCCGAGCTCACCGTCGGCGACGAGGTGGAAGTGTTCCTCGACCGGGTGGAGAACCCCCGGGGCGAGGCTGCCATCAGCCGCGACAAGGCCCGCCGCGAGGAAGCCTGGGACCGCCTGGAGAAGGCGAACGAGACCGGCGACCGCGTCGAGGGCGCCATCTTCGGCCGCGTGAAGGGCGGCTTCACGGTCGATCTCGGCGGCGCCGTGGCGTTCCTGCCGGGCTCCCAGATCGATGTGCGCCCGGTGCGCGACGTGACCCCGCTGATGGGCGTGCCCCAGCCCTTCCAGATCCTCAAGATGGACCGCCGCCGCGGCAACATCGTCGTCTCCCGCCGCGCGGTTCTCGAGGAGAGCCGGGCCGAGCAGCGCGCCGAGATCGTGGCGCGCCTCAAGGAAGGCGATATCGTCGACGGCGTTGTGAAGAACGTGACCGATTACGGCGCGTTCGTGGATCTCGGCGGTGTCGACGGCCTGCTGCACGTGACCGACATGGCCTGGCGCCGCGTCAACCACCCCTCCGAGATCCTGAACATCGGCGAGACCATCAAGGTCCAGGTGATCAAGGTCAACAAGGACACCCAGCGCATCTCGCTCGGCATGAAGCAGCTGATGGCGGATCCGTGGGAGAGCGTGGCGGCGAAGTATCCGTCGGGCTCGCGCTGGACCGGGCGCGTCACCAACATCACCGACTACGGCGCCTTCGTGGAGCTGGAGCCGGGGGTCGAGGGCCTCGTGCACGTCTCGGAGATGAGCTGGACCAAGAAGAACGTCCATCCGGGCAAGATCGTCTCCACCTCCCAGGAGGTCGAGGTGATGGTGCTCGATGTGGACCAGGTGAAGCGCCGCGTCTCGCTCGGCCTGAAGCAGTGCATGGGCAACCCGTGGGACAACTTCGCCGAGAACTTCCCCTCCGGCACCGAGGTGGAAGGCGAGGTCAAGAACATCACCGAGTTCGGCCTCTTCATCGGCCTCGACGGCGATATCGACGGCATGGTCCATCTCTCGGACCTCTCCTGGGACCGCTCGGGCGAAGAGGCAATGCAGGACTACAAGAAGGGCGACATGGTGCGCGCCGTGGTCCTGGACGTGGACACCGAGAAGGAGCGCATCTCGCTCGGCATCAAGCAGCTCGGCGGCGACCCGTTCGCGGAGGCCGTGAAGGGCGTGAAGCGCGGCGCGGTGGTCACGGTTGCGGTCACCTCGATCGAGGATGGCGGCATCGAGGTCGAGTACGACGGGATGAAGGCCTTCATCCGCCGCTCGGACCTCTCGCGCGACCGCGCGGAGCAGCGGCCTGAGCGCTTCTCGGTCGGCGACCGGATCGATGCGAAGATCACGGCTATTGACAAGGCGTCCCGCAGGCTCAGCCTTTCCATCAAGGCGCGCGAGATTGCCGAGGAGAAGGAAGCGGTTGAGCAGTACGGCTCGTCCGACAGCGGTGCCTCCCTCGGCGACATCCTGGGCGCTGCCCTGAAGCAGCAGCAACGGCGGGACTGATCCCCGCCCGCGGCAGGAGAACGGTGGAAGCATGACTGCCACGGCAGATCTGATACTGGAACGGCGCCGGGTTCGGCGCCGTCTCGCATTCTGGCGGATCCTCGCCATTGTGGCGGTGGTCGTTGCGGTGGGCATCGGGGCCGCCAGCGTGAGCGTGAGCGCGAAGAGCGGCGGCGAGCATGTCGCGCGCATCTGGATCGACGGCGTGATCGTCTCGGATCACGAGCGCGCGGACCTGATCGAGGAGATCGCCAAGGACGACACGGCGAAGGCGCTCCTCGTGCGGATCAACAGCCCCGGCGGCACGGTGGCCGGCTCGGAGGAGCTCTATGAAGGGCTGCGCCGGGTGGCCGAGATCAAGCCGGTGGTCGCCGTGATGTCCGAGGCCGCGGCTTCGGGCGGCTACATCACCGCGATCGCGGCGGACCATATCGTGGCGCGCGGCAACACGCTGACCGGCTCGATCGGCGTGGTGGCCGAGGCGCCGAACATCGCGGGGCTCCTGGAGAGCGTCGGCGTGAACGTCACCCGCGTCAAATCCGCGCCGCTGAAGGCCGAGCCGGGGTTCCTGACCGAGCCCGTGCCCGGCGCCTTCGAGGCGCAGCAGCGGCTGATCGACGACAGCTACGACTGGTTCCGCGAGCTGGTGGGCGCCCGGCGCGGCATCGAAGGTCCCGCGCTCGACACCGTGGCCGACGGGCGCGCCTTCACCGGACGCGAGGCGCTGGCGCTCGATCTCATCGACGAACTCGGCGGCGAGACCGAAGCGCGCAGCTGGCTCGAGACCGAGCACAGCATCGCCAAGGACACGGAGCTGCGCACCCGGAAATGGGGGGAGCGCGATCTGCCCTGGCCGCTCTCGATGGTGGGCCTCGCGACCGGCGATCTGACCCCCGTACAGCTGCGTCTCGGCCCCGGTCCGCGCCTTTACGCGCTTATGTACTGATCTGATCCGTCGACATTTCTTGACGCAACCTGACCGAGCCGACAAAGATTGAACTGTCAGGGCCGGATGGAACCGGCCCGGCAGGGAGGAAAGCAATATGATTAAATCGGAGCTCATCCAACGCATTGCGGAAGAGAACCCGCATCTCTACCAGCGCGATGTCGAGCGCCTGGTCTCCACGGTGTTCGACGAGATCACCGAAGCGCTGGCGCGCGGGGACCGGGTGGAGCTGCGCGGCTTCGGCGCCTTCTCGGTGAAGACGCGCGACGCGCGCACCGGGCGCAACCCGCGCACCGGCGAGGCCGTACCGGTGCCGGAAAAGCGCGTCCCGTTCTTCAAAGCGGGAAAGGACATTCGCGAAAGGATGAACAACGGGTATAACGCGGAACCGTAAACGCGTCCGTCAGCAGATCCAGCAGCGCAGGGAACCGGCATGATCGTCTTCAGGCTTCTCAAACTCGCCATCCTCGTCGCGCTTTGCGCCGTCCTGACCGTGATCGGGGTGGCGAACATGGCGCCGGTCGATCTTGCCCTCGTCCCGGACGGGATCGTGGAGGGCATGCCGAAGCTCTCCGGTGTTCCGCTCACCGTGGTGATCCTGGCGGCGATGCTGCTGGGCTTCGTGATCGGCGAGCTGCTCGAGTGGCTGCGCGAGCACAAGCACCGCCGCGAGGTGGCCGTGCGCGGTCGCGAGATCGACACGCTGAAGGCCGAGAATGCGCGGCTGAAGAGCAAGATCTCCGATCCCAAGGAAGACCTGCCGCGCATCGCCGCGCAGTGATGCCCGAGGCGGCGGCGCAGAAGCGTGCGGCCACCGACGCCATCCGCGTCAAGATCTGCGGGCTTCGCACGGTGGAGGCCGTCGAGGCGGCGGCCCAGGCGGGCGCTGCCTATGTCGGGCTTGTCTTCTACCCCCCCTCGCCGCGGGCGCTGACGCCGGAGGCCGCACGGGCGCTGGCCCTCGCCACGCCGCCGGGGATCGCGAAGGTCGGCCTCTTCGTCGATGCGACGGACGATGAGCTCGACGCTGTGCTGGAGAGCGTACCGCTCGACATCCTGCAGCTTCAGGGATCGGAGAGCCCGGAGCGCGTGGCCGAGCTTCGCGCGCGCCACGGGCTGCCGGCGATGAAGGCGATCGGCGTGCGCGAGGCCGCCGATCTCGACGCCGTGGAACGCTACGCCCCGGTGGCGGACCAGCT
>JBCBWF010000583.1:0-2454 GCA_039817245.1 Pseudomonadota bacterium | reverse complement strand
TCCTTGTAGGACTGCGCATAGCCCTCGCCGAGCAGGTAGCAGGGCTTCTGCCAGCCGAAGACATTGCGCGTCGGCATGCCCCAGGGCGTGCAGGTCATCTCCTGGTTGCCGAGCAGGAAGTCCAGAAAGAGCGGCGAGTGGCTGAGCGTCCATTTGGAGCCGCGCTCCTTGCCGATCCGGAAGACCGAGCGGAAGAATTCCTTGGTGCGCTTGCGGTTGAGGAAATGCGCCTGGTCCGGCGCGCGCTCATAGGCGAAGCCGGGGCTGATCGAGACGCCCACGCCCATCTTGGCGCAGTAGTCGAGATAGTCCGCCAGCTCGTCCGCCGGGTAGCCCTCGAAGATCGTGGCGTTCACATTGACCCGGAAGCCCTTGTCCTGCGCGGCCTTGATCGCCTTCACCGCGCGCTCGAACACGCCCTTCTGCGCCACTGCCTTGTCGTGATGGGCATTGAGCCCGTCGAGATGAACCGAGAAGAACAGATAGGGCGACGGCTCGAAGAGCGAGAGCTTCTTCTCCAAGAGGAGCGCGTTGGTGCAGAGCGAGACGTAGAACTTCCGCTCCACCAGCCCCTTCACGATCTCGCCGATCTCCTTGTGGATCAGCGGCTCGCCGCCGGGGATGGCGACCATCGGCGCACCGCATTCCTCGGCGGCGCGGATGCAGTCCTCCGCGCTCAGCCGGCGGTTCAGGATCAGCTCCGGATAATCGATCTTGCCGCAGCCCGGGCAGGCCAGGTTGCACTTGAAGAGCGGCTCCAGCATCAGGACCAGCGGGTAGCGCCGGTTGCCGCGCAGTTTCTGGCCGAGGATGTAGGCGGCAACGCGCAGTTGCTGGCGGAGCGGGATGGACACGGGGGGCTTCTCCTGTTGGGCAGTCGGCAGTCGCGTCGGGGCGTCGCGTCGGGTTGGTCGGCGGTGGATCGTCTGGCTCAGCCGGCAGCGCGGGAAATCGGTGGTGCGTTGCACAAATGGGTATCCATGGCCGCGTCGTCTACCGTGCGAGGCAGCCGGAAGGCGATGTCTTCGCGCACGCCCTCGCGCGTTTCAACCGTGATCTCCCGCCATGCGGCGAGCCGGGCCACGGTTTCGCGCACCAGGCTCTCGGGGGCCGAGGCGCCGGCGCTGATGCCGAGGCGCGTCACGCCCTCGAGCCAGGCGGGATCGAGATCGCCGGGTTCGGGCACGAGATGGGCGGCACAGCCCGCCGCGGCCGCGATCTCCACGAGCCGGTTGGAATTGGAGGAGTTGCGGGCACCGACGATCAGGATCAGCTCCACATCGGCGGCGATGGCGCGCACGGCCTCCTGGCGGTTCTGCGTCGCATAGCAGATATCGCGGGTCTCGGGGCCCACGGTGTCCGGCCAGCGCGCGGCGATGGCCTCGATCACCGCGCGGGTGTCGGAGACGGAGAGCGTGGTCTGGGTGATGTAGGCGATGCGCGCGTCGCACGGGAAGGGCAGCGCCTCCACCTCCGCCACGCTGGCGACGGTGGCCACCTCGGCCTCGACCTGACCGAGCGTGCCCTCCACTTCCACATGGCCGCGATGGCCGATGAGGATGACCTGGCGGCCCTCCGCGGCATAGCGGCGGCCGTTCTTGTGGACCTTGGCGACGAGCGGACAGGTCGCGTCGATCACCCGGTGGCCGGCGGCATCGGCCGCGGTCTCGACGGAGATCGGCACGCCGTGGGCGCTGTAGATGAGCACCGAGCGCGGCGGCACATCGGCAAGGTCCTCGACGAAGATCGCCCCCTTCTCGCGCAGCTCGGCGCAGACGCGGGCGTTATGCACGATCTCGTGGCGCACATAGACGGGCGCGCCATGCATGATGAGGGCACGCTCCACGGTCTCGATGGCCCGCTCGACGCCGGCGCAGAAGCCGCGCGGACTGCCGAGCACCACGCGCAACGGGGGCCCGGGCGGGATGGATTGCATCGGCGCTCTCCTGCCTCTTCTTTTCAATTCGATGCGATCCGAGACAGGCTGTCGCAGTATTCGCGCCCACCGCAACCCCCCGGCCATGCAATCCAGTTTCGCCAGACGGCTTTTTGACCGGATTGTTGCATTCGCACAGGCGGCGTTGTGCAGAGGCGCAGCATTGCCTTGGGCGCAGCTTCAGACCGAGTTGGCGCGCATATGCTCGAGAAGCGCGTCGGGTCCGCCGGATTTGAGGAGCGCGCTGAACTCGTCGCGCTTCAGGATGAGGAAGGAGGTGCCGCCGACCATCACATCGATGACGAGATGGCCGCGCTCGGCGAAGTCGCGAACGCGCCAGTCCACCGGCAGGGTCTTGCCGTTGGCGCGGGGGATGGCGGCGCGGCCGAGCGCGCCGAGTTCCGTGCCCTCCTACCGGGCTTTCTCGCCGATCTCTACCGCAAGCAGTTCGGCAAGGGTCTGCAGGCCAAGCCCGAGATCCGCGAGGTCCGCCCCGCCCGGCGCGACTTCCTCGTCCG
>JBCBWF010000606.1:0-2244 GCA_039817245.1 Pseudomonadota bacterium | reverse complement strand
CGTCGCCACGGAGGTTGCGGCGAAGCACAGCAGAAACCCCCACATGGTCGCCATGTGGAAATGCCGCCGGCCCATCCCGAAGCGCTCGTCCACATCGTTGCACCCCTCGCCGGCGCCGGCCAGATGCCGCGTCGTGCCCGCCTCGCGCAGCGCCTGCAGCCAGTGCGAAAGCCGCACCGCGGGCGCGCCGCAGGCCTGCCAGTACCGCCACATCCCCACCGCCATCGCCAGCACCGCCCAGCCGAAGGTCGCCGTGCCGAGCAGCACCATCGTCTCGTGCGGGATCACCGCATAGAACGCGCCGGGTCCGGTATGCACCCCGGTCAGCACCGCGCCCTCCACCAGCAGCATCGAGGCCAGGATGGCGAGCCCCAGCACCAGCCCCGTCAGCATCGCCACCCATAGCCCGTTGCGCTCGAAGGCGCGCCCCAGCCCCGCGGGCCAGGCGAAGGCCGCATAGCTCTCCGTGCGCAGCGCCGCGAAGGCCTGCGGCAGGTTCAGCCCGAACTCGTGCGGCGGCGCATACTGGCAGGCATACCAGCAGCCCTTGCAGTTGTGGCAGAGATTGGCGAGGTGCCCGAGATCCGCGGCCGCGAAGGCGCGCCGGCGCTCCATCGCCGGGAAGACCGGGCAATAGCCCTCGCAGTAGCGGCAGGCATTGCAGATCTCCATGGTCCGCCGCGCCTCCGCCATCGCGGGTGTCTCGGGCAGGGCCTCGGCCAGATCGCGCGGGCTCATGCGCTCGCCTCCTCAGTTGCGGACATGCGCGGCCGCCTTCTCCCCTGCGATCCGCCCGAAGACCGTGCCGATCGTCATGCCGATGCCCGCCAGATAGCCCTGGCCGAGGATGTTGCCGGCCATGATCTCGCCCGCGGCCCAGATATTGGCCGAGGGCCGCCCGTCGGCCATCGCCACCTTCGCATCCTGCCCGATCCGCAGGCCGAGATAGGTGAAGGTGATGCCCGGGCGCAGCGGATAGCCGTAGAAGGGCGCGCGCCGGATCGGCCGCGCCCAGTTCGTCTTGTCGGGCGAGAGGCCCACGGTCCGCCGCCCGTCATGCGCGGTGGGATCGAAGGGCCCCTCCGCCGCGCAGGCCGCGTTGAAGGCCTCCACCGTGCGCTTCAGCGCCGCCGGATCCAGCCCCAGCTTGCCCGCCAGCCCCTCCACCGTATCGGCGCTTTCCGGCGGGAAGATCGAGGGCATGAAGTCCTCCAGAGCCTCCGCATCCAGCACCGCGAAGGCCACCTGGTCGGGCTGCTTGGCCACCAGCCGGCCCCAGATCGCGTAGCGCTTCGGCCAGAAATCCTCGCCCTCGTCGTAGAAGCGCTCGGCCGCGCGGTTCACCACGATGGAGAAGGGCACACAGTCGAGCCGCGTGGCGATGCCCCCGTCGAATTTCGGCGCGCGCGCATCGACGGCCACCGCATGGCACTGGTGCGCCTCGCCCACGGGCTCCATGCCGGCATCCAGCAGCAGCCGCAGCATGCCGCCCTTGGCATAGGGCGTGCCGCGCACCAGGAAGTTCCGCGCCGCCGGTCCCCAGGCCTCCTCCAGCCAGTCGAGATTGGCCTGAAAGCCGCCGGCCGCGGCCACCAGCGCGCGGGTGCGCACCACCGCTTCGAAGCCGCGCGCGCGCAGCCGCACCGCCTCCACGAACCCGTCCGCGATCTCGAGCCCCACCACCTCGGTGTCATAGGCCACGGTCACGCCGAGCGCTTCGGCCCGCCGGTAGTACACGTTGAGGAGCGCCTTGCCGCCGCCGAGGACGAACGGGTTCGTGCGCGAGAGCGACAGCGTGCCGCCCAGCGAGCGCTGGAAGCGCACGCCCCGCTCGGCCATCCAGCCGGCCACATGCTTCGATTCCGCAATCGTCATGCGCGCGAGCGTCTCGCTGGTGCGCCCGGCGGTCACGCGCATCAGATCGTCGAGATACTCCTCTTCCGAGTAGGCCTCGGTCAGCACCTCGGTCGGCCCGTCATGGGCCATGCGCAGGTTGCGGGTGTGGCGCGAATTGCCGCCGCGAAAGCCCTTGGGCGCCGCCTCGCAGACCAGCACGCGCGCGCCCCGCTCCGCCGCCGACATCGTGGTGGCCGGCGGGGGGAATGCCGCGCTCTGTGCCGCGATCTCGGCGGCGGAGCGGGGTCTCTCGGTGTGCGTGTGCGAGGCCGCGCCCATCGGGTTTCGCGGCGGCAACTCTCGGCACACCCGCAACCTGCGCGCGGCCCATGACGCGCCGACCGAGGT
>JBCBWF010000272.1:0-7009 GCA_039817245.1 Pseudomonadota bacterium | reverse complement strand
GGCTGAGCGTCAGGAACTCGCGGAGCGCCGCCAGCGAGCAGATCGCGAAGAGGACCGTCACCCCAGTTCGTCCGGCCAGCAGCGCCGCCGAGCCGAGTGCAGCCATGGTCCACCAGGCCGAGACGCGGGTGTTGAAGTTCTCGACCGTCGGCCCGTCCGCCACCATGCGGCGCATCAGCTGGCCCGCAGCGGTGGCGATCACCAGAAGGGCTCCGGTGCCGAGAAAGAGCGTGAGGAGATCGCGGTCGATATCGGTCATTCGGATCGCTCCTTGGGTTTGGTGGCGAGGAGGGCGGCGGCGGCGCGGGCGAGGAAGGCGTCCTTGCCCTCGTCGGGCACGCGCGCCAGCGGGGCGCCGAAAGTGACGCTGCAGAGAAGCGGGATCGGCACGATCTCGCCCTTCGGCATCACCCGGTTGAGGTTCTCGATCCAGACCGGCACGAGCTCGACCTCCGGATGCGCGCGGGCGAGGTGGTAGAGCCCGGCCTTGAAGGGCAGGAGGGGCGCGTCGGTGGTGTTGCGCGTGCCCTCGGGGAAGAGGATCAGGCTGTCGCCGGTCGCCAGCGCGCGGTCGATCGCGGCGCCGGCGCGCTCCGGCGCGCCGCAGCGCTCGATCAGGAGGCCGTTGAAGACCGCGTCCATCGCGAAGCGCCGCGGTGCCGTGCGCTGCCAGTAATCGGCCGCCGCGATGGGCCGGGTGAGGGCGCGGAGGGGATCGGGCAGCACGGTCCAGATCAGCAGGAAATCGGCATGGCTCGCATGGTTGGCGAAGTAGACCCGCTGTCTGCGCTCCGGCGCCACGCCCGCCCAGTCCGCCCGCACGGCCGTCACCAGCCGGGCGAGGAGGGCGAGGAGCGCACCGGTGACCCATCCGGCGAGCTGTCGCAGCGGGCCTGCCATCAGGCCGTCCGCCGCCGGGCGAGACTGACCGTGAAGATGCCCCAGCGGTCGATCCGCTGGTCGAGCTTCTCGAAGCCCGCCTCGGCCACGAGCGCGTCCATCTCGGCCTGCGAGCGGCGGCGCATCACCCATGCCGCGCCGCCCCGATGGCTGCGAAGCGCGCGGGCGATGAATTCGAGCTGCGGGTGCCAGGGCTGGTTGGTGTAGACGAGATAGCCGCCCGGGGGCACGGCGCGGGCGAGCCCGCCGAGGGAGGCGCGGATCGGCGCATTGGCGTCGTAGAGCTCGTAGAGGCCGGAGACGATGGCGAGCGTCGGGCCCGGGGCAATGGCGGCGAGGCTCTCTGCGTCGAAGGCGTCGCCCTCGTCGAAGCGCGCGCGGTCCTCGAGGCCGGCCTCGGCGATGAGGCGGCGTCCGGCGGCGACATTGTCGGGGCAATAGTCGCGGAGCAGCACGCTGTCGGCGAGCGCGAGGGCCTCCGCCGGCATGCCCAGCACATAGCGCCCGTGGCCGGCGGCGATGTCGAGCACATGGCGCGGGCGGCCCTCATCGGCGAGGCGCAGGAGAGCGTCGGCGAGCATCGCTTCCAGATGGCGGCGGCGCTGGCGGATGCCGCGCCAGCCGATTGCGTCGAGGAAGGTGCGGTCGATGACGCGGCCTAGGGGGCCGAGGCCGGTGGCGCGGTCGCGGTAGACGTAGTCGAGCACGGCGCCGGAATCGAAGCCCGCCTTGCGCCCCAGCCGCATGCCGGCGGAAAGCCGGCTGCCGATGGCGACGCCGGCGCGCGCGGCGGCCCAGCGCAGGCCGTCGAGGCTCGCGGCGGGCAGGGGGCTCGCGAGCCGGTCCGCCTCCTCGCGCGCGGGCCCGTAGCGGTCGGCCTCGATCAGCGGGGTCCGGGGCTCGGGGCGCGCCGCGGCGGTCTCGACGAACCGGGCGATCTCGGCGCGCACGGCCTCGGCCGCGAGCAGGGGCCGGCGGCGCGCCGGGACAAGCCGGCGCTCCTTCGTGCCGGTGCCGAGGGCGCAGTAGAAGCGGTGCTGGCGCGTCCGCGCGCCGGCGGGCGCCTCGGTGTCGATCAGGAGCTGCGTGGGCACGCGGATCGCGGCGGCGTCGGCGTGGATCCGTGCCGCGGTCTCGCGCAGGTCCGCCTGCAGCTCGCTCGCATAGCCGCCGAGGGCGGCCGGCAGGGCGCCACGCGGCGCGAAGGCAGGCGCGGCGAGGATGAGGGCGCGAAGCGGCGGCGCGTAGTCATGCACCCAGGCGGCGGCGAGCAGGGCGCCGATCTCCTCTCCGATCACCACGGTCTCCTCCGCGGCGATGCCGTCGGTGCGCGCGAGATGCTGGGTCAGGGTCTGCAGGTCGCGGATGAAATCGGCGGTCTCGCGCTTCCGGCCGCGCATGCCCTGCCGGTCGAGCAGGACCACGTCGTAGTCCTCCAGCCCCTCGGCCGTGGCGGCGGCGGCCTCGTGCAGCACCAGCAGCACCCCGCGGCGCGGTCCTTCCGCCGGCCAATGGCGAAACTCCAGCGTGGCGCCGTCATGGGCCTCGCAGCGGCGCGGGGCGGGGCCGCGCATCGGCTGCAGCGCGTAGTCCGGGTCGAATGCAACGCTCATCTCATCCTCCGTTCGGGGCGATGCGCGGGATCGCACATTGATAATTGAACATCGTTCATTTTTCGGATAAGCGATTCGCGATCTGCTTGCAACAAAAATGAACGATGTTCATGAATCTGGAGGCATTCTATGGCAAAGCGTGAGGAGAAGCGCCGCGCGCTGCGCGAGGCGCTGGTGGACGCGGCCTGGAATCGTATTGCGTCAGAGGGGCTTGCCGGCCTCAATGCCCGCGATTTGACGCGCGATGCGGGCTGCGCGCTCGGCGGCATCTACACCGCCTTCCGCGACCTCGACGATCTGGTGATGCATGCGAATGCGCGCACGCTCGCCCTGCTCGGCGACACGCTGGAGACTGCGGTGGCGGGCAGGCGCGGGGGTGCGGCGCTGCATGCGCTGGCCGAGGCCTATATGGGCTTCGCGCTCACCCGGCGCCGGCTGTGGAACGCGCTCTTCGAGCACCCGCCCCCGCCGGACGACACGGCGCCGGACTGGTTCGTCGCCGGCCATGTGGAGCTCCTGCGGTTCGTGGTGCAGGCGCTCCGTGAGTTGCCGCTCGACGAGCCGGAGGACGCGCTGGAGGCCCGCGCACGCAGCTATTTCGCCGCGGTGCACGGGATCGTCTCGATCAGCATTCACAGCAAGTTCGTCGGCCTCTCGCAGGACCGGCTCGCGGCGGAACTGACCTCCTTCGTCCGCGTCCTCACTGCGGGCATTGCTGCAGAGGCTGCGGGGAGGACTGCCGACCCCCAAGCGTCCCGGGCCTGATCCGGGAACGCCCTGGCCGGCCGGCTGGCTCGAGCGCTCGGCCCTCGGCCTCAATCCCCTTGCGGCCGCTCCCACCCACGACATTTTGGCGCGTGATTTGCGAACACTATGTGAACATTCCGCGTCCTGTTTGGCATGCATGCAAGATCATCGATATTCACTTAATGTTCACGATCCGCGGTGCAAGACTGTCGTGGGAGGGAGCGGCCGCAGCCCCCATGCATCGCCGTCCGGCCCTCTCGCGCCCCGCTCTACCCGACAGCGTAAGCGAAGCGGCCCTCGCTTTGCTCGCCGCAGGCCTCGTGGCGCCAGGTCACGGTCTCGCCGCTCCAGGCGAGCTCGATCGTGGCATAGATCTCGCGCCCGATATGGAAGGGCTCGCGGGTCATCACTTCCTCGCTGAGCGCGAGCCGCACCGCTTTGCCCCGCACTCCGGCATTCTCGTCGAGAAAGCCGCGGAGCGCCGCCTCGGGCGGGGCCGCGCAGCGGAAGACGTTGTGATGGTTCGCCTCGAAGAAGGAGAACACCCAGTACCCCTCGCCCCCCGGCACCCAGGCCTCGCCGTCGCGCGTGAAGACATGCACCTGCGACTGCGGCGGCGGCACCGTGTACATGGCATAGCCGCCGAGCTTCCAGGGATTGATCCGCTCGTTCATGACGAGCCCGATATGCACCGCGATCCAGACCACATGGATCGCCACCAGCCCGCCCGCCAGCAGCTTCAGCGCCCGCGCCGGTGTACGCGCCCGCCCGGCGCCCTTCTCGACGATCTGTTCAGAGGACATGGGACACGATCACGCTGATTTTCACCACATCGAGGGCCAGGAGCAGCATACAGAGCGCGGCCAGCCGCGGCGGCATCCCGTAGCCGAACGCCATGCAGAAGAGCGCGATGTTGAGCACCTGGAAGTTCATCTCGTCCGCATAGAGCCCGGCGCCGAGCAGGAAGGCGATCTCCACCGCCAGCAGCCAGAGATTGGTCACCCCCGCCACCAGCAGCAGCCCCACCGCCGCCTGCCACAGCATCAGGAACACGCCAAGCGCCTGATGCGCGACGCAGGGCCCGCTCTCGAGATCGCTGCAAAGAAACCCGAACATGTGCTCGGTCTCCGAGCCATGCAGGCTGAGATAGGTGAGGAAACTGCCGTCAAGATACGTGCCCGCCACGATCTTCTGCGCGCAGGCTCCCAGCATCACGACACCGAGCGTCATGCGCAGATACCACCGGTAGGTCTCGTCCTCCCACCAGCGCGTCCCGAACAGGAAGGCGACCGTGATGGTCCAGAACGAGAGCCAGCCATGGTTGTGATAGGCCGACCACTTCTCCAGCACATAGGCGACGATGGCGACGGCGAAGAGGACAAGCCCCGCCCGCGAGGTGCGCTCGAAGAGCGCGAGCACCGCCGAGACGACGAAGACCAGTGTCGCCGCCACGAGGTGATAACGCCCGACATCCCAGTTCGCATAGGTGTCGTGCAGCTTCAGGATCGGCACGCTGATGATCGCCATCGCCATGGCGATGCGCATGTGGAGGGCGGTCTGCTCCTCGGCGGAAACCGGCTCGCCCAGCCCGGCGCGATGGAGCATGCCATCGGCTGTGCTCGTCATCTGAGTGCCTCCCCGCGAAATGCGCGTCGCTGCCCCCTGCAGCACGGCTCACGATCCCGAAAGTACACGCAAGTGAGGCGAGGATATGACACGCCGCCCATGCCGCGGCCGCGCTTAGGCACTGCCGGGCCGCGCCGAGGCCGCCGCCGGTCGTGCGGTGCCGGCCCGTCTCGGGCGCACGGGTCCGCATTCCTCCGCCGCCGCGCACCGGTGCTGCGAAAAACACCGCCTCGCGCTGCCATTGCCGGCGGGCGGAGGCGCTGCTGCCCCGTCATCCATCCCACTCCCACACTCCAGCCGGCGGCAGCGTCTCCACCCCAGCACCAGCGATGGAGACAGGTATGTCCGACCAGACATCGACGAATGACAGCGCCGACGAGGAGGAGGACGGCTCGATGCCGACCGACGCCATGGCGGCCAAGATCGAAGACATCATGGCCGCTGCCGAAGAGAAGTTCGCCAGTGTCCTCACCGAGGCCGGTAATCAGTTCACCGGCGGCACCGTCGCCGGTCCCAACCTCGCCGCCGGAACCTTCCTGTCCGGTACGGGCGTCCTGCTCACCGACACCGGCAAGGCCATCGCGATCTTCGGCCCCGGTATCGGCGAGGAGATGGAGCTCGCGGCCAGCAGGAACGGCGCGGTCATGGAGGCATTCGCCGCAATCGTCGGAGAGGCGGCGGAGGCCGCGGCGGAGGCATCCGGCGAGGTCGGCGGCGCCGCTGCCAAGCTCACCGGCAAATGGTTCAGCGCCAACGGCGAGGTCTTCACCTTCTTCGGCGAATTGACCGACGACGTGTTCAATCTGAGGCTTGTCGACGCCTTCGACCGCGCGATGGATGCGCCCGAGATGAGCATCGATTTCGCCGAGGACATCGCCGGCGCGACCAAGGATGCGCGCAAAGCGGTGCTCTGGGAGCTCGGCGAGGGCGCGCTCGAGATCACCCGCGAGATCTTCGAGGGCGTCGGGGAGACCTCGGTCGACGCCTTCACACGGCTTGCTAGCATGTTCGGCGGCGGAGACGGTACCGGCGGCGGTGGAGAGCCCGGGCGCAAGCTCTACTGGCGCGATGCGCTCACGATGGAAGGCGGCGGTGGCGGTTTTGGCGGCGGCGGCGCTTCGGGCGGCTGGCGCTACGAAGACAGCGACGGCGGCCACGGCACCGAGCCGCAGGGCGGCACCGCCGGCGGGGGCCAGCAGGGCGGGGGCCAGCAGGGCGGGGGCGGCAGTCCCGGCAACGGCACCGGTGGCGAGACCCCCGGGGCCGGCACGGCCGGCGACAGCGGCACGGAGCGGACGATCTCCTACACCGTGACGTCGCATCACGGGGACGGCTCGCGCACCGAGACCCGAACGGTCGAGACCCTGGACAGCCACGGCACGCCGATCGCCCGCACCTCCACCACCACGGAGATCGCGCCGGACGGAACGCGCGGCCAGTCGACCACGACGACCGAGAACGGACTGGGCGGCGATACGGACACCGGAGATGGCGAGACCGACGATGCGGAAAGCAACGCCGCCACCGACACCGATGGCGACGCCGGTTACACGCCGAGCGATGACGAGGTGGGCGAGATCTCCGAGGAGGCACTTCAGGCAGCTTTCGAGGACGCTGTCCGGAGTTCCGTCGACTCGCTGATCCTGAAGACCTGGGAGGGCTACGATGTGGAGGCCGACCCGGCGAAGGCGGCCGAGCTGGCGGCGACGCTCGCCGATGTCTTCTGGGACAAGGCCCGCCCCGCTCCGGACGCCGATACCGGGGAGGACGACGGCGTCGATCCCGTCTTCGGCGGCGGACTAGACACGGAGCCCACGCAGACCGCCGAGGACCTGCAGCACAAGCTGGAGCCGGACACCCCGTTCTGGCTGCCGGTCTTCATCCCGATCGAGGATCCGGACGGACCGCTTGGCGGCGGCGGCCCGGGCGGCGGCGACGGCCCGCGGTCCGAGGGCGACGCACCGGTTTTCGTCGGGCTCGAGAACGGCAGTTACGCCGAGATCGGCTGGGATCCCCTCATGAACCAGCCCGGCGACGTCTTCTACGAGCCGGGTGAGTTGGGCGAGGGCATCTTCGTCGAGATCGAGATCTGGGTCTGATTCCCACCGCGCCGGCCCCGTGCG
>JBCBWF010000479.1:0-3757 GCA_039817245.1 Pseudomonadota bacterium | reverse complement strand
GTGAAGGTCACCGTGTCGGTCCACGCTTCCTGCGCATGCGCCGCGCCGACGAAGAGGCCGAAGATGTCGTCCATTAGGCTCAAGGACTGGTCGCCGCTGCCGTGGATCAGTTCGTCCTCGGCCGCCTCGCGGGCGAGTTGCTGCTTGATCTCGCCCATTTCGGTGAGGCCGAGCACATTGCCCACCCCGGTCGGGTCGACACCGTATTCCGCCGGCAGGTAGACGCCGACCCCGATGAAGGCCGCGCCGATCACGGCGGCGATGGTCGAGCGCCGCAGTTGCCTCGGTGTCGGCAGGAGGGCCGGATCGGGCTTCTCCGCGGTCAATTGCATCGTTTCGCGCATTCTCTCGATGAGTTGCATATCCAATTCTCCTTATGCGGCCGTGAGGAAGCCGTTGATCTGGTAGATTGTGAGCCAGATGCCGAGGCCCACCATGATGACGTTGGCGACGACGGCCTGGCTCATGAACCGCTCGGATCGGCGCCAGTAGCCCATCACGACGAGGATCGCGAAGAGCGCGAGGATCTGGCCGACCTCGACCCCGACGTTGAACGCCAGCAGGTTCCACAGGAGGCCATCCTCGGAGATGTCGTATTCGATGATCTTCGAGGCGAGGCCGGTGCCGTGGAAAAGGCCGAAGATCAGGGTCGCGGCCTTGGTGTTGGGCTGGAATCCGAACCACTTCTGGTAGGCGCCGAGGTTGTCGAGCGCCTTGTAGACGACCGACAGGCCGATGATGGCGTCGATGATGTAGGCGTTGATACCCCATCCCCACCAGACGCCGGCCAGCATCGTCACCGAGTGTCCGATCGCGAAGATGCTGACATAGATGGCCACGTCCTTCATCCGGTAGAGGAAGAAGACGACGCCCAGAAGGAACAGGATGTGGTCGTAACCCGTCACCATGTGCTTGGCGCCGAGATAGATGAAGGAGATGACGTGCACCCCCCAGATTTCCTGGATGTAGCCCGCGTCACCGGGGGTGACGTCATGGGCCAGCGACGGCGTCACGCTGGACGCGTAGACGGCCAGGACTGTCAGAAGGAGGGCCGTGACGCGTCGCGAGGTGAGCGCGCGCAGGCCCGTCGAGTTTGGACTCATGGAAAGGTCTCCGTTCGTGCGATGGAATGATCGGTGAAGCCGCGCGCGGGCGCGGCGCCGATCAGGCACGCGGAGGTCGTTCGATCCTGAACGTGTGGTGGCCGCCGCCGGGCGAGGCCCTGAGCCGCCACGCATCCAGATAGGCGGATGTCGGGAGGCTTCGGTCGCCGAGCGCGGCAAGCGCCTGGCTATGATCGTGGTCGGCGGCGTCGTGGCTGTGGCCGTGCATCGCCCAGTAGAGGTCTTCCTCGAACCCGTGGGAATGGCCGTGATCGGCGATCATCTCCAGGTGGTCCTGGATGGTCTCGAAGACGGTCGGCGCATGGGTTGCGGCGGGCGCCACGGACCAGACCACGAGCGACAGGCAGAGAAGCGCCGCAAGCGCCCGCCTTCCGAATGTCGCCAGGAGTCTCATCGTTATTGCCTGTCTGCCCGCTCGCTTGCGGGACCCCTTGAAAGGTCATCTTGTTCTATCCCCCCGGGGAGGATAGCGTCTTTCTATGACAAAGCCCCATGTGCACGCAACCCATCCCGCCCTGATCGCCCGGCTGAAACGTGCCGACGGTCATCTGCGGGCCGTGATCGGCATGATCGAGGAGGGCAAGCCCTGCCTCGAGATCGCGCAGCAGCTGCAGGCGGTCGAGAAGGCCGTCGCCAATGCCAAGCGGGCGCTGATCCACGATCACATGGACCATTGCCTGGACGAAGACCATTCCCCCGCGGATCGCGACGCGCTGAAGGCCATCGCCCGCTACCTCTGAGATCATCGATGCTGGAGATCCTCGCCGACCGCACCTACCGCCACCTGTTCCTCGCACAGGTCGTGGCGCTTCTCGGTACGGGGTTGGCGACCGTGGCGTTGGGGCTTCTGGCCTACGATCTCGCGGGCGACGGCGCCGCGATGGTGCTGGGCACGGTCTTCACAATCAAGATGGTGGCCTATGTTGGCATCGCGCCTATCGCCGGCGCCTTAGCCGACCGGGTGCCGCGCAGCGCGCTGCTGGTCGCGCTCGACCTGGTGCGGGCGGGAGCGGCGCTCTGCCTGCCTTTCGTGACGGAGGTCTGGCAGGTCTACGTCCTGATCTTCCTGCTGCAATCGGCCTCGGCCGCCTTCACCCCGACCTTCCAGGCGACGATCCCCGACGTGTTGCCGGACGAGGCGCGCTACACCCGCGCGCTGTCGCTGTCGCGGCTCGCCTACGATCTGGAGAACATCGTCAGCCCGACGCTCGCGGCGCTCCTGCTCGCCGTGATGAGCTACAACTCCCTGTTCCTCGGCACGGTCGCGGGCTTCGCGGCCTCGGCGCTGCTGGTCGTCTCGGTTCTGCTGCCGAGCCCGAAGGCGTCTGCGCCGCGGGGTGTCTATGACCGCACCACGCGGGGCATCCGCATCTACCTCGCCACACCGCGCCTGCGCGGGCTTCTGGCGCTGAACCTGGCGGCAGCAGCTGCCGGAGCGATGGTGCTGGTCAACTCGGTGGTGCTGGTGCGCGGGACGCTCGGCCTAAACGAGAGCGCGCTCGCCTGGACCATGTTCGCCTTCGGCGCGGGATCGATGCTGGCTGCGCTACTACTGCCGCGCCTTCTCGACCACGTGCCCGACAGGCCCGTGATGGTCGGCGGCGCGGCGCTCATGGTGTTCACGCTGCTGGCGTTGGCCGCAGAGGTCGCGGCGCTCGGGCTCGACTGGCCGTTCCTGCTCGGCGCCTGGCTGCTTGTGGGACTTGGCTATGCGGCGGTGCTCACGCCGTCCGGCCGGCTGCTCCGCCGCTCAGCCCATGCCGAAGACCGCCCCGCGCTCTTCGCCGCCCAGTTCGCGCTGAGCCATGCCTGCTGGCTGGTCACCTATCCGCTCTCGGGCTGGCTGATGACGCAGTTCGGGCCGATTGTGGCCCTCGGCTGCCTTGCCTTGCTCGCGGGTGCCGGTGCGCTCACCGCGTTGCGCCTCTGGCCGCAGGAGGATCCCGAGATCGTCGAGCATACCCACGACAACCTGCCGCTCGACCATCCCCACCTCAAAGGCGAGCGCCGTCACGCACACCCCTTCGTGGTGGACGATGAGCACCCGCGGTGGGCCTCGCAGCTATGACCCAGGCCGGGGACGTCATGCGGCGGCCTCGTAGCTTGTGAACACCTCGGTGCTGCCGTCGCGCCGGATAAGGAACACGTCGTAGGCCTCGCGGCTGTCCTCCGGTCCCATGCCGGGCGAGCCATAGGGCATGCCGGGCACAGCGAGACCCACCGCGTCGGGACGTTCGGACAGAAGCCTGCGAATGTCGTCCGCGGGCACATGGCCCTCGATGAAGTAGCCGTCGATCTCGCCGGTGTGGCAGGAGATCATCTCCTGCGGGATGCCGTTGTCGAGCTTCTGGCGGATCAGGAGCGTGCCGAAGCTGGTCTCAGTGGTCACCTCGAACCCTTCGTCCTGAAGGATGCGCACCCATGCCGCGCAACAGCCGCAGTTCGGATCCTTCAGGACATGGATCGCAGGCGTGGCCTGAGCGAGACCCAGGTTCGGCGCGAGGACGGCAAGGCTCGCACCGCCGGCGAGCAGGCTGCGTCGGGTGATATGGTGCATGTCGTTTTCTCCGTTCGTATTCGTTTGCATGGTCATCCTGCGGCGTTCAGCGCCCAGCCGATTACCAGAACTTGTG
>JBCBWF010000394.1:0-4741 GCA_039817245.1 Pseudomonadota bacterium | reverse complement strand
GGCCTTCAGCCCCGAGCGGCTGACCGTGGAAGGCGGCACCGGCAAGAAGACCGTCGTGGTGAAGCCCTTCCTCGGCAACGTCGCCGGCGGCGAGGTGATCGACCGCTACAAGGTGCGCATCACGATGAAGAAGGATGACGCGCTCATCCTGCAGCGCTTCGCCAACTACCCGGCGCAGATCGGCTCCAAGGCCGGCTTCGAGGCGATGGGCAAGGACTGGACCGAATGGGCGAAGGCCCCGGTCGGCACCGGCCCCTACAAGGTCAAGGAATTCGTGTTCGGCGAGCGCCTCGTGCTCGAGCCCTTCGAGGGCTACTGGGGCGATGCCAAGGCCGCGGCCGAGACCGTGACCTTCACCGTGGTCCCCGAGATCGCGACCCGCATCGCCGGCCTGCGCTCGGGCCAGTTCGACATCATCACCGAGGTCGGCCCCGACCATATCGAGGAGATCGAGCAGGCGGACGGCGTCGGCGTCGTGGGCGGCCCGATCCTCAACATCCGCGGCCTGATCTACGACAGCACCGACAACGCGCTCGCCGATGCGCGCGTGCGCCGGGCGCTGAACCTCGCCATCGACCGCCAGGCGATCGTCGACAGCCTCTACGGCGGCAAGACGAATGTGCCGCAGGGCTGGCAGATGGACGTGTTCGGCGAGATGTTCCTCGCCGAGCGCCCGCAGCCCGCCTTCGACATCGAGAAGGCCAAGGCGCTCCTGCAGGAGGCCGGCTACAACGGCGAGGAGATCGTCTACCGCTCGCAGCAGGGCTACTACACCAACCAGGGCGCGACGGCGCAGATCCTCACCGCGATGTGGAAGAAGGCCGGGCTCAACGTCCGTCTCGACATGGTGGAGAACTGGGACCAGGTCTACGAGGACAACGAGGAGCGCGGCATCTTCGACGGCTCCTTCACCGCCTACTACCCGGATCCGGTCGGCCAGATCTGGCGGCGTTTCGGGCCCAACGGCTCCTGGGCGCAGCGCGGGATGTACACCATCAACGACACGTTCCTGGAGCTCGGCTCGGTGCTCGAGTCGAACCCGGACACCAAGGTGCGCCGCGAGGTCTTCGCCCAGCTGCTGGACAACTTCGAAGGCGACCCGCACGGCACGCCGCTGCACTCGCTGACCCAGTTCTACGGGGTCCGCGACGACGTGAACTGGTCGCCCTATCCGACCCAGTACATGAACCTCACCGGCGCCGAGCTCCGCTTCGCCGGCCAGTGAGAGACGCCGTGCAGGAGAGCCTGCAAGCCACTGCGCCGCCGCGGTCCGCCGCGGCAGCGCCCCTCCTCGAGGTCGCCGATCTCGCGGTGCGCTTTTCTGCGGAGGACGGGCCGGTGCAGGCCGTGCGCGGCGTCGACCTCGCGCTGGCCGCCGGCGAGATCCTTGGCATCGTGGGCGAGAGCGGCTCCGGCAAGAGCGTGACCTGCCAGGCGCTGCTCGGCCTGCTGCCGCCGAGCGCCGCGGTCGCAGGCCGGATCGCGGTGGACGGTGCGCCGGTGGCGCCGGGCGACGCCGACGGTTTCGCCGCCCTCCGCGGCACCGCCCTCTCGATGATCTTCCAGGACCCGATGAGCGCGCTCGACCCGCTGATGAGCGTCCGCGGGCACCTGATGCAGCGGCTGAGACGTCACGGTGCCGGAGCGCCGGGCGGAGGCGCGGACGAGGCGGCGGCCCTCGCGCTCCTCTCCAGCGCCGGCGTGCCCGATCCCGGCCGGGTCCTCGACGCCTATGCCCATCAGCTTTCCGGCGGGCTCTGCCAGCGCGTGGCCATCGCCCTCGCCCTCGCCGGCCGGCCGCGCCTTCTCGTGGCCGACGAGCCCACCACGGCGCTCGACGTGACCATCCAGGCGCAGGTGCTGGACCTGCTCGCCGACCTCTCCGCCGAGCGCGGGCTCGCGGTGATCCTGATCAGCCATGATCTCGGTGTCGTGGCCGAGATCTGCGACCGCATCGCCGTGATGTATGCCGGGCAGGTGGTGGAGACGGGGCCGGCCGAGGCGGTGCTGTCGGCGCCTGCGCATCCCTACACCCGCGCGCTGCTCGCCTCGCGCCCCCGGCTCGACGGTCCGCGCCAGGCGCTCCGGCCCATCCCGGGCGCCGCGCCTGCTCCGGGAGAGCTGCCGGCGGGCTGCGCCTTCGCGCCGCGCTGCCCCGCAGCCGTCGAGACCTGCGCGGGCGCGCCGACGCTCCGTGGCGCGGGGCCGGGCCGGCTCGCACGCTGCCATTTCGCGCCGTCGCATGGCTGAGCCGCCCCGCCTTGCCGTCACGGATCTCACCGTGACCTACCGCGACCGCCAGCGCCGCGCGCTCCGCGCGGTCGATGGCGTCAGCCTCACCGTTGCGCGCGGCGAGACGCTCGGCATCGTCGGCGAATCCGGTTGCGGCAAATCGAGCCTCGCGCGCCGCGTGGTCGGCCTCGCCGGCGAGGGCGGCGGCACGGTGCTCTACGACGGCCAGCGGATCGACAGCCTCGACGCCGCCGCCTGGAAGCCGCTCCGCCGCCGCATCCAGTACGTGTTCCAGGATCCGCTCGGCGCGCTCGACCCGCGCATGTCCGTGCGGGCGCAGGTGGCCGAGCCCCTGACGATCCACGGCCTCGGCGACAGGGCCGCGCAGCGCGCGAAGGCCGAGGCGCTGCTCGCGGATGTCGGCATCGCACCGCATCTCTTCGAGGCGGCGCCGAGCGCGCTCTCGGGCGGGCAGCGCCAGCGCGTCGTCCTCGCCCGCGCGCTCGTGCTCGAACCGGAGCTTCTGCTCTGCGACGAGCCGGTCTCGGCGCTCGACGTGTCGATCCAGGCGCAGATCCTGTGCCTGCTGGAGGATCTGCGCGCGCGCCACGCGCTCACCATGCTCTTCATCAGCCACGACCTCGCCGTCGTGCGCCATGTGAGCCACCGGGTGGGCGTGATGTATCTCGGCCGGATCGTGGAGACGGGCGCAGTGGACGACATCTTCGCGCGCCCGGCCCATCCCTACACCCGCGCCCTGCTCGATGCCGCGCCGCGCAGCGGCGGCCGCGCCTCGCGCCTCAGGCTCGAGGGCGAGACCCCCTCGGCGGCGGACCGGCCCCGCGGCTGCGCCTTCGCCGCGCGCTGCCCCGCCCGGCGGGCCCGCTGCCTGGAGGACGACCCCGCGCTCACCGCGCAGAACGGCCGCGCGGTGGCCTGCCATTTCCCCTATGCGCTGGAGGCCGCGGCATGAGCCGGCGCTGGGTGCTGAACCGCCTCGGCCGCGCGGCGGTAACGCTTTGGCTGCTGATGAGCTTCACGTTCGTCGCCCTCAATCTCAGCGCCGATCCCGCGCTGCAGATCCTCGGGCCACAGGTGGACGAGGAGGCGCTCGCGGCCTTCCGCGCGAGCTGGGGCCTCGACCGGCCGCTCTGGCAGCAATATCTCGAGCATCTCTGGAAGCTGGCGACGCTCGATTTCGGGCAGTCCTGGCGCACCTCCGAGCCGGCGCTGGAGATGGTGCTGGCCCGCGTGCCGGCCACGCTCGGCCTCATGGTGCCCACGGCCATCCTGGCGCTCGCCATCGGCGTGCCGCTCGGCGTGCTCGCGGCGATCCACAAGAACGGGCTGGTGGACCGCGCGGCGATGGCCTTCGCCGTGATGGGCTTCGCGGTCCCGAACTTCCTCGTCGGGATCCTGCTCATCTACTTCTTCTCGGTCTGGCTCGGCTGGCTGCAGCCGGCGGGGATCATCGACTGGCGCTCCTGGATCATGCCGGTGCTGACCATGGCATCCGCCGAGGCGGCGGTCTTCGCGCGCTTCACCCGCTCGGCCATGGCCGAGGTGCTCGGCCATCCCATGATGCGCACCGCGCTCGCCAACGGCATCCCCTGGAACCAGGCGGTGCGCGAGCATGCGCTGCCCAACGCCGCCATCCCGGTCGTCACGGTCGCGGGCCTCTTCTTCGGCTCGCTCATCGGGGGCGGGGTGATCACCGAGAACGTGTTCGCCTGGCCCGGCCTCGGGCGGATGCTGGTCGACGCCGTCGGCGCGCGGGACTATGCGGTCGTGCAATGCGTCGTGGTGCTGATCGGCGCCACCATGATCCTCGCCAATCTCGCGGTCGATCTCGCCTATGGCTGGATCGATCCGCGCATCCGGGACCAGCGGCAATGAGCGTGGCGGAGACGCTCGACTTTCGCAGCGCGACCCGCGCGCTGGGGCGCACCTGGCGGCGCTGGCCGCCTTCGGTGATCCTGTCCTTCGCCTTCGTGGGCCTGCTCGTCTTCATCGCGCTCACCGCGCAGTGGCTGATGCCCTATCCGATCGACGAGCAGAACCTGCTCAACCGCTACGCGCCGCCGGTCTTCATGGGCGGGGACTGGACGCATCCGCTCGGCACGGACGCGCTCGGCCACGACGTTCTCACGCTGCTCCTGCGCGCGATCCAGGTCTCGCTCTCCATCGCCTTTCTCGGGACGGTGATCGGGGCCGCCGCGGGCACCGCGATCGGTTTCGCCGCCGCGCATTTCCGCGGCTGGGTCGATGCGGTCGTGGGCGTGCTGGTGGACTTCCAGGCGGCGCTGCCCTTCCTGGTGCTGGCCCTCGCGCTCCTCACGGTGATGCCCGATGCGGATATCTCGACCTTCATCATCCTGATGTGCATCTATGGCTGGGAGCGTTATGCCCGGCTCGCCCGCGGGCTCGCGCTGTCTGCACAGGAGCAGGGCTATGTCACGGCGCAACGGGTGCTGGGGGCGAGCGCCGGGCGGATCTACTGGCGCCACAT
>JBCBWF010000311.1:0-6191 GCA_039817245.1 Pseudomonadota bacterium | reverse complement strand
GAAGACGCGGATGGTCACGGCGGACTGGTTGTCCTCCGCCGTCGAGAACACCTGGCTCTTCTTGGTCGGGATCGTGGTGTTGCGGTCGATCAGGCGGGTGAACACGCCGCCGAGCGTCTCGATACCGAGCGAGAGCGGGGTCACGTCCAGCAGCACCACGTCCTTCACGTCGCCCTGCAGCACGCCGGCCTGGATGGCGGCACCCATCGCCACCACCTCGTCAGGGTTCACACCCTTATGCGGCTCCTTGCCGAAGAAGCCCTTCACCGTCTCGATGACCTTCGGCATGCGCGTCATGCCGCCCACGAGCACCACCTCGTCGATCTCGCCCGCCGACACGCCCGCATCGCGCAGCGCGTTCTTGCAGGGATCGAGCGTGCGCTTCACGAGATCCTCCACGAGGCTCTCGAACTTCGCGCGGCTGAGCTTCAGCGTGAGATGCTTCGGCCCCGAGGCGTCCGCGGTGATGTAGGGCAGGTTGATCTCGGTCTGGCTCGCCGAGGACAGCTCGATCTTCGCCTTCTCCGCAGCCTCCTTGAGGCGCTGCAGCGCGAGCTTGTCGTTCTTCAGGTCGATGCCCTGGTCCTTCTTGAACTCCGCCGCGAGATACTCGACCAGCCGGAGGTCGAAATCCTCACCGCCGAGGAAGGTGTCGCCATTGGTGGACTTCACCTCGAAGAGCCCGTCCTCGATCTCCAGGATCGAGACGTCGAAGGTGCCGCCGCCGAGATCGTAGACCGCGATGGTGCGCCCGGCCTCCTTGTCGAGCCCGTAGGCGAGCGCCGCCGCGGTCGGCTCGTTGATGATGCGCAGCACCTCGAGGCCCGCGATCTTGCCGGCATCCTTGGTCGCCTGGCGCTGGGCGTCGTTGAAGTAGGCGGGCACGGTGATCACGGCCTGGCTGACGGTCTCGCCCAGATAGTTCTCCGCCGTCTCCTTCATCTTCTGCAGCACATAGGCCGAGATCTGGGAGGGAGAGTACTTCTCGCCCCGCGCGCTTACCCAGGCATCGCCGTTCTTGCCCTCGATGATCTGGAACGGGACCATGCCCTTGTCCTTCTCCACCGTCGGGTCGGTGTAGCGGCGCCCGATCAGGCGCTTCACGGCGAAGAGGGTGTGCTCGGGATTGGTGACGGCCTGGCGCTTGGCGGGCTGTCCGATCAGGCGCTCTCCGTCATCGGTGAAGGCGACCATGGAGGGGGTCGTGCGCGCGCCCTCCGCATTCTCGATCACCCGGGCGGTCGAGCCGTCCATGATGGCGACGCAGGAATTGGTGGTGCCGAGATCGATACCGATGACTTTGGACATGTCTGATGCAGCTCCTTTGGCGAACTGGATGCCGGGTCCGGTCGCGGCCCCCCGCATCCTTCCCAACTGATTTGATGTGCCGCCGCGGCCCCTCGGCCTCGCGTCGGACTTCGGCCATATAGGGGGAGTGCCGGAAGCTCGCAAGTCGTGCCGCATGGGGCAGCGGAGGTCCGGCAAGCGGGCGGAGCGGTCCGCTAACGGCCTCTAAACGCCCTGCAGCGCCTCAGATCAGCGCCGCCTCGATCTCCGGCGCGGCCAGCAGCTCGCCGAGCCGCCGCGCGGCCTCCTGCGCCGCGATCTCGCTGTTGCCCGCCTCGAAGAGTTCGCTCGAACCGGTGCCCTCCACGCCGCGGCTCTCCGCCTCAGCGAGCAGGGCGCCCGTGCGATCGTAGACCCGCGCCACGAGATCCCAATGCACCGTCACCTGACTGTGGACATCGGTCTTCCACTCCACCATGTCGATCACGAGGAGCTTTTCCGCCCCGCTGCCCGCGAAGGCCGCGCGCGCCGCCCCCGCCCCGCCGCCGGGCGTGAGCGGCAGGATCTCCGTCTCGCGCCCCGCCTCGCCATAGGCCCGCGCGACGATCCCGGCGAAATCCTCGGCCAGCGGCGCGCCCGAGGCGGTGCTGACAGGATAGGGGATGGCCACGCCCGAGCGTTGCAGGCCGACGAAATCCGGGGCCTTCTCGCCGTCGAGCACATAGCCGCGCATATCGGCCACGGCGATGGCGAGCGGGGCCTCTCCGCCCGCCGCCACCTTGGGCTGGACCGCGGAATAGTCGTATTCATGCCCGATCGCGCAGGCGGAAAGTGCGAGGGCCGCGGCGAGGATGGCAAAGGATCTGACCAGCATCGATGTCTCTCCCGGTTGAAATACACCCGCTCCATCGCGCGCGATTGCGGCCCCCGCAAGGCTGCGCGCCATGACCGCCGCGGTCCTGCCCGAGGGCTTCGCGCTCCATCCCGGCTTTCTCGACGCCGCGTCGCAGGCGGAGATGGTGACAGCCCTCCGCGCCGTGATCGCCGAGGCCCCGCTGGTCCGCCCGGTCACGGCCTGGGGCAAGCCCATGAGCGTGCGGATGACCTCCGCGGGCCGCGTCGGCTGGGTGATCGAGCGCGGCCGCTACCGCTACGTGCCGCGCCACCCGGTCGCCGGCACGCCCTGGCCCGCCATCCCCGCGCCGGTGCTGGCGATCTGGCGCGCGGTGGCCGGCTGGCCCGCCGAGCCCGATTGCTGCCTGATCAACTGGTATGGCGAGGGCGCGCGCATGGGCCTCCACCGCGACGACGACGAGGGCGAGGCCGCTTTCGCCGCCCCGGTGGTCTCGCTCTCGCTCGGCGATCCGGCGCGCTTCCGCATGGGCGGCACGGCGCGCAGCGACCCCACCACCAGCACGCTCCTCCACTCCGGCGATGTCCTCGTCATGGGCGGGCCCGCCCGTCTCGCCTATCACGGCGTCGACCGGGTACTCTTCGGCCAGGGCACCCTGCTGCCCGATGGCGGGCGGATCAACCTCACCCTCCGCGTGGTGGCCAGCGCCTGACCCGCCCCGCGCAGCACTTGGTGCGTGCCCGGGCGCAGGCTACGCTGCCCGCGACGCCTCGCGCCAAGCCCGATCGAAGGAGCGCGCCCGATGATCACGGTCCTCGCCATCCTGCTCGCCGCCGCGGCGGGCTTCGCCAGCGGCGCGGTGTGGTACGGCGTGCACGGCGCGCGCTGGATGGCGGCGACCGGGCGCAGCGAGGCCGATATCCGCGCCGACAGAAGCCCGTTGCCCTTCGTGATCGGCGCCGTCGCGGCTCTCCTCGCCAGCGCGGTCCTCTGGCACCTCTGGGCCGCAGGCGGCGTCACCGGCTTCTCCGGCGCGCTCACCGGCGGGCTCGGCCTCGGCGCCCTGCTGGTGGCCCCCTGGATCGTTCTCAATCACGCCTTCGCAGGCCGCCCCCGGGAACTCTGGTGGATCGACGGCGGCTACGCCACGCTCGCCTGCACCGCCATCGGCGCCGTCCACGGCCTCTTCCTTTAGCCACCTCCCGACCGCTACCCCTCCCCCGCACACACCCGCGCTCCCCGAAACGGCCAGCACCACCGGCCCGCGCTCACCTTCCCGTCTTGCCCGCTGCCAGCGTTAGCCATTCTGTTCACTTAATGTTCTACTTTCGTGCTCCATAATGTCGTGGGTGGGCGCGGCCGCAAGGGCAGCTCGAATCGGACCGGAGACGGCGACCGACGCCGCCGCGAACCCCTCCGCGCCCATCGGGGCGCGGTTGCACGGCATTCGCCCTGCTGGCGCAGCGCTCATGGCCGCGCGGCAGCCCCGCCCCCACCCCCGCCACCGCCCGGCACCTGCGGTGCCGGCGCGGGGCGCGGGCGGGTCGAAGATCAGTCTGCGCTGTCGGTCGCCGGGGTATCGGTGGCGTTCGGGCCGCCCGCCGGACCGCCCTTCGAGACACCGACAAGGGCAGGGCGCAGCAGCCGGCCCGAGATCGTGAAGCCCGCCTGCATCACCTCGATCACCGTGCCCGAGGCTGTCCCCGGCACCGGCGCCTCGAACATGGCCTGGTGCAGGTTCGGATCGAACCGGTCGCCCTTCTCCGGCACCTGCACCTCGATCTTGTGCTTGGCGAAGGCGTTCAGCAGTTCGCGCCGCGTCAGCTCCAGCCCCTCGAAGAACGCCTCGTGATCGGCGCGCAGCCCGTCATCGGCGCTCGCCAGCGCGCGCTCCAGGTTGTCGTGCACCGCCAGCAGGTCCCGCGCGAGCCGCGTGCCGCCGTAGGCCTCCGCGTCCTTCCGGTCCCGCTCGGCCCGGCGACGCACATTCTCCGTCTCCGCCAGCGCGCGCAGCAGCTTGTCCTTCAGCGCATCGCGCTCCTCCTCGAGGGCCAAGAGGCGCTCGGCGGTCTCCGCCTCGATCGCGTCGTCGAGCCCGGGGATCAGGTCCTCCACGCTCGGACCCTCCATGGCCGGCTCCGCGCCTGCGGCCTCGCCCGCAGCCTCCACCGCTTCCGCAGCCTTAGCGGCCTCCGCGCCCTCGGCTGCACTCTCCGCCACGCTCTCGCTCTCGTTCTTCTCAGCCATGTCCTGCCTTTCAGCCCGCCTGCTGCTCGGTCCCGCGCGCCACGGCGCGGCCGACGAGGCGGGCGGTATAATCCACGATGGGCACGATGCGCCCGTAGTTGAGCCGGGTCGGCCCGATCACACCGATCGCGCCGATCACACGGCGCTCGCTGTCGAGATAGGGAGAGACCACGAGGGACGACCCGGAGAGCGAGAACAGCTTGTTCTCCGAGCCGATAAAGACGCGCACCCCGTCACCCTCCTCCGTCAGGTCCAGAAGGCTCGCGATATCGCGCTTGCGCTCCAGATCGTCGAAGAGCTGACGGATCCGCTCCAGATCGTCCGCGGTCTGCCCGTTCTCGAGCAGGTTCGCGCGGCCGCGCACGATGAGCTGCGCCGGCGAGCGCGTGGCACCCCCCGACCAGAGCGCGATTCCGCGCTCCACCAGCGAGGCCGCGAGCCCGTCGAGCTCCGAGCGCCGCGCGGCGATCTGCTGGCCGAGCGCGTGCTGCACCTCCGCCAGGGTCCGCCCGCGCAGCTGCGCATTGAGAAAATTCGCCGCCTCGCGCATGGCCGACGGCGTCAGCCCCGGCGGCGGGTCGAAGACGCGGTTCTCCACGGTCCCGTCCGTCATAACCAGCACCGCCAGCGCACGGTCCGGCCCCAGCGAGACGAACTCCACATGCTCCACCGGCGTCTCGCGCTTCGGCGCATAGACGAGGCTCGCGCATTGCGAGAGGCCCGAAAGCAGCGCCCCCGCCTCGTCCAGCGTCTCGGAGAGCGCGCGCTCGGGCTGCTCGATCGCCCGCTCGATCTGGGCGCGCTCCTCCAGCGAGATATCCCCGATCTCCAGCACCGCATCGACGAAGAGGCGCAGGCCCAGATGCGTCGGCACCCGCCCGGCGGAGACATGCGGGCTGTCTAGCAGCCCCAGCAGCTCCAGGTCCTGCATCACATTGCGGATCGTCGCCGCCGAGAGCCCCATCGCCGAGGCGCGCGACAGCGTCCGCGACCCCACCGGCTCGCCGGTCGAGAGATAGGTCTCGACGAGCTGTCGGAAGATGTCGCGGCTGCGCTCGTTCAGATCGGCAAGGCTCGGCGGCGTCGCAGGCATTCCGTTGAGACCCTTCTTTCGACGCAGAAGTAAGAGTGGCAGAGCAGGACGTCAATCGCACCCGCCGCTGCGGCCCGCCCCATGCGCAGGCGCGCCAGTGTCCCGGCTCATGACTGAACGCCGCGCTAAGGGGCGGGGTGGACGCTGCGTCGCCACATCGCTAGAGATCACGGCAATTAAGGGGATTGAAGGGGGGAGAGGTCGCATGCGCCCATCAGGACGCCGGGCCGACGAGTTGCGTAACGTGACGATCGAGACCGGGGTGACCAAGCATGCGGAGGGCTCGGCGCTGATCCGCGCGGGCGACACCCATGTGCTCTGCACCGCGTCCGTGGACGAGAAGGCGCCGCCCTTCCTGCGCAACACCGGCCTCGGCTGGGTGACCGCGGAATACGGCATGCTGCCGCGCGCCACGCATACCCGCTCGCGCCGCGAGGCGGCGGCCGGGCGTATCGGCGGGCGCACCCAGGAGATCCAGCGCCTGATCGGCCGCTCGCTGCGCGCCGGCGCCGATCGCGTGGTGCTCGGCGAGCGCCAGATCATCGTGGACTGCGACGTGATCCAGGCCGATGGCGGCACCCGCACGGCCTCCATCACCGGGGGCTGGGTGGCGCTGCGGCTCGCGGCCGAGACGCTGGTCGCCGCCGGCACGCTGCCGGAGAACCCGATCCGCGAGCATATCGCCGCCGTCTCCTGCGGGGTCTACGAGGG
>JBCBWF010000485.1:0-3678 GCA_039817245.1 Pseudomonadota bacterium | reverse complement strand
TGCGGAGGCCCCCGTTCCGGCCGCCGGCGGCGGGTCCCGGGCGCTGCACCGCGCGACTGCGCGCGCCTGGACGGCGCCTCGATGGCGTCGGCCAGGCTTTCTCCAATGGGGGACGTTGTCGATTGGGGGAACACGTAGCGTAGCGTAAGCCGCCGCCCCTCATTGGCGCTCAACGTCCTCAGAGAGAACGCAGGAGCGCCCCTGGAGGCATGGGCACTCTTCGTGCCGGCCTTTCCCCCCACCTCAGACGCTGACAGCGGCTCCCGAGGCCTCTCTGGGCGTCCGGGAGCCTGTCGCCGATGGTTGGCCGACCGCATAGGGTCGATGGACGGTCGGCGAATGCGCCTTGAACACAAGCGCCTCCAGATGGCGCTGTCAGATCCTGGCCGGCCGGTGCACCGCGACGCCGAGCATGACCAGAGCAACGCCGAGCATGTCCACGACGCTCGGGATCTGGCCGAGGACGACGACGCCAATGACGGTCGCCGTCGCCGGCAGGAGGGCGAGCAGGAATGCGAAGCTCGCGCGCGGCAGCCGCGACATCGCGAGCTGGTCACAGACATAGGGGATCACGGAGGAGCAGATGCCGACGCCGATCCCCGCGAGAACGAGCAGGGGCGCGCCGAAGGCGTCGAGCGCCTGCAGGAAGCCGATGGGCATGACGAAGAGGAAGGCCGCCGTCATCGCGGCTCCGAGCCGCTCCACGCCGCCCGAGGCACCGCCCTCCGAGATGCGGTGCCCGAGCACGATGTAGAGCACGAAGAGCGCGCCGTTCAGCCCCGCCCAGAAGAGACCGAGGAGATCGGAGGTGAGCGCCGGGCCGCCGACCGCGAACAGGGAGGGTATGTCGATGAGCAGCGTCACCCCTGTGATGGCGAGGGCGAAGGCGAGGGTGTTGCGCCCAGTCCGCAGTCCCCAGAGCGCGATCCCGATGGTGCCGACGAACTCGATGGCCGCGACGAGCGCGATCGGCAGCCGATCGAGCGCGAGGTAGAAGGCGCTGTTCATCACCGCAAGGCAGCCGCCGAAGGCGAGCAGCAAGAGACGCTCGCTGCGGGTCGCGTTCCGGAAGGTGTGCCAGGGCCGGGTGATCGGCACGAAGACCAGGGCCGCCGAGGCGATCCGGAACCAGGCGACCCCAAGTACCCCGATGACCGGGAAGAGCAGCACCGCGAAGGCTGGCCCAAGATAGTGGAAGACGGCCGAGACCGCGAACCAGGCATGCGGCGGGACGCGCTCGGCCATGCGGGTCATGACGCCCGGCGGGTCCGGAGTTGCAGCGTGCGGCTGGCGGTGCTCTGTCATGTCGCTATGATGAAAGGCGATCGCGGCAGCGTATATGGAGGGTGGATATGTCTTCGAGGAACTCTGAGGCCCTTCCGAAGGCAAAACCAGCGAATGACCTTCGATCCCGTGAGAGCGGTCTCGACCAAATCGACGCCGCGATCCTGCGCGAGCTCTGGACCGATGCCCGGATCGCACGGGCCGAGCTCGCCCGGCGCGTGGGGCTCTCGGCGCCGAGCGTGGCCGACAGGGTGCGGCGGCTCGAGGACAGGGGTGTCATCACGGGCTATGGCGCGCGGATCGATCCCGCACGCCTCGGCTACGGCCTGACCGTCGTCATTCGCGCGAGACCGCTGCCCGGCGAGATGGGCAAGATGATCGAGGCGATCCGCGCGACGCCACAGATCGTTGCCTGCGACCGGGTCTCGGGCGACGACTGCTTCGTCGCCCGCGCGCATGTGCGCGACGTCGCCGAGATGGAGGCGGTCATCGACCGGATCGTGCCCTTCGGCGCGACCAACTCGTCGATCGTCCAGTCGACGCCGGTCGCCGAACGGCTCCTGGAGCTCTAATCGGCGCCAACGGTCTCTGGGGAGGACCGGCATCGGGATGCACGACCCGGCGGTGAACGGGCGGCAGCCACGGCGTCCCGGCGGCGCTCGCGCCATGGGGGCCGGCGCCGCTGTCCGCGGCGCCGGCAGGGCGTGCCGGCTCAGCCGCCGTTCTGCGGGTTCCAGATCAGCTGGTGCTGCCGGCCGCGCGGGATCGCCGGATCGGCCTCGCCCTCGGGCGGATCGACCTGGACGAGCGAGGCATAGATCGGTGCGGCGCCGAACTCCGGTGCCGCGAGCGAGATCGAGATGTAGGCGCGGCCGCTCTCCTGCGCCGTGCGGCACCAGCCGGCACCGATCTCGGCTCGCCTCACGTAGACGCGGTAGTCAGGGCTCTTGTCGGAGCGCTTGTCGTCGGCCGGCATGATCCGCGCGGCGGCCTCGACGGTCAGCGTGTTGAGCGTGCCGGTGTAGCTCTCGTCGTCGAGCTTCTCGAAGGTTCCGATGACGGGCATGGTCTGGTCTCCTCTGATCCGGCCAGGGCGCCTGTCGCCCCGGCGATGTCGGACCAGGGCGGGGACCGGGGGCCGGCCAGCACCGCCGGCAAAGCCGGGCGGCCGGAGCAGCGTGGAGGACCGCGGGCCCAGGGAACTCTGCTCCGCGCGGAATGGCGGCGCAGCCGACAGGGGAGATTTCTTCGGGCGCGCGGTTGCGGCCGGTTTCCGCGTCCCCGTAGGTCGAGACGTGAGCCGGGGTGGCGGGCGACCGGTCTTCAGGGGTGGGAGAGCAAGCCGAGCCTGTTCGGACTGCCAGATGCTCGAGCCGACAGGCTGGCGTCCCACGCAAGGCTGTCTCTGCCGATGAGTTGCGCAGCGTCGATCGACACGCGCTCGAGAGGCTCCGTTCGCGTCTGCATGTGTGGGGGACGGATGGCTGATGGCGCCAGATGTGGTATACTGCGCTCGTGACGGCACTATCGAGAGCGCGGCAGGATGCAGGCTGAGATCTTCCCCTCGTCGATGAGGCTCCATCGGGTCGAGCCGGCCCAAAACATGCGCCGGTTCTACCGGCTGTCGCTCCAGGGCGAGCTCTTCGGGGGATGGGCGGTCATGCGCGAATGGGGCCGCATCGGAAGCCCTGGCACCGTCCGGATCGAGCAACACGCGGACGAGGGGAGCGCGCTCGACGCTCTCCGGACGCACGCGGCAAGGAAAGCCCGCCGCGGCTACGTGGCCGCCGACTGACGGTCGAGCCGAGCGCGCTCGCGCCCCAGACAGAAAATGGCCGGCCTCGTGGGAGACCGGCCGCCAGTCGACAGGGAACTCGGAAAAGCGTTGGGACGAGGGCTACGGCCTGGACGAACGCGACGCCATGATCGCGTGTCATCCGGCGCTCGGTCAGCGGCGATGAGCGCGCGACTGTCCCATCCGCGCAACCCACTCGGTCGCAGGCAGTCAGGCCGACAGGGCCGGGCTGGCCGCAGCGTGGTCACCCGCCCGACCCCATGACGTGACCGCAGAGCATCCTCGCTCCGCTGCGTCGAGCAGGTAGTCGACGCCCCGCTGCGCGTCGGCCGCAGCCTTCAGGATGAACCGCTTGTCGCCGCGCAGCACCTTGAGCCAGGATTGCACATAGGCGGCGTGGTCATCGATGTGGCCGGGCGCGAAGCCGAGATGGGCGCCGAGGAGGGCCGCGGTCAGCTCCGCGTAGAGCTCGCCCTTGGCATAGGCTTCGTTGCCGAAGATCTTCGCGCCGTAGTCGATGCCGAGGCGGGCCGGGATCTCAGTCGCATGGGCGTGCTCGTGGAAGCGCGTCGCGAGATAGGTCTCGACGCTCTCGAAAC
>JBCBWF010000224.1:0-8261 GCA_039817245.1 Pseudomonadota bacterium | reverse complement strand
CTGGGCACCTATAACCCGCTTCTGCCCAAGGACAGCGAGGCGCGCGTGCAGATGGATGTGGAGCGCGTGCAGCACTGGCTGAGCCAGGGCGCCCAGCCGACCGACCGCGTGGCGCGCTTCCTCGACGCCGCCGGCCTGCGCAAGCGGCCCGCGCGCAGCAACCCGCAGAAGGCCGAGCCCGGCAAGAAGGCGCAGGAGCGCGCGGCCGAGCGCGAGGAGAAGCGCCTCGCCGCCGAGGAAGCCGCCAAGGCCGCCGCCGAAGAGGCTGCCGAAGCGCCGGCGGAGGCGCCGGCCGAGGAGGGCGCGGCGGCCGAGTAAGCACACAACGGCAAATTGTCGTCGGAGTATGCGATGTCACATTTTGCTACCGGTTCGACCGCTATTCTTGCCCTATCTTTGATGAAAAGAGGGGTGAAGAATGGGTGTGAAACTGGATGTGCCGATGGTTACCCAGCAGCGCAATATGTCCTGCTGGTACGCCTCGGCCTGCATGGTCGCGTACTACCACATCATCGGGCCGCGCGAGGGGCTGCCCGAAAAGTGGAAGCAGAACAACGGCATCACGGTGCCGGAGTTCATCAATCTGGCGAAGGCCGAGGGCCTGCAGTCCATCAAGACGCCGAAGGACAAGCTCACCGACTCGCAGCTCGAGGTGTTTCTTCGGAATTACGGCCCGTTCTGGTGCGCGGGCTACTGGGACGGCGTGCCCCATATCGTCGTGCTGACCGGCGTGGAAGCGGGCAAGGTCTATATCAACGACCCGGCGCCGTCCAAGAAGCAGCGCGTGGAGACCATCGGCTGGTTCAACCAGAAGCTGGCCCGCGAGTACGACAACGTCATGATGTACCACAAGAAGTGACGCCGTTCGTCCGCGGCGCGCACGGGCCTGGCTGGGCCCGTTGAAGGCCGCGGACGACACCGCCTATCTCTGCGTCGGCGCCGTGGCCGGGGCCTTCGGCGTGCAGGGGGAGGCGCGGATCAAGTCGTTCTGCGCCGAGCCGGAAGCGATCGCCGACTACGGCCCGCTCTTCACCGAGGACGGGGCGCGGGCTTTCGAGATCACCATCACGCGTGCGGTGAAGGGCGGGTTCGCGGCCCGGCTTTCGGGGGTTCCGACGCGCGAGGCGGCGGAGGCGCTGAAGGGCACGCGGCTCTGCGTCCCGCGGGACCGGCTGCCCGCCCTCGGCGATGACGAGTTCTACCACGCTGACCTGATTGGGCTTTCGGTGCAGGACACCGGCGGTGCGCCGCTCGGGCGCGTGCGCGCGATCCACGATCACGGGGCGGGCGATCTGCTGGAGCTGGAGGGCGCGTGCGGGGGCATCATGCTGCCCTTCACGCGCGCGGTGGTGCCGACCATCGATCTCGAGCGCGGGCGGATCGTGGCCGATCCGCCGCCCGGCCTGCTCGACGACGGCCCGGAGGAGGATGAGCGCCCCCGCCAGCGACCGGGCTCCGGTTGGCGTGAGATGGGGCTGGGGGAGGACGCGGAATGACCGAGCGCCCGCCGCCGCGCTCCGCCGGCATGATCCAGCCGCGCGTCTCCACCACGCCGCGCCCGCTGATGCAGGACCGCACCAGGCCTGGCGCCTTTCAGGCCACGGTGCTGACGCTCTTCCCCGGCCTTTTTCCCGGCCCGCTCGAGGAAGGTGTGACCGGTAAGGCCCTGAAAGAAGGGCTTTGGGCGCTGCAGGCTCTGGACATCCGCCGCTTTGCCCGCGATAAGCACCGCACGGTCGACGACACCCCTGCGGGCGGTGGCGCCGGCATGGTCATGAAGGCGGATGTTCTGGCGCGCGCGATCGATTTCGCAGCCGGCCAGGGCGCGCCGGGCCCGGTCCTCTGCCTTTCGCCGCGGGGACAGCGCTTCGATCAGGCCATGGCGACGCGGCTGGCAGAGGGGCCGGCGCTCACGCTCGTCTGCGGGCGCTATGAGGGGATCGACCAGCGGGTGATCGACGCGCGGGGCCTGATCGAGGTCTCCGTCGGCGATTTTGTGTTGACGGGCGGAGAGATTGCGGCGATGGCCGTGCTCGACGCCACCATCCGGCTGAGGCCCGGCGTGCTCGGTAACGCCGCCTCGGCGGAGGAGGAAAGCTTCGCGCGGGGGCTCCTGGAGCATCCGCACTATACCCGGCCCCAGGCGTGGGAAGGGCGGTCGATCCCGGAGGTGCTCCTCTCCGGTCATCACGCCCGCATCGCCGACTGGCGCCGGAACGAGGCCGAAAGGCTGACCGAAGAACGTCGTCCCGACCTCTGGCGGGCCTATAGGGACCCGGAAGGAGCAGCAGAGCAATCGGACGCGCGCAACACCGCACTCGATGGCGGGCAAGAGAAGGACGACACAAGATGAACCTGCTTCAGACGATCGAGGCCGAACATATTGCGGCGCTCGCGAAGGAAATTCCCGATTTCGCGCCCGGCGACACGGTGCGCGTGGGCTACAAGGTGACCGAGGGCACGCGCACCCGTGTGCAGAATTACGAGGGTGTGTGCATCGCGCGGCGCGGCGGTGCGAACCTCAACGCCTCCTTCACGGTGCGCAAGATCTCGTTCGGCGAGGGTGTCGAGCGTGTCTTCCCGCTGCACTCGCCGAATATCGACGCGATCACGGTGGTGCGCCGCGGCCAGGTGCGCCGCGCCAAGCTGTACTATCTGCGCGCGCGTCGCGGTAAATCGGCCCGTATCGCCGAGAAGACCAACTACAAGCCGAAGGCGGCACCGGGCGCATCGGCCTGAGTTTTTCGTCCCGTAGTATGACAGGCGGGCCGTTGCCTCGGGCGGCGGCCCGTTGTCTTTTGGCGTGAGTATCCAGCGTCAAAGGAGCCGCGTGTACGATGTCGTTTTCCGATCAGACCCTTCTGCTCGAGATCTTCGTTCCCGATTTTCAGACCCCGTTGATCGAGCCGCAGACCGCGGTGGTGGGCGAGGGCATCGAATTCGAGGATGTGGCCCAGTTCGACCTGCCCGGCGGCTTCGCGACCGTGAATGCGGATTTCGACATCACGGACGATACGATCATCTACACCATCGATGACACGCGGTTCTCGTCCTTCGCGAATGTGCCGACCTTCAATGGCTATGTGTTCACGGATGTGGACGGAACTGTACTGCCGATCCTCGATATCGAGGTCGTGGAGGACAGCAACACGCTCGAAGTGCCGCTGGAGCAGATCTACTTCAACGAGAACGCCGTCTTCGTGGATGTGGACGCACTTCGTTTCAGTACCGGGGACGGGATTGCCTTACAGGCGGCCTTTGCTTCGGCGGAGGAGGCCTTTAGCGGGACCGATCAGGCGCTGTTCGTCGCGCGCCTGTACACGGCGACATTCGGGCGGGATCCGGATCAGAACGGGCTGAACTTCTGGATCGATGCCTTTGACGGGGCGGGCGGGAAAGATGGTCTCACCGAATTCTTCCTCTTGTCGGACGAGTTCGAGGCGCGTTTCGGGGATCCGGAGGTGTTGCCTTCGGAGGATCTGGTCGGCCAGCTCTATGAGAACGTGCTCGGGCGTGCGGGCGAGGCGGACGGGATCGACTTCTGGGTTGGTCTGCTCGACGAGGGCAGCGTGGACCGGGTCGACATGCTCGCCTTCTTCGTCGACAGCGCCGAGAACGTGGAGAACACGGCGCGCTTCGACGGGCTGGCGCAGGAACTCGGCAGCGGCGACTGGGTGCTGCTGCTCTGATCCGCCGGGCGGGCGCCCTTGGTTCGGCCGGCGCAAGCGGTCGGTTTCAGGGCAGGCCCAGGCGCAAAACCCCGGGCAATTAACTCAGTAAAACAATCAAACTGACGGGTGGACCGGGAGGACCGGCCGGGGGTGAGGCGGGCGGCTTCACATCGCTCCTGCGCCCGCGCCCTCCCACGTCATTGTGGCAGGCGAGCTAAGAACATACTGTGAACATGCAGCACGATCGTGCGGCCGCCAATCAGCAACATCATGGTTACCCAGCGTTCATGGATCGCGGTCCACGATGACGTGGGTGGGCGCGAGCGCAGGGGGGTGAGGGTGCCGCTCAGCCCGGTCGGGCGCCGCTCTAGTCCTCGATCTTGCGCGCCTCGTCGACCAGCATGATCGGGATGCCGGAGCGGATGGGGAAGGCGAGCCCCGCGGCCTTGGAGATGAGCGCAGGCTCGCTCGCGTCGTAGACGAGCCGCCCCCCCGTGAGCGGGCAGACCAGCGCCTCCAGCATCCGTGGCCCCGGTTTGGTGGCGAGCGCCGCGTGTTGCGGGGGCGCGAGGTGGGAACGCTGACGCCGGGCCTCGGCATCGGCGCGCGGTGAACCCGCCGGGGGCGGCGTCCCGGCGCCGCTGGCCTTCGCGCCGGGCGTTCCTGGCGACGCCGGGCCGGCAGTCCCGGGCGTGTCGGGCTTGGCGGCCGGCTCGCCGGCGCTCTCGTTCATCGCCATCGCCTCACTGCACCTGGTTGTCGCTGCCGCCGGAGGCGATGGCGAACTGCATCAGCGCCTGCAGGGTCTCGAACCGGTCCGAAAGCCGCGGGGCTTCCAAGAGCGCCTGGCGCTCCTCCACCGAGAAGGGGCACATCATGGAGAGCGAGTTGACCAGCAGTTCCTCATCCGCATCGCGCATCGCGTCCCAGTCCGAGGACAGGTTGGCCGAGGCAAAGTAGCGCTGCAGGAGCTGCATGAAGTCGTCGCGCTCGAACCCGTCCGCGTTCTCGGTGGTGCCGAGATCGGGGTGGAAGTCGGTCCAGTCCACCTTGATCCGGCGATAGGGGGTGAAGCCGTCGAGCTCGGAGCGCATGCGGAACCGGCTGATCCCGGTGAGCGCGATCAGGTAGCGTCCGTCCTCCGTCTCCGACAGCGAGGTCACCCGGCCGGCGCAGCCGATCTTGTGCAGCCGCGGCGGCTGGCCGGAATCCGGAAAGGGCTGGATCATCCCGATCAGCCGGTGATCGGAGCGCAGCGTGTCGTCGAGCATGGCGAGATAGCGCGGCTCGAAGATGTTGAGCGGCAGGCGGGCCCTCGGCAGGAGCAGCGCGCCGGGCAGCGGAAAGATCGGGATGACCTCCGGAAGATCGGCGGGCGAGAAGCGGCGGGCCATTCAGTCTCCTTCTCGGGCGGCCCGCGGCGCTGCGTGGCGGCCGGGGCACGATGTGGCCGGGGGACACCTGCCCCCCATGCCGGATATCTGTGTGCGGCGCGCGCGCTGTCCGCTCCGGATCGTTCAGGAAAAGATCATCGAGCTCAGCCGGCGCCGGGCGCGGTGCACCCGCGGATCGGCCGCGCCGAGGCTGTCGAAGAGCTTGAAGAGCTGGGTCTTGGCCGCGCCGTCGTTCCATTCGCGGTCGCGGCGGAAGAGCTCTAGGAGCTCGTCGATCGCGCCGTCCGCATCGTTCTGCGCGCTCAGCACCACGGCGAGGTCGAAGCGGGCCTGCAGATCGGCGGGATCGGCAGCGAGGCGGGCGCGGAGCTCGCCGGCCTCGCCCGCGCCGGCGGCCTGCTCGGCGAGCTCGATCGCGGCGCGCGCGGCGGCGATGGCCGGGTCGTCTGCCAGCGCGTCGGGCGCGCGCGAGAGCGCCTCGCGCGCCTGATCCGGCTGGTCGAGGGCGAGGAGCGCGCGGGCGAGCCCGCCGATGGCGCGCGGGTTCTCCGGCTCCTCCGCCATCACCGCGGCATAGGTCTGGCCTGCGTCCTGGATGGCGCCCGCCGCCAGCATCTGGTCCGCGGCATCGAGCGCTTCGGCGAGCCCGCCCCCGCCCTGCGCGCCGGAGGCCTCGGCGATGCGCTTCACGAATTCCTTGACCTGCATCGGCCCGGGCATGCCCTGGAAGCCGCCGACGCCCTGGCCCTGGTGGAAAGCCACCGCGGCGGGGAATTCGGTGAGCCTCAGCGATTCCTGCACCATCGGGTTGCGGTCGATATCGAGCCGCGCCAGCCCGATCGCGTCGCCATAGACCGCGACCTCCTTCTCCAGCGCGCCCGCCAGCGTCCGGCTCAGCTGATCGATGGGCGACCAGAGGAGCACGATCACCGGGCGCTGCGTCGACGCCTCGACGACATCCTGCATGAAGCGCTGGTCGGAGGTGTCGATCACGCCCCCGGCCTTCGCGCCCGTCGCCTGTCCCGGGGCGCCCTGGGAGGCGGTCTTGCCTAGCTCGATCATCATCTGTCCTCGGTTATCGCTGCATCCGACCTGCGATAGACCGCGCCCTGTGGAGGCGCAATGGCGGGAGCGCCCTCACGGGGTTTCCTCCGCGGCTTGGGCGGCGGCGCGGGCGCGGGCTTCGAGCGCATCGAAATCGATGCGCAGCGGGGTGTGACCGGTTTCGGCGAGGAAGGCCGCGAGCCCCGCGGGGCTCACGGCGGTGGTCGCCTCGTTGTGGAGCGGATGGGCATTCACGAGCGCATCGGCCTCGAGGCCCGGATCGAGCACGAAGCGCACCCGGTGCGCGGTGTCGTTCAGGAGCGCAAACGGGGTGACCGCGCCGGGGCGCACGCCGAGCGCCTCGGCGAGAAGCTCGGGGCGGGCGAAGCTCATGGACTTGGCGCCCACCGCCTTCTCCAGATCGCGGATGCGGATCTGGCGGTCCTCGTCGCAGGTGACGAGCCAGAGGCCGCCCTTCTTCTCCTTGAGGAACATGTTCTTGGTGTGGGCCCCGGGCATGCCGTCGCGCAGGCCGCGGCTGTCCTCGACGGTGAAGAAGGGGGGGTGCGCGTGATGGGTGAAGGCGATCCCGAGGCGGCGGAAGCAGGCATAGAGGCGCGCCTCGGCCTCGGCCGGCGGCTCGGCCACCGGATCCGGCGTCGTCTCGGCTGTCGCTGTCTCGGCGCTGAACCGCTCGGCCATCATGCCCTCCCGTAGAGCGCGAATGATAAGGCGCGCGGAGAGGCGCTCAAGTCAGAGCCTCACGTTTTCGTGCCCGACTGCAACGAAACGCGGGGCGCGCTCAGGGCCCGGCCCCGCTCCAGGCCGCATCCGCCCAGCCCGCGATGCCGGTGAGGAGGCGGAAGAGGGACCAGGCGGCATCGGGGTAGACGGCGACGAGGCCCCGCCAGGCGAGCCAGCCGAGGAAGACGGGCAGGAAGACGGCGAGGGTGGCATAGAGCGGCACGAAGAAGCCAGCGACGGTGGCGTCGATCTTGTCGCGCTCCATCCGCGGGATCAGCCCGGCGAGCGCGGCCCCGGCCCGCTGCGGCAGCCAGGCGCCGACGGACCAGAGCGCGATGAAGCCGTGCGCGAGCGTCGGCAGCAGGGTCGTCGCGAAGCCGAGATAGAGCCACCAGTAGTCCTGCGGATGCGCGCGCATGTCGGTGAAGAGGGCCAGCAGGTCCAGCACGCCGTCTTGCGGGCCGCCGCCGGCGGCGAGGTTCAGGCCCAGCACGATGGCGAGGGCCGCGACCTTGAGGGCGATGAAGAGGGCGAGGGCGGCGAGCAGATCCGCGCTGGCGACGATCACGGCCCAGGCCCCCTGCAGCCTGAGTGCATGGCGCAGCGCATAGCGCGTGAGCCCGATCGACAGGGAATCGAAAAAGGCGTTTGCTAGCGGCAACACGCCGACGAACGCGATGAGGGAGGCTCCCTGGTCGTCGACGCCTCCGGGCCGCGCCGCCGCGAACGCGAGGAAAGCGAGCAGACAGCCCGTGAGGAGGAGATAGGCTATGTCCGGACGCGGTCTCCAGAACATGACAGCGATTGCTCGAACACCTGCGCTTCCGACTGCGCTTCCGACTGCGACTGCGACCGCGACTGCGAACGCGACTGCGACTGCGACTGCGAGTGCACCAGCGCCTGTGCCAGCGTTAGCGAATGCGAATGCGAATGCGAATGCGAATGCGAACGCAAGTGCGACCAAGAAGACCAGAGACTGGACCAAAGCCGACCATCGCCCGGGTCCCATCCTCTCGGCGATCGTCCCCGCGTTGAACGCTAAGAGGATTGAGAGGGCAAGACCACCGATTGTCGCCCATCGCTGCCAGTTTGGCACACCCTCATTGAGCACCGGGATGTTGCCGATGCGGCCCTCGGCGCCAGTTGCGGCCCAGAAGAGGATCAGAATTGCGAAAGGGTAGAGAGCGGCAAATAGCAGGCAACGGTCGTGGAGTACGGGGGTCCAAGCGCGGCGGAAGGAAGTTTTCGGGAGGGCGCGTTCGGTGTCGGTGCAGAGCCAGGTGTCGAGCGTGTCGAGGGCCTTTTCCAGGAGGGTGCGGTAGGTGCGGGCGTAACTGTCATCGGCGAGGAAGCGGCGGACGCGGTCGCGGCTGCGCGGCGCGGCGCACCAGACCTCGAAGACGATGAG
>JBCBWF010000497.1:0-3526 GCA_039817245.1 Pseudomonadota bacterium | reverse complement strand
GCCGAGGCCCACGCGCACTCCTCGCGCCATCCCTCCGCCGTGAGGCAGTGCCGTGCCCAGAGCATTTGCATCGCTGGCTCCCGATCCCGATTGACAGGCCTATTATGTGCACACATAAACGCGATATCAGAGCATTTATCAACCGGGGGCCGGTGCCGATGCCCGCAGAGCTCTTGCGCAACGTCCGTGTGGCCACGCTCGCGCCCGATGCGCCGGGATACGGGCTGATCGAGGGGGGCGCGGTGGCTGTCTCCGGCGGGCGGATCCTCTGGGTGGGGCCCGACGGCGCGGTGCCGCGCGACCTTGGCGATATGGTGGAGCGCGATCTGGGCGGCCGGCTGGTCACGCCCGCGCTGATCGAGTGCCACACGCACATCGTCTCCGCCGGCAACCGCGCGCGGGAATTCGCGCTGCGGCTGCAGGGGGCGAGCTATGAGGAGATCGCGCGCGCCGGCGGCGGGATCCTCTCGACCGTGGCGGCGACGCGCGCGGCCAGCGAGGATGTGCTGGTGGCCGATGCGCTGCCGCGGGTGGATGCGCTGATCGCCGAGGGCGTGGCGACCATCGAGATCAAGTCCGGCTACGGGCTCGATGTGGAGACCGAGCTGCGGATGCTGCGCGCCGCACGCCGGATCGCGACCGTGCGCCCGGTGCATGTGCGCACGAGCTTTCTGGGCGCGCATGCGGTGCCGCCCGAATTCGCCGGCCGGGCGGATGCCTATATCGACGAGGTGTGCCTGCCCGCGCTGGAGGCCGCCGCCGCGGAGGGGCTGGCCGATGCGGTGGACGGGTTCTGCGAGGGCATCGGCTTCACGCGCGCGCAGACCGAGCGGGTGTTCGACACGGCGGGCCGGCTGGGGCTGCCCGTGAAGCTCCATGCGGAGCAGTTCTCCAATCTCGGCGGCGCGGCGCTGGTGGCGGAGCATTGCGGGCTCTCGGCGGACCATCTGGAGTATCTCGACGACGCGGGCGTCGAGGCGATGGCGCGGGCGGGCACGGTGGCGGTGCTGCTGCCGGGCGCCTACTACACGCTCCGCGAGACGCAGGCGCCGCCGGTGGAGGCGCTGCGCCGGGCGGGAGCGGCGATGGCGGTGTCGACGGACTGCAATCCGGGCTCGGCGCCGATGGCCTCGCTGCTCCTGGCGATGAACATGGCCTGCACGCTCTTCCGGCTGACGCCCGAGGAGGCGCTGGCGGGGACGACGCGGCATGCGGCCACCGCGCTCGGCATCGAGGATGCGGGCGTCGTGGCGCCGGGGATGCGCGCGGATCTGGCGGTGTGGGATGTGGCGCATCCCGACGAACTGGCCTACCGGATCGGCTTCAACCCGCTGCATCGGCGCTATTTCGGGGGCGTGGAGTGACGGTGCTGCGCCCCGGCGCGGCGCGCCTCGCGGATCTGGTGGCCGTGCGCGCCGGCGGGGCGGCGGCGCTCGAGCCGGGCGTGCGGGCTGCTGTGGAGGCCTCCGCCGCGCAGGTGGCCGCGGCGGCCGGCGGCGAGGCCGCGGTCTACGGGGTGAACACCGGTTTCGGCAAGCTCGCCAGCGTGCGGATCGCGCCGGGGGATACGGCGGCGCTGCAGCGCAACCTCGTCCGCTCGCATTGCGCGGGCGTGGGCGAGCCGGTGGAGGCCGGCGTGGTGCGGCTGATGCTGGCGCTGAAGCTCCTGTCGCTCGGGCGCGGCGCCTCGGGCGTGCGCTGGGAGGTGGTGGCGCTGATCGAGGGGCTGCTCGCGCGCGGCGTGACGCCGGTGGTGCCGGGGCAGGGCTCGGTGGGCGCCTCGGGCGATCTCGCGCCGCTCGCCCATTTCGCGGCGGTGCTGATCGGCGAGGGCGAGGCGGAGTACGAGGGCCGCCGGATGCCGGGGGCGGAGGCACTCGCGGCGGCGGGGCTCGCGCCCATCGCGCTGGGGCCGAAGGAGGGGCTCGCGCTCATCAACGGCACGCAATTCTCCACCGCGCTGGCGCTCGACGGGCTCTGGCGGGCCTGGCGCGCGGCGGAGGCCTCGCTGGTGACCGCGTCGCTCTCGACGGATGCGATCATGGGCTCGACCGCGCCGCTGCGCCCGGAGATCCACCGGCTGCGCGGGCATCGCGGGCAGATCGAGGTGGCCGCGGGCATGCGCGCGCTGATGGAAGGCTCCGAGATCCGCGAGAGCCATCGCGAGGGGGACAGTCGGGTGCAGGATCCCTATTGCATCCGCTGCCAGCCCCAGGTGGTGGGGGCCGCGGTGGACCTGCTGCGCCAGGCGGCGGCGACGCTGACGGTCGAGGCCAATGCGGTGACGGACAATCCGATCGTGGAGCCGGGGACGGGCGAGATCGTCTCGGGCGGCAATTTCCACGCGGAGCCGGTGGCCTTTGCGGCGGACCAGATCGCGCTGGCGGTGGCCGAGATCGGGGCGATCGCGCAGCGGCGCGTGGCGTTGATGGTGGACCCGACGCTCTCCTTCGACCTGCCGCCCTTTCTCACGCCGGAGCCGGGGCTGAATTCGGGCTTCATGATCGCCGAGGTCACCTCGGCCGCTCTGATGAGCGAGAACAAGGCGCTGGCGAGCCCGTGCTCGATCGACAGCACGCCGACCTCCTGCAACCAGGAGGATCATGTGTCGATGTCGGCCCATGGCGCGCGCCGGCTGGGGCCAATGGCGGACAACTGCACGCGGATCCTGGGGATCGAGCTGCTCTGCGCGGCGCAGGGCGTGGAGTTTCGCGCCCCGCTCGCCACCTCGGCGCCGCTGCGCCGGGCGGTGGCGGCGGTGCGCGCGGCGGTGGCGCCGCTGGGCGCGGACCGGCCGCTGACCGGCGATATCGAGACCGCGGCGCGGCTGGCCGCGAGCGGCGCGCTGGCGGCGGCGGCGGGCGCCGATCTGCCGCTGGAGACCGCGTGATGGGGAGGAGAGACCCGTGAGTGTCGACCGATTTGCCAATGCGCGGACCGTGCGCGCGCCGACGGGGCCGGAGCTGAGCTGCCGGAGCTGGGCCGCCGAGGCCCCCTTCCGGATGATCCAGAACAACCTGGACCCGGATGTGGCGGAGAACCCGGGCGAGCTGGTGGTCTATGGCGGGATCGGGCGCGCGGCGCGGAGCTGGAGCGATTTCGACCAGATCCTGGAGAGCCTCAAGACCCTCGGCGAGGAGGAGACGCTGCTCGTGCAGTCCGGCCGCCCGGTGGGGGTGTTCCAGACGCATGCGGATGCGCCGCGGGTGCTGATCGCGAACTCCAACCTCGTGCCGCACTGGGCCACCTGGGACCATTTCAACGCGCTCGATCGGGTCGGGCTCATGATGTACGGCCAGATGACCGCGGGCTCGTGGATCTATATCGGCACGCAGGGGATCGTGCAGGGCACCTACGAGACGTTCGCCGAGGCCGGTCGTCAGCACTATGGCGGCGATCTGACCGGAAAATGGATCCTGACCGCGGGTTTGGGCGGGATGGGCGGCGCACAGCCTCTGGCCGCGGTGTTCGCCGGGGCGAGCTGCCTCGCCGTCGAATGCGATCCCGAACGCATCGATTTCCGACT
>JBCBWF010000073.1:0-16952 GCA_039817245.1 Pseudomonadota bacterium | reverse complement strand
GGCTGCTGCCGCGGAGCGTGGGGTGCGCACGCTCCACGGCGGCACCTCCTGCCGGGGCGTGATGGCCGGCGGGCGTATGCTGGCGGATGCCGATGCGGGTCTTGGTCTCTTCGCGCTGTGGGATAGCGAGGGCGCCTACGGGACCGGCATCGCGGATCCGGGCGACGACCCGGTCGCCGCGGGCAGCCGGGCGGCGCAGGACGCGCTCGCCGCGGCCGGCCGGCCCGGGGAGGCGCCGGCGCTGGTGTGGCTCACTGCGGCGCCCGGCTGCGAGGAGGCGCTCCTCGCCGGGATCGAAGCGGTTGTCGGCCCGCACACGCCCATCCTGGGCGGCAGTGCGGCGGACAACGATCTGAGCGGGCGCTGGCAGGTCTATGACCGCGACACCGCGCTCGGTGGCGGCGCTATCGTCTCGGTGCTCTTCCCCTCGCGCCCGCTCTCCTGGGCCTATCAGAGCGGCTATGCGCCGGCGACGGCGAGCGGGATCGCCACGCGGGTGGAGGGGCGGCGCGTGCTGGAGATCGACCACCGCCCGGCCGCGGAGGTCTATGCGGGCTGGACCGGCGGCGCGGTCGCCGCGACGGGGTCCGCTTATCCCGCTAACATCCTGTCGGAAAGCACCTTTCACCCCTTCGGCCGGCGCCTCGGCGATGTCGGCGACGTGCCGTTCTACCTGCTCGCCCATCCCGCGAGCCTGCATGCGGATGGCGGGGTCGAGCTCTTCGCCGGTGTCGGGGAGGGGGAGCGGCTGGAGCTGATGACCGGCTCGCCCGAGAGCCTGGCCACGCGCGCCGGGCGGGTCGCGCGGCTGGCCGCCCAGCGCGGCCGGCTCGCGCCCGGATCGGTCGCGGGCGCGCTGGTCGTCTATTGCGCGGGCTGCATGCTCGCACTCGGCGACGGCATGGCGCGCGCGGCCGAGGACCTCGATGCGGCGCTGGATGGCGCCCCGGCCCTCGGCATTTTCAGCTTCGGCGAGCAGGGTGCCGCGATGGACGGCGTCAATCGCCACGGAAACCTAATGATTTCGTGCGTTAGCTTCGCTCGCTGAAGGCGCGCCGGCACCCGGCCGCGCCATCGGCGCGAACCGGTGGGCAGGAGCGGGGACCGCAGGCGATGCAGGGCGACGACGAGACGCTGCGCGAGGCGCTCTTCGAGCTCAAGGTGCTGCGCGAGCGCGAGGCGGAAGCGCTGCGCGAATCGAACGCGCTGCTCAAGGGGCTGAGCTCCATCACCGATGCCGCGCGCCCGGCGGAGGCGCTGACGCGGCTTCTGCGCAGCATCGAGGGCAGCCTCGGCTGCGATCTCGTGGCACTCATCGCCGGCGCGCACGGGGCTGCGGAGATCCGGGAGGCCACCGACAGCACGCTGGCTGGGCTGTCTTTTCCCGCCGCACCGCTGCGCCTGCGCCGCCCGATCCGCGCCGCCGACGCCGCGACGCTCACCTGGTGGCCCGCCATGCCGGCGCCGCTGCAGCGCTTCAGCGCCCTGCTGATCGTGCCGATCTCGCTGCCCGATGGGGAGGCGGGAGCGATCCTGTGCCTGACCGGCGAGCACGCGGGCTTCTCGCCGGACGATCAGAACCTGCTGAGCCGCCTCGCCATCCTCGCCGCGCAGGCGCTGGCCACGCTCTCGCTCAGCGAACGCAACGCGCTGCTCGCAGGCGTGATCGCGGGCTCGAGCGCGAGTGTCGTCGTCGCCGATGCGCGCAGCCCCGAAACGCCGCTGGTCTATGTCAACGACGCCTTCGTGGCGCTCAGCGGCTATGCGCGCGCCGAGGTGCTGGGGCGCAACTGCCGCTTCCTCTCGGCGGAGGAGGCGGATTCGCCCGAGCGCCTGCGCCTGCGCCACTGCGTGGCAACCCGCAGCAACGGCACCTTCGAGCTCCGTAACCGCAAGCGGGACGGGTCTTTTTTCTGGAACCGCCTCACCCTCTTCGCGGTCGGCGAGCCGGGGGAGCCGCCGCGCTATCTGGTGGCGACGCAGGTGGATATCACGGCCGAGCGCGCGGCGGCGGATGAACGGGACCTCGCGCAGCGGCGGTTGACCGCGGCGCTCTCCGCTACCTCCGAGGGCTTTCTGCTGCTCGACCCGCACGGGACCATCGTGCTCGCCAATGCGCGCTACCGGACCTTCTTCGAGGCCGATGCGGCGCCGTTCCTGCCCGGCGTGCGATTTGCCGAGGCCTGGCGCGCGCGGCTCCTCGCCATCGGTTATCCGGAGGCGGATGCGGCCGAGGGGGCCCGGCGCCGGCAGGACCGGCTCTTCGGCGGCGAGCAGAACCGCGAGGAGACCCTGCCGGACGGGCGCGTGCTGCAGGTGAGCGACCGCGCGACGAGCGATGGCGGCGCCGTCTCGATCGCGACGGACATCACGGCGCGCGTGGCCACCGAGCGGATCCTGGCCCAGCGCGCCGCCGCGATGGACGCAACCGAGGACGGCATCGCGGTGACCGACGAGGCGGGGCGCTTCACCTACATGAACCCGAGCCACCTCGCCATGTTCGGCTACGAGCGCGAGGGGGAGGTGCTCGGCAGGCACTGGACCACGCTCTACGACGCTGAAAAGGCGGAGTATCTGACGCGGGTCGGCATGCCGGAGATCCGGCGCTCCGGCGCCTGGCGCACGGAGATCAGCGGGCGCAGCCGCTCCGGCGCGGAGGTGGAGCAGGAGGTCTCGCTCAGCTATCTCCCCGGCATCGGGCTGGTCTGCGTGAGCCGGGATATCAGCGAGCGGCGGCAGAACGAGCGCGAGCGCGCGCGCCTGCGCGACCAGCTGCAGAGCGCCCAGCGCCAGGAGGCGATCGGCCAGCTCGCCGCCGGTGTCGCCCACGATTTCAATAACTTGCTCTCGGTGATCACCACCTCGACCTCGCTGGCGGAGGGGGATCTGGAGGAGGGGCGCGAGGTGCAGTCGCATCTGCAGCGCGTGCAGGCGGCCGCGCGCAACGCCAGCCGGCTGGTGCGCCGCCTGCTGCATCTCGGCGGGCGGCCGAGCGAGATCCGCGCGGTCGATCTCGGTGCCGCGATGGGGGAGGCGGCGGACCTGCTGCGCGCCGGCGCGCTGGCCAGCGTCTCCGTGTCGCTCAGCCTGCCGGACGAGACCCCGAGCGTGGATGCGGACGCGACGGATCTGCTGCAGGTGGTGCTCAATCTCGGCATCAATGCGCGCGATGCGATCGGGGACCAGGCAGGGGAGATCGCGCTCAGCCTCACGGTGGAGACGCTCGCTAAGCCGTTGACGGATATGGCTGTCGGCAGCGTCGAAGCCGGGCGACGCTACGCGGTGATCGGCGTGCGGGACACCGGGCCCGGGATCGATGCGGAGGGGCTGGCGCGGATCTTCCGGCCCTATTTCACGACCAAGGGGGATGGGGGAACGGGGCTCGGACTCGCCGTGGTGGCCGGCATCGCGACCAAGATCGGCGGCGCGATCCGGGTGCAGTCGACCCCCGGCGAGGGCAGCACCTTCACGCTCTACTGGCCGCTGGAGCCGGCGCCGGAGGCGACCCCCGCGCACCCGACCGGCGCGGCAGAGGGCCGGCTCGATCTGACCGGCGCGCCGGTCATCGTCTGCGACGATGTCGAGGACGTGGCACAGAGCATCGCGGCCCTGCTCGAGCGGCGCGGCGCGGAGGTCACGATCTGCGAGGATGCGCGCGATGCGCTGGCCGCGATCGAGGAGGATCCGGAGGTCTGGGCGCTGCTGGTGACCGATTTCGACATGCCGGAGATGGACGGCGAAGCGCTCGCCCGCGCGGGCCGGGCCGCGGCGCCGGCGCTGCCGATCGTGCTCTGCACCGCGCTGGCGGAGCGGCGGAAGGCCGGGACGCTGTTCGACGCCGTCCTCGCAAAACCCGTTTGTCCTGAGGGACTTGACGCAGCCATCGCCCGCGCTGTCGCCGCCCGGCGCCGGTGCGACACGCACGCTAAGCCGGCCCTGGCGGCGCCGGCCGAGGCAATGCCGGCAGGAACGCCCGGCGAGGAGACGCCATGAAAATCCTGATCGCCGACGACCATGAGCTGGTGCGCGACACGCTCACTGTCTTTCTCGAGCGCGAGGGCGATTTCGAGATCTCGGTGGCGGACGACTATGCCTCGGCGGCCAAGCGGATCGGGGCGGAGGGGCCGTTCGACCTGGTGCTGCTGGACTATGCGATGCCGGGGATGAGCGGGCTCGACCGGCTGGCGGAGGCGCTGAGCCTGAACGCCGGCAAGCCGGTCGCGCTGATGTCCGGCATCGCGGATCGCAGCGTCGCGCAGGCGGCGCTGGCCTCCGGCGCAGCGGGGTTCCTGCCGAAGACCATGGCCGCCAAGTCCCTTGTAAACGCAGTGAGATTCATGGCGATGGGGGAGAAGTACGCGCCGCTCGACTTCCTCGCCGCGGGGGAGGAGGAGGAGCTGCACCCGCTGGAGGCCGCCATCTCGCCGCGCGAGCGCCAGGTGCTGGAGGGCCTCTGCCGCGGGCTCGCCAACAAGGAGATCGCGCGCGAGCTCGGCCTGCAGGAGGTGACCATCAAGCTCCATGTGAAGACGCTCTGCCGCAAGATCGAGGCGCGCAACCGGACCCATGCGGCGATGATCGCGAAGGATGCGGGGCTGTTCTGAACGGCCGGCGCGGGCGCAAAATGGCGGTAAATTAACTCAGTAAAACAATCAAAAAAACGCGCTGTACACCCACCCGCTCTCGCGGATGGGTGCGTCGCCCGGGGCCCGGCGCTCTGGGCACAAGAGCCGCGCCCCGGGAGACCCTGTGGGCGGCCCCGGCGGAGGGCCGGGCCGCGGGATCGCGGGCCCTGCCCGGCGCGCAGCCGGCAGGACCCGATGGAGCCCCATGAGGCTCGCGCCCGTCAGACGAAGAGCAGCACCCCGTCGTCGAAGCTGTCGAAGGTCAGCTCCTGATGCTCCTGGCTCTCGGAGAAGGAGAGCAGCAGGTCGCTTTCGTCGAAGCCCGGCGAGGCGAGCGCGCCGCCCCAGAACTCCAGCCCGTCGTCGTTGCCGGTGCGGTTGAGCGCCACCTCGAAGAGCGAGGCCACGAAGGCGTCGCCGCTGGTGTTGGCGCCGAACACCGCCTGGAACTCGGCCGAGGCGATGAAGGCGTCCGCCACCGCCTCGATGCCGACCGAGACCGCGACGCCGGTCCAGAAGCTGATGCCGCCCACATCGCCCTCGCGGTCGAAGGCGGCGTCGTAGAGGCGCGAGACCTGGGCGGCCTCCTCGCTCTGCGACACTTCGAGGGTGGCATCGTCGAACTGGAAGACCTCGACATCGAAGAGGTCCACCTCCTGGTCGGCGATGCTGACGCGGAAGCCGCCATCGATGGTCTCGAGATCGGCGCCGCCGAGGGAGACGTCGAAGATGGCGGTGTCGGTGCCGGCGCCGCCCTGCACCTCGACCGTGTCGTCGCCGACCACGAGCGTGTCGTCGCCCGCGCCGCCTTCGAGGGTCTCGTCGCCGGCGATGACCATGCCGTCGTCGTCATCGTCGTCGACCATGTCGTCGTCGTCATCGTCGTCCATGTCGTCGTCGTCGTCGATGGGGGCATCGCCCTCGAAGAGAAAGTTGTCCTCCACCAGGTCGGCGAGGGCGACATCGACGAGGGTGACGCTGTCGCCGTTGCCGAGATCGATGACGGTGTCGCCGTCCACCTCGCTGGCGGCGTCCTGGACCGCGTCGAACGCCTCGAAGATGTCGGAGACGTCGAGGAAGTCGCCCTCCGCGGCGCCGGCGACGAAGTCGAGCACCGTGTCGTCGCCCGTGCCTTCCTCCACGACGAAGGTGTCGCGGCCGCCGCCGCCCTCGAGGATGTCGTCGCCCGCGCCGCCGTTCAGCGTGTCCGCCGAGCCCGCCAGACGGTCGATGACGATCTCGAGGAGCTGCTCGCTGCCGCCGTTGCGGGTGAAGTCGCCCTCGACCGGGTCGACCACGCTGCCCGCGGCGGTGGTGCCGCCGAGGATGTTGACGGGTCCGCCATCGGGGTTGGCTTCGGAGCCGTTGAAGCCCGGATGGGCGGCGACCACGCCGTTCTCGACCTCGCCCGCATCGCGCGCGGTCTGGTTGAGGAAGGCGGCGTCCTCTTCGGTGTTCACCTCCGTGCCGGCGTCGAGCACGTCCGAGCCGAAGCGCTGGATGGTGACCGGGCCGAGGAAGGTGCCGTCCGCGGCGAAGATCGGGTCGGCGAGCGCGTCGTCCGGCACCGCGAGGAAGGCGTCGTTGGAGGGGATGATCATGGTGGCCCAGGTGAAGAAGCCCTGTCCGACCTGATCGGGGTTGACGTTTAGGGTGAATGTGGCGGTCTCGCCCGGGTCGATGGGGCCCGGCGCGCCGGCGCCGCCGATCACGGTGGCATCGATGCCGCCATCGCCGACCTGCTGGTTGAACTCCGCCGCGATGCCCTCGACGGAGCCGTCCTCGGCGAGGCGCTCGAGGCCGAGGCTGGCCGCGGAGCCCGCGTCGAAGAGGTCGAAGTTCGCGCCGTCGTGGAAGCCGAACCAGACCGGGGTGAGGAAGGTGCCGCCCTCGCCGAGGGTGTTGGTGATGGAGACGGTGATGGCCTCGCCGTCGCCCACGCCGTCGCCGCGGAGGATATCGGCACCGTCGCCGCCGAGGAGCGTGTCCGCCCCCGCGCCGCCGGCGAGGAGGTTTTCGCCGTCGTCTCCCTCCAGCGTGTCGTCATTGGCCGAACCCGTGAGGTTCTCGATGTCGATCAGCGTGTCCTGGATGGCGTTGCCGTTGACGACGTACTGGCCGTCGCCGCGGGCGAGGCTGACATCGACGGAGACGCCGATATCGGAGAAGTCGGCGGTGTCGATGCCGGCGCCGCCATCGGTGATGTCGCTGCCGCCGCCGCCCTGGAGGATGTCGTCGCCGTCGCCGCCCTCGAGGATGTCGCTGCCGCCGCGGCCGGAGAGCAGGTCGTTGCCGTCGTTGCCGGTGAGCACATTGGCGCCGCCGTCGCCGAAGAGCTGGTCGTCATTGGCCGAGCCGTCGAGGTTCTCGAAGTTGGAGAAGTTCTCGAAGACCGTGACGCCGGGGGCGGGCTGGTAGGAGGCGCTGCCGGAGGCGAGATCGGCCACCACCTCGGCGCCGATGCCGGTGAAGCTGTTGGTGTCGATGCCGTCGCCGCCGTCCAGCGTGTCGGTGCCGCCGCCGCCGGCGATGAAGTCGTCGCCCGCGCCGCCCTCGATGAGATTGGCGAAGGGGCCGGCGGCGATGATGGTGTCCGCCCCGCCGGAGCCGGTGATCTCCTCGATGCCGGTGAAGGTGGTGGTCTCGACCGCCTCGTCGAACACGTTGCCGTCGCCGGTGTCGTCGGCGGGGTCGAGGGCGAGGCCGGTCACGTCGCCGCCGGCATCCTGGACGATGTCGGTGATGACGGGGCCGTTCACGCCGGCGGGGGCGTTGTGCAGGTGGATGGAGCTGACGCCGGCCACCGGCAGGAGCGTCGCGGTGGCGAGGCCGGTGACGGTGAGGGCGGAGCTGTAGCTGATCGCGCCGTCGGCGGCGACGGTGATGGTCACGCGGCCGGAGCCGGTGGCATCGGAGTCGCTGGTGGGCCCGGGCTCCTGGGAGGCGTCGAGGCCCGCTTCGAGCACGATGGTGCGCACCCCGTCCGGCCCGGTCTCGTCTGAGACGACGGTGTCGAGCTGGCCGCGGATCTCGCCGCCGGGGAAGCTGGTGGTGTGGATGTTGTAGTAGAGATTGCCGGCGAGCGCCTCGGCGAGGAGGTCCTCGGGGCTCTGATCGGTGGTGAGCGATGCCAGTGGCTGGTCGTCATGGGCGACCGCGAAGGCGCGTTCCTCGACCACCTGGCCCGCGCCGGTGCCGTCGATGGTGATGCTGAGGGGGCCGGTGGCGGCGGAGAGGTCCAGCCGGTCGATCCCCGCGCCGCCGTCCACGGTCTCGCCCGCGACGCTGCCGGCGAAGACGTCGTTGCCCGCGCCGAGATCAATGGCGCCTAGGACGCGGCCTGCGCCGGTGTCGAGGATGTCGTTGCCGTCGCCAAGGGAGACGTCGCCGAGGAGGAGGCCGGTGTTGGTGACCGCGAGGCTGCCGGTGCTGCCGGAGGCGTCGATCGCCGCCGTGGCGCCGGTGACGATGCCGGCATTGGCGAAGCTGCCCTCGAAGCTCACGCCCTCCTCGATCAGGAGGCCCGCATTGCTCTCGGAGCGAATCGTGCCGCTGTTCTCGAGCGTGGCGGTGACGCTGCCGCCATCCTCGCCGGCGCCGTTGAAGAAGCGGATGCCAGCGCTGTCGCCCGGGGTCTCGCTGCCGGCGCTGTCGCGCCCGTCGATGGTGCCGCTGTTGGTGACGGTGATGGCCTCGGCCGTGGGATCGGCCGCGGTGCCCACCTGCACCGAGACGCCGGAGCCGGTGTTGCCGAAGCCCGCATCGATGGTGCCGCTGTTGGCGACGGTGATGCTGTCGGCGGTGCCGTCGAGATAGACGGTGCCGTTGCGCTGATCGCCGGTGCCGAGAACGGTGCCGGTATTGTCGAAGACGACGTTGTCGCCGTCGAGGTTCACCGCGCGGCTGCCGGAGCTGATGGTGCCGCTGTTCTCGATGGTGAGGTCGTGGCTGGCGTCTCCGATGTAGAGGCCGTTCTGCGGGCCGGCGATCAGCCCGTCATTGTCGATGGTGCCGTTGAAGGCCACGCCGTCCTCGGAGACGAGGCCGCCGAGAAAGCCCGCGGTCGCCTCGGAGGTAATGGAGCCCGTGTTGCTGATGGTGGCGTTGAGGGTCGCTTCCTCCTCGCCGGAGCCGTTGAAGACCCGCAGGCCGCTCGAGCCGTTGCCGGTGGTGCGCCCGCCTTCGAAGGGCGCGGTGCCGCGCGCGGCGATGCTGCCGGCGTTCTCGATGACGATACCGTCGGAGAGCGCGTCCTCCGATGCGACGCCGACCTGCAGCGAGATACCGTCGCCGATATTGCCGGGGCCGGCATCGATGAGGCCGTTATTGGTGACGGTCGCGTCGTCGACATTGCCGTCGAGATAGACGGTGCCGTTGCGCTGGTCGCCGGTGCCGAGGATCGCACCATCGTTCACGAGTGCGGCACCGTCGGCGCCGATGTTCACGGCGCGGCTGTCGGAGGCGATGAGGCCGGCGGGGCCGTTGGCGAGGCTGGCATCCTCGCCGAGCAGGTTCACGCCGTTGAAGCCGCCCTCGATGCTGCCCGCATTGTCGAGCGCGAGCCCCGTGGCGGAGGGCTGGGCGAGCACGCCCTGATCGCCGCCCGCGATGCTGGAGAGGTTCGTCAGCGCGACGGCCTCACCCGTGACCTCCACGCCGATCTCCGCGCCCGATACCGGCGCGGTGTTGATGATGTCGGCACCGTCTTCGTCGAGCGTCTTGCCCACGCCCGGTTCGTTCGACTCGTTCATCGCTCTTTCCCGTTCAACTGGTTACCCGTCCTCGACCAGACCGGGAGCGACGGGGGCCACCCCTGCCAGCGCACTGGCTGCTCGATCCCCGGGAGACATGCGGCCCGCACGCCGGAGACGGCGTGGAACCGGGCATGTGCCGCACCCGATCTGCTCGCGGCAGAGAAGAGCGGAAATAAGGAGAGTCGAAAATAGAATATACTGAAAGTCCCCCCTCCAGTTTTTTGGGGGCATTGGGCGCGTCTGGTTTGGGGATTGTTAGATTTCAAAATCGGATGCAGGGGATACGATTTCGTGAACGGTTGTGAATTCTTGAAACAGAAGAGAGTGACGATGCTCACATCGGTTGCGAAGGGGTGGGGAAGAGGTTAGCTGCGCAGAGCACAGAGCAGCCGAGTGACGCTGAACATGAACACGCATGCGGGCGCCACTGCGCCCTTGGCCCAGAACCCTGCGCGCAACCGGTGGGACATGTTCCGCTACTTTCTGGGGGTGGCGCGAGCGGGGAGCCTGGCGCGCGCGGCGGTGCTGCTTGGCGAGAGCCAGCCGACCGTGAGCCGGCGGATCAGCGAGCTGGAGACCCAGCTCGGCGCGCGGCTTCTGGAGCGGCGGAGCACGGGGATTGCGCTGACCGATCAGGGGCGGCGGATCCTGGCGCATATCGAGAAGGCGGAGCGCGAGCTGATGGCGGTGCCGCAGGCGCTCAGCACCTCGGACGAGTGCGCGGCGGGGCCGGTGAACATCGCCGCGCCCAGCGGGTTCGGCACGGTGGTGCTGGCGCCGGCGCTGGGCCGGTTCGCGCGGCAGTATCCGGAGATCGAGGTGGACCTGCGCCTCGGCACCTCGAAGGTGAGCCTGCCGAACTACGAGGCGGATATCGCGCTCAGGATCGGGGACCCCATGCATGCCTCGCTGGTGGGGCGACGGCTGGGGGCGGTGCGGTTCTCGCTCTATGCCAGCACCGGCTATCTGGCGGAGCGGGGGCGGCCGGAGACGCCGAGCGATCTGGTGGACCATGATCTGGTGACCACGAGCCATGAGCTGGGCGCGGTGCCACAGGCGGTGGCGCTGGAGCGGCTCTGCCCGATCGCCAAGCGCTGGCTGCGCACGAACAGCATCGTGGTCCAGGCGCAGCTCACGCGCGACGGGATGGGGATCGCGCCGCTGCCGCGCTATATCGGCGCGCCGGATCCGGGGCTGGTTGAGGTGCTGCCGGAGGATTTCGAGGCGAGCGAGGCGTTCTGGCTGCTGACCCGGCGCGATGTGCGCAATGTGCTGCGCGTGCGGCTGGCGCTCGATTTCATGCTGGAGATCGGCAAGGAGGCGCTGGAGCGTTGATGCATGGTGCGGCGGGGTCGGCGGGCGCGGGCGGGGCCGGCACGAAGGGGCGGGAAACCAGTACCCGATTTGTAAATTATAAGTTGTCCACACCTTTGCGGCGTGGCAACGTTGAGTTTGTAAATTGGGTTTACAGCCTTTCGCGAAACTCCTCCCCCCTTTTGTCATGGTCTGTTCATGTGGCGCTCACCCGCGGTTCATTGGCGCGTCAGTATGCAGGGCTTCGGGGCGGCTACGCTTGACCGATCGTTGGGGTGAACGGGGGCGAGAGATGACGACGACGGAGCTGGGCGCGCTGGTGCCGGCCGTCGGCAGGGCCAAATGGGCTTTTGCTGCGCGGCGTGCGGTGCGGGAACGGGTCGTCGGTCTCTCGGATGCGCTTGCGACCACGATGCCCGGAGATTTGCTGCTGGTGCGGGTGGACCGGCTGGGGGCGCTGGCGGGCCTGCAGCTCGCCGATGACGGCGCGGTCTGCCGGCTGGCGCCGGGCGATCTGGTCGTGGCGGCCGCGGGGGAGCGGCTGGTGGACGGCAAGGGCGTGGCGCTGATCGCGACCAGCGGCGTGCTCGGCCACACGGGCGGCGTCGCCACCGGCGGGCTGAATGACGGGCTGAATGATGGGCCGCCTGTCGGGGCGGATGGCCGGGCCGCGACGCTGGTGACGCCGCTCGGCCTGCTTGCCGATGCCGCGGGCGGGATCGTGAACCTGGCAGCGGACGCGCTCCTGCCCTGCGCGCTCGGCGAGCGGACGCAGGTCATCGCCGTCTTCGGCACCGGACGCGGCGCGGGCAAGACCACCGCGGCGGCGAGCCTGGCGGAGGGGCTGTCCCATGCGGGCCTCTGCACGGCCGCGGTGAAGGCGACCGGGACGGACACCTTCGGCGACCACAGCGCCTTCGACGCGGCGGGCGTGGAGCATTTCGACTTCGTGGATGCGGGCATGGCGGCGACCGGGGCGGTGCCGCTCGCGCGGATCCGGCAGGGCTTCGAGACGCTGGTCTGCCACGCAGCGCTCGGCGGCGCGGAGGCGGTCGTGGTGGAGTTCGGCGACGGGATCTTCGACGCGGACGGCGCGCGCGTGCTGGAGGGCCTGGCGCCGCGGCTGCGGCTCGACGGGGTGATCCTTGCCGCCTCCGGGCGCGACAGCGCGGCGGAGGGGATCGTGGCGCTGCGCAAGAACGGGTTCGAGCCGCTCTGCCTGACCGGCACGATCGCGCGGAAGCCTGTGGGCCAGCGCGAGGCGGAGACGGCGCTGGGGCTGCCTGTGCTGACGCGCGAGACGCTGCGCGACGCGGAGGTGGCGCGCGCACTCCTGGCCCGGATCGCGCGCGCAGCGCGGATCGGCGCGCGCGCGGGCTTCGACAGAGACGCGCCGGCCTTCGCCGCCTGAACGCCCGCCCGGTGCAGTCGCCGCGGCCCGCACGCCCCGGGCGGAGCGGCCGGACGGGGCAGCAGGACGGGGCAGCAGGACGGGGCATCAGGACAGGCCAGCCGGGAGCGCGAAACCGTGGCCTGAGATGGGCCAGAGGCGGGGCAGCGCGCTGTCGCGGGCGACACAAACTTACGGAATGCGGTGAGACCCGTGCATAAAGTTCTGTACTGCGACGGATTGCGTGCCATTTTTGCGGGATCGCCTGGTCATCCGGAGCGCACTTTTTGCGCTGTCGGAACCGGGTGGCCGGCGGGGGATGTTTGTAAGGGATTGCCGATCGCGATGACGCTCGTTTTTCGGCTGCGCATATACTTGTTCCTGATGCTGACCGTGAGCCTTGCCTCGGCGGGGCTCTCGATCTGGTATGACCGCGAAGCGTCGCGGCATGTGGAACGCATCCATGTCGCGCATTCGCTCTACGAGGCCTATCTCTCGCTCTCCAACCACACCTTTCAGCTCTTCAAGCAGTATGGCGACGCGCTCCTGATCGGCGATCTCGATCAGGGGGAGAGCGAGCGGGCGCTGATCGAGGCGGTGCGCGCGGATATCGCGCGGATCCGGCTGAATATCGGGCGCGAGATCGATCTGGTCGGCCGCGGGGAGATCCATGAACTGGAGCTTCTCTCCACGATCGACGTGAAGGTCCGCCAGCTCACCAACGAGTACGAGATCCTCGCGAAGCGCACCGCGCCGCAGGATGTGCCGGCGGACTGGGAGCGGCTCTCGCGCGTGCTGGACGACGGAAACGGCCGCGGCTTCATGGCGATGATCAACGACGCGCTCGCCGATGAGGCCGCCGAGGTGCGCGCGGAGCGTGCGGATATGCGCGCGCAGCTCGAGGCGCACGAGACCATCGCCCTCCTTTCCGGCGCGCTCGCGCTGCTGACGGCCTTCGCCGCGCTCTCCATGGTGCAGAACACGGTCAAGCTGCGTCTGGGGGCGCTGCTGACCGGCATGCGCGAGTTTGCCGACGGCAATGTGAAGCGGCGCGTGGGGCTGCCGGGGACGGACGAGCTGGCCGAGCTCGGCCGGAACTTCGACGTGATGGCCGAGCGGATCAGCACCAAGCAGCGCCGGCTGGCGGATCAGAACAACCTCCTCGAGGCGGCGGTGGCGGAGCGCACGGCGCGCCTGGAGCGGCTGCTGAACGAGGCGCGGCGCAACGAGACGACGCGGCGCCAGATGCTCTCGGATGTGAGCCACGAGCTGCGCACGCCGCTCACCATCATCCAGGGCGAGGCGGATATCGCGCTGCGCATGCGCGACGCCCAGCCGGACGACTATCGCGAGGCGCTGACGCGGGCGCGCGATGCGGCGAGCCATACCGCGCGGCTGGTGGACGATCTGCTGTTCATCGCCCGCAGCTCCGAGGACCGCGCGCGCCTGAAACTGGAGAGCTTCGATCTGGTCTGGGTGCTGGAAGACGTGGTTGCGCATTGGCGCGAGCCGATCACGCTGCGGCTGAGCGCGCAGTCGGCCGAGGTGCGCGCCGACGAGCTGCGCGTGCGCCAGGTGCTGGCCATCCTGCTGCAGAACGCGGCGAGCTATGGGGGCGGGCGGACGGAGCTCAGCCTCGATCCCTGCCCCGAAGGCTGGCGCATCGCGGTCGGCGACGAGGGGCCGGGGATGACCGATGAGGAGAAGGCGCTGGCCTTCGAGCGCTTCTTCCGCGGCTCCAACGCCGCGCAGCGCTATGGCGAGGGGGTGGGGCTGGGCCTGCCCGTGGCGCTCTCCATCGTCGAGGCGCATGGCGGCAGCATGGCGCTGAGCGACCGCGACGGCGGGGGCCTCGTCGCCTCGCTGGTGCTGCCGCGGCAGCCGAAGCTCCGGGCGGTGTCGTGAACATCCTGCTGGTCGAGGACGAGGCGAAGGTTGCCGATTTCATCACCCGCGGCCTGAAATCGGAGGGCTGGGTGGTGGAGCATGCCACCTCCGGCGAGACGGCGCTGGCGCTCTTCGAGCAGGGCAGCGTGTTCGACGTGGTGGTGCTCGACGTGATGCTGGGCGGGATCTCGGGGCTCGATGTGTGCCGCCGGATGCGGGCGCGGCGCAATTTCGTGCCGATCCTGATGCTGACCGCGCTCGACACGGTGGAGGAGCGCGTGGACGGGCTGCGCACGGGCGCGGACGACTATCTCTCCAAGCCCTTCGCCTTCGACGAGCTGGTGGCGCGGATCGAGGCGCTCGGCCGGCGCCAGCGCGCCTTCGAGCCGGAGGGGGTGCTGCATTACGGGCCGATCACGCTGGACCAGCGCGCGATGAGTGCGCAGCTCGACGGGGTGGAGATGGAGCTGACAGCGAAGGAGCGCGCGATCCTGCTGCTGTTTCTCTCCCATCCCGGCCGGGTGCTGGCGCGCGAGCGGATCCTGAACGCGGTATGGGGCCTGCAGTCGGACCCGCTGACCAACACGGTGGATGTGCATGTGGCGCGGCTGCGCAAGAAGCTGGGCCATGCGAGCGAGTACATCCGCACGGTGCGCGGCGCGGGCTACCGGCTGGGCGACTGACGGCCTGGCCCGGGAGAGGCCAGGACCGGCCGAGCGCGGGCGGCGGTTTCAGAAAATCGTGTCACTCTGCGGACGCCGGGGCTAGGCTGCCCGGATGCGGACCCGCGAAGAGGCCCGCAGCGACCGGGGAGGACACCGATGATCCGCGCATTCCGCCTGGCGATGGCGCTTCTTCTGTTCGTGGCCGTGGCAGCGCCCGCCGGCGCCGGGGGCTACCGCACTGTCGACTGGGCGGAGCTGAAGGCAGAGATCTACGGCGCGCGCGCGGTGCTGCCTGCGGGCGACCAGGTGCGGCTGGACGCGCCGCGCCGCTCGGCCGATGACCGGCGCGTGCCGGTGGACATCGCGGCCCGGCTCGAGGACGGGGCGCTGATCCGCTCTGTGACGGTGATCATCGACGAGAACCCGATGCCGGTCTCGGCGCGGTTCGACTTCCCGGAGCCGCGGAAGGCGGTGCGGCTCGGCGTGGATATGCGGCTGAACGGCCCCTCGCCGGTGCGCGCGGTGGTGGAGACGGCGGATGGCCGGCTGCTGATGACCGAGCGGCTGGTGAAGACCTCCGGCCTCGGCGCCTGCGCGGCCCCGCCGGTCGGCGACCCGGACGCCGCGATTGCCGCGATCGGGCAGATGCAGGCGCGCGAAATCGCGCCGCCGGAGGGGATGAGCCGGGCGGCGCGGCTGATCGGGCTGGATCTGCGCCATCCCCAGCATACCGGGCTGCAGATGGACCAGGTGACGCTGCACTTCATTCTGGCGCGGTTCGTGGAGGAACTGACGGTGTCGTCCGCCGCGGGCGAAGTCTTCACGATGACGGGATCGATCTCGCTCTCGGAGGATCCCGCGATCCGGTTCGAGATCGCGGACCATGCGGCGGCCAAACTGCGGGTGCGGCTCCGCGACACATCGGACACGCGGATCGAGCGCACCCTCCCGATCGGACCGGAGACATAGAGCGAGGCGGGGGGCGCGATCGGCGGGGGGCGCGGTCGACTCAGGGTGCGATCGCTCCCACCCACGACATTGTCGGCCGCAGATAGCGAACATACTGTGAACGTGCTGCAGTCACAGGCGAGACCGCAGAATGTCGGTAGCGCTCATCTGGCGTTCACGAAACACCCTGCAAAATGACGTGGGTGGGAGCGACCGAAAGAGGTGATCGACTCGACCCGGGCGTGCCGGCAGTCGTTCACGCTGCGAGGCTTGGGCAGAGCGGTGATGGGGCCGTCCGCGGGGCGAGGCGGCGCGCATGTTCGATAGCGCGCCTTCCTTGAGCGTGCGCGCGCTTCAGCGGAATGGTGCGGCGCGGGAGTGGCCGCGGGTACTGGCGCGGGAGCGTATCGCATTGGCCGGGGTGGTTCGCACGGATGCGGGTCCTGGCCCGGTTGCCAGGCCCCCGAGTTGATCGGTCCTCAAGCCATCGGGCGACGGCCTGGGCACGGATGCATCATCCACATCTGCATCGGTATCCGGGCTTGTGGCGTCTCAGCCTCTTTCCGGCGCGAGGGGATGTGTTCGCGCGGGCGGTAGCGCGGCTCTCGACTGGTAGCGGCTGTAGAGAGCGCGGGCAGCAGGCGCCGTCGCCGGAGCGGCCGTCTCGTGGCCGTTGCGGGGTATGCCCGGGTGGTGGCGAAGCCGCTCGGGTCATGGGTGCAGGAGCGGTTTGGGCGCCCCCTGCCGCGCGCATGGATGTCGGGCAGCGCTCGTCAGTGCCGGCGCGGAGGAACGGATACCGCCCCGCGCCGGCTCCTGCGGATGCGAGCCCGTGGCGAGGGCGGCATCATGCGCCCAGCGGCTAGGCCCGCGCTCCCTTCCGGCGAGCCGGTCTGCGCGACCTCGAGGCAGCTCCACCGCCGTCGCGACCCTCCAGGGCAGGCCTGAAAGCGCTGCGATCGATGGCCGGTGGTGCCTCTGCGCATCGCGCCGCAAGCGCGCGCTCGGAGCGCCCCGCCAGCACCGTCAGGGCATCGGGATCGGCGTGGTGGGCTTGGGGACGTCGTAGCCGCGCTGCACGGCCGGGCGCTCGGCGATGCGGCGGTACCAGTCGGTCACCCGCGGAAACTCCTCGAGCGGAACCTGCTGCCACTCGAAGCGCGATATCCAGGGCCAGCAGGCCATGTCGGCCATGGAGTACGAGCCCACGATATAGTCCCGCCCCGTCAGCCGCTTCTCCAGTACGACGATGAGCCGACGCGTCTCTCGACCGTAGCGCTCCTCCGCATAGGCCGCCTTGCCGGGGTTGAACTTGAGGAAATGATGCGCCTGGCCCGCCATCGGTCCGAGCCCGCCCATCTGCCACATG
>JBCBWF010000436.1:0-4209 GCA_039817245.1 Pseudomonadota bacterium | reverse complement strand
TTATTTGTGCGGCAATTGTAGTGACATGCACTGACTAGAAGCGTGCGTCGCAAGTCTCAGGGGGTTGCGGGAAAGGTCATAGTGGCTTACCAATGTGGGGGTGTGGTTGGGCCGGGTTGGGTGGTAAGTTAACCCGGTAAAAGAAACAAAAATCGGGGAGCCGGGTCGGCATGGAACTGCGTGAGGTGAAGCTGTCGCACCGCTACGACGTCGGTGTGTCGCCGGTTCTGCTCTCGGGCACGCAGGCGCTCCTCCGGGCCACGCTCATGCAGCGCGCGCGCGATGCCGCGGCCGGGCTCGACACGGCTGGGTATGTGTCGGGCTACCGGGGCTCGCCGCTCGGCGCGGTGGACAGCGTGTTCGCGCAGGCGGCCAAGGTGCTCGCGCCGGCGCCAGTGGTGTTCAATCCCGGGCTCAACGAGGATCTCGCCGCGACCGCGATCTGGGGCACGCAGCAGGCCGCGCTGCGCGGCGACGCCAAGCACCAGGGGGTCTTCGGGCTCTGGTACGGCAAGGGCCCCGGGGTGGACCGCTCGGGCGATGTCTTCCGCCACGCCAATTTCGCCGGCACCGCCCCCCTCGGCGGCGTCATCGCGGCGATGGGGGACGACCATACCTGCGAGAGCTCGACGACCTGCCACCAGTCCGAGCTCGCCTTCATGGATGCGATGATGCCGATCCTCGCACCCGCGGGCGTGCAGGAGCTGATCGACATGATGCTGACCGGCTGGGCGCTCAGCCGCTTCTCCGGGCTCTGGGTCGGCATCAAGGCGATGAAGGACACGGTCGAGGCGACGGCGGTGGTGGATGGCGATCCGCACCGGCTGCGCTTCGTGACCCCGGAGGATTTCGCGATGCCGCCGGGCGGGCTCGGCATCCGGGTCAACGACACGCCGCAGGACCAGGAGGCGCGGCTGCACGACCACAAGCGCTTCGCCGCGCAGGCCTTCGCGCGGGCGAACCGGCTGGACGCGCGGCGCCACGGGCAGGCGGGTGCGCGGATCGGGATCGTCTCGGCCGGCAAGTCCTGGCTGGATCTGGAGAGCGCGCTGGGGATCCTGGGGCTCGACGAGGGGCGTTGCCGCGCGCTGGGGATCACCACCTACAAGGTGGGCATGGTCTGGCCGCTGGAGACCGAGGCGCTGAACGACTGGGCGACCGGGCTCGACGCGATCCTGGTGGTCGAGGAGAAGCGCCCGGTCATCGAGACGCAGATCAAGGAGATCCTCTACAACCGCCCGGACCGACCGCGGGTGTTCGGCTGGAAGGATGCGGAGGGGCGGGTGCTCCTCTCGGTGAAGATGGATCTCGACCCCACGGCGATCGCGAGCGCGGTGGCGCGGGTGCTGGAGAGCGAGGGCGTGGCCGATGAGCGCGTGGCGGGCGCGCGCGAGCGGCTGGCCTGGCTGGCCGAGGCCTCCGATGCCGGCACGATCGTGGAGCGCAAGCCCTGGTTCTGCGCGGGCTGCCCGCATAACAGCTCGACGGTGGTGCCGGAGGGGTCGCGCGCCTATGCGGGCATCGGCTGCCACTACATGGTGCAGTGGATGGACCGCGAGACCGAGGGCTACACCCATATGGGCGGGGAGGGGGCCAACTGGATCGGCGAGGCGCCCTTCTCCACGCGGCCCCATGTGTTCCAGAACATGGGCGACGGGACCTACAACCATTCGGGGCTGATGGCGATCCGGGCCGCGGTGGCGGCGGGGACGAACATCACCTTCAAGATCCTCTACAACGACGCGGTGGCGATGACGGGCGGGCAGACCCATGACGGGGGGCTGGCGCCGAAGCAGATCGCCGAGGAGCTCATGGCCGTGGGCGTGAAGCGCGTCGTGGCGGTGGTGGACGAGAAGGAGGGCGCAGTGGCGCTGCCCCCGCGCGTGCCGGTGCATCCGCGCGAGAGCCTGATGGCGGTGCAGCGCGAGCTGGCGGCCGAGCCCGGGACGACGGCGATCCTCTACATCCAGACCTGTGCGGCGGAGAAGCGGCGGCGGCGCAAGCGCGGGGCCTTTCCGGACCCGGACCGGCGGGTCTTCATCAACCCCGCGGTGTGCGAGGGCTGCGGCGATTGCGGGGTGCAGTCGAACTGCGTGGCGATCCTGCCGAAGGAGACCGAGTTCGGGCGCAAGCGCGAGATCGACCAGTCCGCCTGCAACAAGGATTTCTCGTGCCTGAAGGGCTTCTGCCCGAGCTTCGTGACCGTGGAGGGGGCGGTGCCACGGGCGGCCACGGCGGCGGATCTGACGGTGCCGGCGCTGCCGGAGCCTGCGCTGCCGGCGCTCGAGCGGCCCTGGAACGTGCTGGTCACCGGGATCGGGGGCACGGGCGTGGTGACGGTGGGCGCGCTGATGTCGATGGCCGCGCATCTGGAGGGCAAGGGCGCGTCGGAGATGCAGATGGCGGGCCTCGCGCAGAAGGGCGGTGCGGTGCTGATCCATTGCCGGATCGCGCCTGATCCCGCGGATATCAAGGCGGTGCGCATCACGGCGGGCGAAGCGGATGCGGTGATCGGCGGCGATGTGGTGGTGACGGCGGGGCCGAAGGCGCTGGCCACCATGGCACATGGGCGCACGCGCGCGATCCTGTCGACCGAGGAGCTTGTGACCGGGGCCTTCACGCAGGACACCGAGTTCCGCATCCCCGGCGGGCGGCTGCGCACGGCGCTGGCGGGGCGGATCGGCTGGGGCGCGCTGCAGCTGGTGCAGGCGCGGGCGCTGGCGGCGCGCGCGCTCGGCAACACGATCTACGCCAATGTGCTGCTCCTGGGTGCGGCCTGGCAGGCGGGGATGGTGCCGCTCTCGGGCAACGCGCTGCGCGAGGCGATCCGGCTGAACGGCGCGGGCGTGGAGGGGAACCTGCGCGCCTTCGAGATCGGGCGCTGGGCGGTGGCGGATCTGACGGCGCTGGAGGCGGCGCTGGGCGGCGCTCCCGGGGCCGATCCGGCGGTGGAGGCGGAGCTGGAGAGCCCCGAGGCGGCGATCGCGCGGCGCGCGGCGTTTCTCGTCGGCTATCAGGGGGAGCGGCTGAAGGCGCGGTTCCTGGCGCTGGTGGAGGAGGCGCGCGACGCGGAGCTGCGCAGCGGCACCACCGGCTTTGCCGGGGCGGTGGCGGAGGGGTACTTCAAGCTCCTCGCCTACAAGGACGAGTACGAGGTGGCGCGGCTGCATCACGAGACGCTGCGCCCGGCGCTGGAGGCGGCATTCGAAGGGGTGCGGCGGGTGCGCTTCCATCTGGCGCCGCCGATCCTGGGGCGGCGCGATGCGGAGGGGCGCCCCGTGAAGACCGAGTTCGGGCCCTGGATGATGCGGGCCTTCGCGGTGCTGCGCCACGGAAAGGGGCTGCGGGGCACGCCCTTCGATCCGTTCGGCTGGACGGCGGAGCGGCGGATGGAGCGGCGGCTGATCCGCGAGTATCGCCGCGACATCCAGAAGGCGGCGGCGGGGCTGACGGCGGAGACGGCGCCGGTGGCGACGGCGCTCGCCCGGCTGCCGCTGGAGATCCGCGGGTTCGGCCATGTGAAGGCGCGCAACGCGAAGGCGGCGGCCGAGACGCGCAAGGCGCTGCTCGACCGCCTCGCCATGCCGGCGCCGGCGATGCCGCAGGCGGCAGAGTAGGCTGGCGGGCGGGCTGCGCTCGGGGCGCGGCCGCTCCCACCCACGTCATTCTGGGCGCATCTTGGTGAACGCTTGCTGACGATTGGGCCGGGTGTTCGGGTCCGTTGCGTTTTTGTCCGTTGCGTAGCGCGGTTGGGCGTTGCGGGGCTTGGGCGGCGCGCGTTCCGGCCTCCGGCTGATTTGGGTCAGGCGTGCTGGGGCAGCTTTGGACTTAGTATTGTCGGTATGGACTGTTTGAGATTGGGAGTGCGCGCTGCGTTTTGGTTTCAGTAGTCTCGATTTTCTGATCAAGGGGCGCTTAAAACTGCATCGGCCTCTTCCATCTTGCTTCGCAAGGTCGTCCCGGATTCCTGCGCTCTTCGCGCTCCAGCGAGACGATGGCAGGCGCTTCTTGACCTCCTGCAGGCGCAACGCGGGTTCGCCGATGAAAGCAGGCGAGCTGCACTTCAGGGCACCCAGTCGACCGCTCATCCGCGCGAGACGCGGATGGCAGTGCGCCTGAACCGGTGCTTTCACGGCCTCTCGCAGTTCTCGGCGTCGCGCTTCCAAGCCGTGACCGGCTGCGGCGGGGTACTCGAGCGCAATCGAGAAG
>JBCBWF010000175.1:0-9920 GCA_039817245.1 Pseudomonadota bacterium | reverse complement strand
GTGCCCATTGCCCTCACCCTCGATCTGCACGGCAATGTCAGCGCGCGGATGGCCGCGCTCTCGGACATCCTGATCGGCTACCGCACCTATCCGCATCTCGACATGTACGCCATCGCGCGGGAGGCCTGCGCGATGCTGGATGCGGCGATGGCGGGGCGGCGGGCCTTCCGCACGGTCGTCCGCCAGCCCGCAACGCTGCTCGGCGCCGATCTCGGCCGCACCACGGCGCCCGGCAATGCCATGGAGCGGCTGCTGGCGGCCGCGCGCGCGGCGGAGGCGGCGGCGGAGGTGGATGCGGTCACGATTTTCGGCGGCTTCCCCTGGGCGGATATCCCCGATGCCGGGCCCTGCGTGACGGTCACGGGCGCGCGGGATGCGCCGGGGCTCGAAGCGGTGGCCGACGCCATCGCGGCCGAGATCTGGGAGACCCGGGCGGAGACCAGCGTCGTGCCCCTCACGATCGCCGAGGCGGTCGCGAAGGCCAAGGCGGGCGAGGGCAGCGGCCGGCCGCTGGTCATCGCCGATATGACGGACAATCCCGGCATGGGCGGCTATGGCGACCATGTTGGCCTGCTGCGCGCCATGGTCGAGGCGGGGCTCGAGGGCGCGCTCTTCGCCAAATGCGCCGACCCCGAGGCCGCCGCTGCGGCGGTGGCGGCGGGGGAGGGCGCCGAGGTTACGCTCAGCCTCGGCTCCAGGACGGACCCGGCGCTCTATGGCCCGCCCTTCGAGACCACCGCGCTGGTCGAGCGGGTGATCGACGGAGCCTATGTGAACGAGGGGCCGATGTTCGCGGGCCTGCCGCTCTCGCTCGGGCCGTCGGCGCTCCTGCGCATGGGAGGCGTGCGCGCGATCGTGGCGACCAACACGCTGCAGGTGATGGATCTGAACATGCCGCGCGCCTTCGGCCTCGCGCCCGAGACTCTCGACACGATCGTCGTGAAATCCGCCCAGCATTTCCGCGCGGCCTTCGCCCCCATCGCGCGCGAGATCGTGCTTGCCGACAGCGGCGCGCTCGCCTCGCCGGATCTCACTCGCTTCCCGTTCTCAAAGCTCCGCCGCCCCATCTGGCCCCTCGACGCATGACCCCGCTCCCAAGGCGACACCCTGCCTCGCGGCGGACCGGCCTCTCGGGACCGCCCTGCGGCCGCACCCACCCACGTCATTGTGAGATGAAAGATAAGAACATAAAATGAACATTCTGCACTCGAAACGAAGCAGAACGATGAGCCGCGCCGCTCATCCGACATTCACACTTGGTCGCCAAAACTGACGCGGGTGGGAGCGGCCGCACCCGCCTGCCATCGAACCGCCTTCAAACCAGAGGCATCCCAAGCGGAATCGCCGCGCTTTGCGCGCCGATGCATCTCTGGCTCTCCTCACCCTTCGGGTTCCTCGAGCGGTGGGCCAAGCCGCACCGTCAAGCCCCATCGGAGGCGGGATCGGGAGCGAGGACGGGATCAGCCGGGCGGCTCGAACAGGAGGGCGAGGCTCTCGGTGCGCCAGGGGCAGGGGGGCTCGGCGGCCTGGGCCGCCCGCGGGGCGAGGCGCGAGCCGATCAGGGTCCGGGCCAGCAACGCCGCGTGGTGGCTCGGCATCCGCTCATGCACCGCCAAGGCGCGCCCGTCGCCGAGCCAGGCGAGCATCGCGATCTCCACCGGCCCGTAGGCGGCGAACACGTCGCGCCCCGCCCGGATCGCCCGCGCCGTTTCGGGCTCCAGCACCGCCACATCGAGCTGGGCCGTCGCCAGGAGGCTCGCGAGCCGGCTCGCCGCCGGCGCCCGCGCCACCCGCGCGCGCGAGGCCGGCAGATGCGCCACCAGGTGCCGTGCTGTCGCCTGCGCCGTCGCATACCCTTCCGGATCGCGGCGGTGGCACCCGATCAGGAGATGCTTCTGGCGATAGACCACCCACTGGCCATAGGGCGTGTGGGCGCGCGCCGGCGCGAGGCCCGCCGCGGCCGCAGCCGCGCCTGCGCCGAGTGCCAGCACCCCCCGCCGTGTCGCGCGCATGCTCATTCCTCGAACACGTCCAGGTTCAGCACCGCCGTCACCACATAGTTCGGGACATCCACCACCTGCCCGATGCGCAGATCCACCGCCACGCTCGCCAGGATATAGGCCTGCTCGCGCGTCAGCCCGTGCTCGCGCACGATGTAGTCGAGCATCCGGTTCAGCGCATCGCGCGCCGCCACCATCAGATCCTCCGACATGTTCTCCAGCCCCTCGATCTTGGCGCTGTCGAGATAGGTGTGCGTCGGCGGGATCTCGCCCGCGGGCTTCAGCGGCAGGCCCACGGTCTGGTAGAAGCGCGAGGGCTCGATCGCCTTGATCTGCGCGCCGCCCTCGACCTCGGGCCCGGTGATCACGCTGCCGGCCCCCTTGCGGATCTCCGTCCGCAACCGCACCACAGCGCCCATCTCGATCGCGGTGCCGGAGACCTCGCCGTCCCCTTGCGCGAAATGCACATCGCCCACAAAGAGCCCGCAGCCATCCACGAAGCAGGGCAGGAGAAGCGTCGTGCCGATCTGCATCTGCTGCACATCCATGTTCCCGCCGTTCTCGCGCGGCGGGATGGTGCGCAGGCAGGTGTCCTTATGGCTGCCCTCCGGCCCGCAGACCGCCGTGGGCAGCCCGCCGATCGGCTGGGGCGGCAGCGCGATGCCCCCCACCGCCGCCAGATCGGCCTCGCGCTTCAGCCAGGCCGCCACTTCCGGCTCGCCCGGCATCACGCCCACCGAGCCGAGAAAGGCCTCGAAGGGCACCTTCACGCCGGGCATGTCGTCCGACTCCGCATGGGTGCGCGAGAGGCGCCAGTTGACGAGATAGGGATCGGTGAACTGGTCGCGCAGGAAGCCGAAGCCCGGCACGATCACGGTGTAGCCGTACTCGTCCGGCGTGATGTCCTCCAGCGTCACCGCCAGCACATCGCCGCGCTCGGCGCCTTCGATGAAGACCGGCCCGGTCATCGGGTGCACATAGTTGAGATCGACCGCCGCCAGATCGTCCGCATTCGAATCCAGCGTGAGATCGCTGTCGAGCGCATCGCGGCTCTCCAGCACGATCAGATCCCCCGCCTTGGCGCGCGCCACCATCGGGATCGCCGGGTGATAGCGGTTGAAGCAGTTGGGGTCGTCGACGCAATGCGCCCCTTCCTTGGCCACCGTCACCGTCTCGCGCCAGCGCACATCGGTCGTGTCGGCGAAGGCGGCGGCGGGGAGGACCCCGGCGAGCGCGAAGAGGAGGAGGGAGCGCGTTCTCGGCATCGGATGACCTTCCCGTTCTGTGTGCGATGCGCTGAGCTTTACGCACCGGGAAGGCCCGCGCAACCGCAGGATGATCCGCGAGACGCCAAGGGGCAGCCCGCACGCGGCAGGCTGCCCCCATAGATTGCCGCAGGCCCGGTCAGGCGAAGTCGAAGACCAGGTCGAATTCGACCTCCACGCTGCCGATCTCGTCCCGCGCGCCGTTCCGGGCGAAGAACTCGAGTTCGAGCGCATAAGCGCCTTCCTCGATGCCGTCGCCCCCGAAGAAGTTGCCCTTGGTGTTGTCGCCGAAGAGCGCGTAGGGGTCGACATTCTCCACCCGGCGGTTGACCACCGAGCCGTCCTCGAGATCGCGAAGCGTCAGGCGCACGCTCTCCACATCCGCCGCCTCGTCCACGCTCACGAAGAGGCCGAGATCCTCCGCATCCGTGCCGGCGGCGTCGAACACGAGGTTGTCGCCCGTCACCGGCAGATCGCCGATCACCGCGTCCGAGGCGGTGTCCACGAAGCTCAGGCTCAGGAAATCCTCCAGCGCCGGCCCCTCGATGGTGAAGCCCACGCTCTCGCTGGCCACCAGATCGCCCCGGCCGCGATCCTCCTCGAAGAGGAAGAGGTCGAGCCGGTACTCGCCCGCGCCGAAGCCCTCGCCCTTGAAGAAGTCGCCGCGGGTGTTGTCGCCGAAAAGCGCATAGGGCTCGACATTCTCGGTGCGCGCGTTGACCAGCGTCTCCTCGCCATCCTCGAGCCGGTAGAGCTTCAGCTTCACCGATCCGTCGAAATCCTCGTCGGCCACCTCCACCGAGAGCGTGCGCGCGCCGGCATCGAGGTCGTCGAGGCTCACCACATCGCCGTCCTCGATCTCCACCACCGCGGCATCGGCCTTGGCGTCCACCAGCGTCAGCGTGATGCCGGCATCGTCGCCGCCACCCCCGCTCGCGCCCTCGATCGGCGCGGTGGAGGTCACGAGATCCAGCCCAGACGGCAGCGCGATGGGCGCCGAATTGCCGGTTTCGTCCACGATGGTGTTGCCGTCGCCGTCGAAGCCGAACGAGCGCAGCAGGCCCGCGCTGTCGCCCGGCAGGTTCTGGTCGAAGCTCGCCGCGATCTCGCCGGCGCTGCGCTCCACGTCCCAGATGCGCACATTGTCGAACAACCCGTTCGACACGCCCGCGCGCGCGCCGCCGAGCTCGGTGATCTCGAAGGGATCGGTGAAGGGCAGGGCGCCGGTATTGTCCAGCACGCCGTTCACGTAGACCTTCAGCGTGCCGTCATCGGCGCGGGTGAAGGCGTAATGCGCCCACTCGCCGGGCGTCGCCACGAAATTCGCCACCAGACGGTCGTTGTTGCCCGGCCCGGTCGCGAAGAGCCGCGCCTGGCCCGCGAAGAAGTTGATGTCCTGTCCCGGCCCGCCATCGTTGCGCACGATGCCGTCGCGGTTGTCCGCCGGGTCGAAGGTCGAGAGATTGACCCAGGCCTCGATCGTGAAGGCGCCGTCGAGCACCACGTCCTCGATATCGAGGGCCGTCGTTCCATTCACCTGCAGCGCAAGCGCATCACCCATTGCCATCGCTTAGGTCCCCACCTGTAAGCTAACCATACAGCACACACCGGAACGGAGCCGCTCCGGCGAACAGTCGCGTCAAGAAGAAGGCTGCGCAGTTGTCGCTCCGGCCCCGCGAAAACGCCGCCACCCACGGCGCATCGCCGCCTATCCGGAGTAGTCCTGCTCGAGAACCGGATAGACCCGCGGTGCCGGAGCGAAAACAACCTTGCAGTGATCGTGTCTCGCTCCCGTCGCCTGAAAATTGTTTAAATTCGATTGTTTCTTCAACTGAAAAAACACGCATAAATTGTGCTAATTTGATGCGTTACCGGCAAAATTGGCTCAATTCGGGACCTTTCTGCCGCGCGCGCCCCTCGCGCTCCGGGCTGGATCGTTAACGCGCAGGGCGCTAGGCAGGGAGCGCCGGGCCAGCAGAGCCCGCGCGACAGGGGAGGCACGGCCATGCGCACCATCCAGGGACCGGCGCTCTTTCTCGCCCAGTTCGCCGGCGATCAGGCGCCCTTCGACGGCTGGGACAGCATCACCCGCTGGGCCGCCGATTGCGGCTATATCGGCGTGCAGGTGCCGAGTTGGGATACGCGCCTCTTCGATCTCGCCCGGGCCGCCGCCTCCAAGGACTGGTGCGACGACTTCAAGGGCCGCGCCGCTGCGAACGGCATCGCCGTCACCGAGCTCTCCACCCATCTGCAGGGCCAGCTCGTCGCCGTGCACCCCGCCTACGACGCGGCCTTCGACGGATTCGCAGCAGCCGAGGTGCGCGGCGATCCCAAGGCGCGCCAGGCCTGGGCGGTCGAGCAGCTCCGCCTCGCCATCGCCGCCTCGCGCAATCTCGGCCTCGACCGCATCGCCACCTTCTCCGGCGCGCTCGCCTGGCCCTATGTATACCCCTGGCCGCAGCGCCCCGCGGGCCTCGTGGAGGCTGCCTTCGACGAGCTCGCCGCGCGCTGGCGCCCGATCCTCGATCTCGCCGGGGAGGCCGGCATCGATCTCTGCTACGAGATCCACCCGGGCGAGGACCTGCATGATGGCGTGAGCTACGAGATGTTCCTCGCGCGTGTCGGCAACCACCCCCGCGCGCGCATGCTCTACGACCCCTCGCACTACCTGCTGCAGGGGCTCGACTATCTCGCCCATATCGACATCTATGCCGAGCGGATCGGCATGTTCCACGTGAAGGACGCCGAGTTCAATCCGACCGGCCGGCAGGGCGTCTATGGCGGCTTCCAGCCCTGGGTGGCACGCGCCGGCCGCTTCCGGTCGCCGGGCGACGGGCAGGTGGACTTCAAGGGCATCTTCTCGCGCCTCTCCGCGGCGGGGTTCGACGGCTGGGCGGTCGTCGAGTGGGAATGCTGCCTGAAGCACCCGGAGGACGGGGCGCGCGAGGGCGCGGCCTTCGTGCGCGACCACATCATCCGCGTGACCGAGACCGCCTTCGACGACTTCGCCGCAGGCGGCGCCGACGCCGCCGCAAACCGCCGCATGCTCGGCCTCGACTGAGCGCGCCATGAGCCGCCCGGTCTGCCTCTCGATCCAGTCCGCCGTCGTCGCGGGCCATGTGGGCCACGGCGCGGCCACACCCGCGCTCTCGCTCTGGAACGCGGTCGCTGTCTGGCCGCTGCCCACCGTGCTCCTCAGCAACCACGCCGCGGTGGCGGGGGTCGAGGGCCGCCGCCTCCCCGGCGCCGAGATCGCCGCTCTCGGCCGCGGCCTCGCCGCCTCCGGCGCGCTCGCGCGCTGCGATGCGCTGCTCACCGGCTATCTCGGCAGCGCCGAGGCGGCCGAGGCGGTGGCCGACATCGCCGCGGCCTGGCGCCGGGCCCGCCCCGGCGCGCCCTTCCTCTGCGACCCCGTCCTCGGCGATGCGGGCAAGGGCCTCTACCTGCCCGCCGCCGTCGGCGAGCTCTACCGCGCCCGGCTTCTGCCGCTGGCCGACGTCGCCGCGCCCAATCTCTTCGAGCTCGGCTGGCTCACCGGCACCGAGCCGCGCACGGACGCCGAGATCCTCGCCGCCGCCCACCGCCTGCGCGCCCTCGGCCCCGCCATCGTCTTCGTCACCTCCGTGGGGCAGGGCGCGCGCACGGGCATCCTCACCGTCACCGCCGCGGGCGCCTGGCGCGCCGATGCACCCCGCGCGCCCGGCCATCTCAACGGCGCGGGAGACTTCACCGCCGCTTTCCTGCTCGCCCGCCTCCTCGCCGGCGATGCGCCTCCCGAGGCCGCCGCCCGCGCCACCGCCATCGCCGCCGCCCTCGCGGCCGCCGCCGGGGGGCGCGACGACCTGCCTGTCCTCGACACCGCCACCGCCCCCCATCCCGAGACGCGGAGCGCTCCCCTCGCGCCCGCCGATGCACGAGGTGCCGCATGACCGCCTCCGCCCCGGCCCCCGCTCCCGAGCCCCCCATCCGCCTCGGCATGGTCGGGGGCGGGCAGGGCGCCTTCATCGGCGCGGTCCACCGCATCGCGGCCCGGCTCGACGGCCATTTCACCCTCACCGCCGGTGCCCTCGCCGCCACGCCCGAGAAGGCGCAGGCCTCCGGCGCCGCCCTCGGCCTCGCCCCGGACCGGATCTACGACGACTACACGGCCATGGCCCGGCGCGAGGGGCGGCTGAAGGAGGGCATCGAGGCCGTCGCCATCGTCACGCCGAACCACCTCCACGCGCCGGTCGCCCGCGCCTTCCTCGCCCGCGGCATCCATGTGATCTGCGACAAGCCCATGACCGCCTCGCTCGCCGACGCCAAGCGCCTCGCCACCGCCGCCGCGAAGTTCGGCGCGCTCTTCGTGCTCACCCACAACTACTCGGCCTATCCGATGGTCCGCCAGGCGCGCGCCATGGTCGCTGCGGGGGCCCTCGGCCGCATACGCGTCATCCAGGTCGAATACGCGCAGGACTGGCTCTCCGGCCCCCTCGAGCAGACCGGCCAGAAGCAGGCCGGCTGGCGCACCGACCCCGCGCGCTCCGGCGGCGGCGGCGCGATCGGCGATATCGGCACCCATGCCTTCCAGCTCGCGAGCTTCGTCACCGGCCTCGCGCCCGAGGCGATCCTCGCCGATCTCACCGCGCAGGTCCCCGGCCGGCGGGTGGACGACAACGCCCAGGTCCTGCTGCGCTACCCGGAGGGCGCGCGCGGCATGCTCTGGGCGAGCCAGGTCGCTCCCGGCAACGAGAACGCGCTGCGCCTGCGCGTCTATGGCGACAGGGGCGGGCTCGACTGGGCGCAGGAGATGCCGGAGCGCCTCTGGCACGCCCCCCTCGGCGAAGCGCCGCGCCTTCTCACCCGCGGCGGTCCCGCAATGGGGGCCGAGGCTGCGCGCCTCGCCCGCATCCCGCCGGGCCATCCGGAGGGCTATCTCGAAGGCTTCGCTAACATCTATGCCGAGGCCGCCGCCCTCATCCGTGCGCACCGCGCAGGCACCAGCCCCGATCCCGCCGTCACCGCACCGGGGCTTGCCGACGGCCTCGCCGGCATGGCCTTCGTCGATGCCTGCCTGCGCTCCTCCGCCCGCGGGGGGACGTGGATAACGCTTTGACAGCGGCGCCCGTTCGCGGTTCCATCGCGCTAGCCGCCCATCCCGAGCCGCGACAAGACGGCAGGGGCGCGCGCGGCGGCCGGTCGCTGGGGCCGGATCAGGATAGGGAGGATAGGATGCGCAACGCTGTTATCGCGTCGGCACTCGCCGTCGCGCTCGCCGGGCTCTCCACCACCGCCGCGAAGGCGGACGAGCTCACCCTCTGCTGGGCCGCCTGGGACCCCGCCAACGCGCTCGTCGAGCTCTCCAAGGAGTTCGAGGCCGAGAGCGGGCACACCATGAAGTTCGAGTTCGTCCCCTGGCCGAACTTCGCCGACCGGATGCTGAACGAGCTCAACTCCGGCGGCCAGCTCTGCGACCTGATGATCGGCGACAGCCAGTGGATCGGCGGCGGCGCGGAGAACGGCCACTACGTCAAGCTCAACGACTTCTTCGAGGCCGAAGGCATCAGCATGGACGATTTCATGCCCGCCGCGGTCTATGCCTATTCAACCTGGCCGAAGGGCACGCCCAACTACTACGCGCTGCCGGCGATGGGCGATGCCAATGGCTGGTTCTACCGCAAGGACTGGTTCGCCAAGCCCGAGCTGCAGGCCGAGTTCAAGGAGAAGCACGGCCGCGACCTCGCCCCGCCCAAGACCCAGTCGGAGATGAAGGAGATCGCGGAGTTCTTCCAGGGCCGCGAGATCGACGGGCAGACCCGCTACGGCATCTCCATCTTCACCGAGCGCGGCTCCGAGGGCATCACCATGGGCGCCACCGGCGCGCTCTATGCCTGGGGCTTCGACTACGAGACCGAGCCCGGCAGCTACAAGATGGAAGGCGCGGTGAACTCGCCCGCCGCGGTCGAGGCGCTCGAATTCTACAAGGCGCTCTACGAGTGCTGCACGCCGCCGGGCTACACCGACAGCTACATGTCCGCCTCGCTCGACGCCTTCAAATCGGGCCAGGTGGCGATGGCGATGAACTGGTTCGCCTTCTTCCCCGGCCTCTACGCGGACCCGAACACGGGCGGCGACAAGATCGGCTTCTTCGTGAACCCGCCGGAGAAGGTCCCGGCCTCCACCCTCGGCGGGCAGGGCATCTCGGTCATCGCCTATTCGGAGAAGCAGGACGCGGCGAAGGAATACATCAAGTGGTTCGCCCAGCCCGAGGTGCAGAAGAAGTGGTGGAGCCTCGGCGGCTACGCGGTGCATCTCGAGGTGCTGAACGACCCGGGCTTCAAGGACAGCCAGCCCTTCGCCGCCGACTTCCTGCTCGCCATGGAGAACGTGAAGGACTTCTGGCAGGAGCCGGCCTATGCGGAGCTGCTGCTGGCGATGCAGAAGCGCCTGCACGATTACGTGGTCGCCGATCAGGGCACCGCGCAGGAGGCGCTCGACAAGCTGATCGAGGACTGGACCGAGGTCTTCGAGGACGAAGGCAAGCTCTGAGCCTGCCCCCCATGCGCCCCGCCTTCTCCGGCGCTGCCGCCCGCCACGGGTCCCGGGCTTGACCCGGGACCTCCTTGAGAGTCTCTCGGGCTTGACCCGGGACCTCCTTGAGAGTCTCTCTGGCTTG
>JBCBWF010000231.1:0-8110 GCA_039817245.1 Pseudomonadota bacterium | reverse complement strand
TCCTCGTCGAGGGCGTGATGCCCGACGAGGACACCCGCGCGGCCGTGGCCGCAGATCTGCGCGGCCGCTCGGGCCCCGCGCTGGCCCTCACCCTGGCCCTCCGGGTGCCGCGCCGGGTGATCGCGCCCTTCCGCTTCGTCGCCGAGACACGCGGGAGCCAGGCGGGCCTCAGCGTGAAGAGCTGCGCGCTTCGGAGCGAGGAGGAGCGGGTGGAGATCCTCGCCGTCCTCGCCGCCGCCGGCGCGCGCCTGCCCCGGGAGGGCTGCGCCGTCGGGATCGGCGGGCCCGCGCTGCCCTGGGCGGAGGCGGTGCTCGCGGGGCTTGCGGCGCTCACGCGCCTCGGCGAGGGGCCGCTGCTCGTGGGCCGGCTTGAGCTCTCCGGTGCCTCCGTCCTGCTTTCCGCGCGCGTGCCGGCGGTGGCGGGCCCGCGGAGCGACGGTCCCGGCGTGCCGGCGCGCGAGGACGAGGCGGCCTATGAGGCGGCCCTCGGTGCGCTCGCGGCCACATTGCCGGCCGGTTTTCTGCTGGACGGCCGCCTGATCGCACGCGCTCCCGCGGATGCCGCCGTCGGCCCCGCTGCGCGCTTCTGGCTGGCGCTCGGCTGGGAGGACGGACGGCTCGCCCTCTCCGGCCGCCTGCCCGGGCCTGCCTCACGGCGCGCGGTCATGCGCCTGCTGAGCGCCCGGCTCGGGCAGGAGGCGGTGTCCCACGACGCCCTGCGCGCGGAGGAGGCCACGGCGCCGCCCGGTTTCGAGGACGCGGCCGTCGCCGCGGCCGAGGCGATGATCGGCCTCTCTCCCACCGCAGAGGCCGAAGCGGTCCTCACCGAGCTGGGCCTCACGGTGCAGGCGACGGTCCGCTCCGCGGAAGAGGCCGTGCGCCTGCAATACGCGCTCGCGCGCAGCATGCCGGACGGGGTGGCGCTCACGACCGAGCTCACCGTGGATCTGCCGGGCGCGCTGGCGCTCCGCCCGCTTCCGCCGGCGCGCTGCGCGCATCTTGGCAACGGCGCCGTCACCGAGCGGCCGCTCCGCTTCGATCCGGGCAGCGCGCGCATCGAGGCGGAGAGCATCGCCGTCCTCGACCGTCTCGCCGAGATCCTCGTGCGCTGCGAGGGCGCGCGCATCGAGATCGGCGGGCATACGGACAATCAGGGCAGCGAGGGCTTCAACCAGCGCCTGAGCAAGGCGCGCGCTGAATCGGTGCTTGCGGGCCTGCGCGAACGCGGGCTCGGGCGCGATGCGGTGCGGCTCACGGCGGCCGGCTATGGCGAGGCGCAGCCCGTTGCGAGCAACCGCACGCCGGACGGGCGCGCGCGCAACCGGCGGATTGCTTTCCGCCTGCTCGACGGATGAGGAGACGCCCATGACCGGCGAGCCAAGCCTTCTGGACCGCGCAGCCCTCGAACTCCTCGTCGCGCTCGCCCTCGGCGTGGCGGTGCTGCTCGGCTGGGGGTTGCACGCGCTCTGGACCCGCCTCGAGCGCGACCGCGCCGCGGCTGATCGCGTGGCCGAGATCGAGGCGCTCCGCGCCATGCTCGCCGCTGCGGAAGAGGCGCGCTTGGCCGCAGAGGCGAAAGCCCGGAGTGCGCATGACAACGCCTCCGGAAGCGGCTAGAACTCCGCCAGATCCGGAACGCAATCGCATCGGCCGGAAGCGGCGTTCCCGCGCCGGCCGGGGAAGTGGAGAACAGAATGGCCGATAACGAGCTTGAGCCCTACGTGCCCGGCAGCATGGACATCACGGCGCAGGAAAAGACCTTCGAGGGGTTCCTGCAGGTCGCCCTCGGCGTGGTGATCGTCACTTTCGTGATCCTCATCTTCCTCGCCATCGTCGGCACCTGACGACACGTTCGGCGGGAGTGCCACACGGCCGAGCCGAACCCGATCACGGCCGCCCCCACCCGCGTCGTCCTGCTCAGATGGTGCTGAACATAAAGTGAACATTCCCCCGCTCTGTAAAAGTTTGCAGGGGACCGCAAACGTTCATCCGGCCTTCAGAAAGCGCTCTCCACACTGACGCGGGTGGGAGCGGCCGCACCAGCCTCACGCACCACAGACGCAGTATTCCCCAGTTTGCGGAAGCCCGGCCCGCCAAAGAGAAAACCCCCGGTGCGCAGGGCGCCGGGGGTTTCGGTTCCAGGATTGCAACCCGGCCGCTTCATGCCGGGCGCTGCCGTGTTCTCAGAGAAGACCTTCGCGCTGTGCGCGCTTGCGCGCCAGCTTGCGCGCGCGGCGGATCGCTTCGGCTTTCTCACGCGCCTTCTTCTCAGAGGGCTTCTCGTAATGCTGCCGGAGCTTCATTTCGCGAAACACGCCTTCGCGCTGCATCTTCTTCTTGAGCGCACGGAGCGCCTGATCGACATTGTTGTCGCGTACCAGTACCTGCACCTAGGTCACCACCTTTCCAGCGCTGCCAATTGAACGAGAGCGCTATATAATTCCGTGGCGCGCAGGTGTCCACCGTCCAATAGGCCGGCCCGGGACAGCCGCGCAGAGCAGTGGAGGATCCATGAGCGAGCAGGCAGGCGAAGCGGGATACATGGCCGAGGCGCGCGAGCGCCTGATCGAAGCGGCGCTGCCGCATGTGGTGTTCGACGGCTGGTCGGCCGAGACGCTGCAGCGCGCGGTGGAGGACAGCGGGGTCGAGGGTTCGCTCGCGCAGCTCGCCTTTCCGCGCGGCGGCGTGGACCTCGCCCTCGGTTTTCACCGGATGATGGACGCCCGTCTTGCCGCGGAGCTGGCCGAGACGGATCTCGCCACGATGCGCATTCGCGATCGGGTGACGCATTGCGTGCGCCGGCGCATCGAGCTTGTGGCCGATCATCGCGACGCGGTGCGCCGGGGCGCCACGCTGCTCGCCCTGCCGCCCTACGTGGCGGAGAGCACGCGCGCGCTCTGGGACACGGCGGACACGATCTGGTCCGCCTGCGGCGACCGGTCGGACGATGTGAACTGGTACACCAAGCGCGCGATCCTCTCGACCGTGCTCTCCAGCACCGTGCTCTACTGGCTCGGCGACGAGAGCCTCGACAACGCTGCCACATGGGGCTTCCTCGACCGTCGCATCGAGAACGTGATGCAGTTCGAGAAGATGAAGGGGGCCGTGCAGGCCAATCCGCTCACGCGCGCGGCCTTCTGGCTGCCGGGGCAGATCCTCGGCCAGATCCGCGCCCCCCATGCCCGTCGCCCGCAGCGCGAGACCGGGCCGGTCGATCCCGCCGGCAAGGCGCCCAGCACCGGCTGAGGGCCTCGAAGCCGCTGCTCGCGAGGCTGCCGGCCCAGCGTCGACCGGCCGGTCAGAAGCCGACCGGCCAGTGGGTGCGAAAAGGCGTGCCGCCCCGCGCCATCGCCAGGTCCAGATCGACCCACCCGGCCAGGAAGCGGCTCCCGGTGACGACCTGCGACGAGCCATCGATGCGCGCCGCGGTGAAGCACCGGGACCGGCTGTCATAGGTCCGGTGGATCCAGCGCGCCGCCTGGATCGGAATGCCCGCCTTCGCGCCGCCGTTCTGGCCCGCATCCGCGGTGACCATCCGGCCCCCCCAGGCGGTGGCCGCGACGCAGACATGCGCCTGCTGGCCGTTCGGGCTGTGCTTGAGCACCAGGCAGTCGCCGGCCTTCGGGAGCACCTGGCCGGTGTTCTCCACCCAGCAGCCATGCTTGCGCGCCACAGCCTCCAGCATGAAGGTCGGGCGCTGCAGGTCGCGCGGCACCGGCAGGCGCGAGAGCACGGTCTCCATCAGCATGTTGCAGGTGGTGTAAGCCTTCTTCTGTCCCGCCAGAACCAGCGCGCGGTCGCGCTCCAGCCCCGAATGGCTGGCGATCCAGCGGTCGAACACCCCGTCGCCCTCGGTGCTCGGCACGATATGCGCCAGGAGCTGGAAGATCACCCGCCAGCGCCACGTATCGATGTCGTAGAAATCGTCCCATACCGGAGCCGGCAGGCGGCCTGACTGTCCCATCGTCGTCCTCCGTCAAAATCCTCACAGGTGAACTATTCCGCAGCGTCAATAACGCGGCTGTGAAGTTCATCACCTGTAGGGAGGAATGGCCCGGGAGGGGCCGGTCCGCGGGGCGCTAGCCGGCCCGCCGCGGCGTCACATGCGTGACATGCCCCATCTTGCGCCCCGGCCGGATCTCGGCCTTGCCATAGAGATGAAGCGCGGCACCCGGCTCCGCGGCGAGCTCCGCCCAGGCCGCGGCCTCGTCGCCGATCAGGTTCGTCATCACCGCATCCGCATGGCGCGCACCATCGCCGAGCGGCCAGCCGGCGACGGCGCGGATATGCTGCTCGAACTGATCGACCGCACAGGCCTCGATGGTCCAGTGGCCGGTGTTGTGCACACGCGGCGCAATCTCGTTCACGAAGAGCGGCCCGCCCGATGCGCCCGGCGCAAAGAAGAACTCCACGCCGATCACGCCCACATAGTCGAGCGCGCGCAGGATCCGCCCCGCCGCCAGCACCGCGTCCTGCAGCACCGATGCAGGCAAGCCGGCGGGGATGGTCGTGCGCCGCAGGATGCCGTCCGCATGCTCGTTGCGTCCCGGATCATACGCCGCCACCGCCCCGTCCACCCCGCGCGCGGCGATCACCGAGAGCTCCGCGGTGAAGGGCACGACGCGCTCCAGCACCGCCGGCACCGCGCCGATGGCGGCCCAGGCCGTGCCCGCCTCCTCCGCCCCGGCGATCCGCGCCTGTCCCTTGCCGTCATAGCCGAGCCGGCGGGTCTTCAGGATAGCCGCGCCTCCGAGCCGGGCGAGCGCCGGCGCGATCTCCGCCTCCGCCTCGATCGCCACCCAGGGTGCTGGCGCGAGGCCGGTCTCCTCCAGAAACGCCTTCTCCAGGGCCCGGTCCTGCGCGATGGCGAAGGCGCGGGCATTGGGGCGCAGGGCGGTATGCGCCGCCACCGCCGCCGCCGTCGCCGCCGGCACGCTCTCGAATTCGAAGGTCGCGACCTGCACCCCCGCGGCGAACCGCGCCAGCGCCGCCGCGTCGTCATACGCGCCCTGCACATGCCGCGTGGCCACCGCGGCGGCCGGCGGCGCGGGGTCGGGGTCGTAGATATGCGCCTCCAGCCCCAGCCGGGCCGCGGCGATGGCGAGCATCCGGCCGAGCTGGCCTCCGCCGAGGATCCCGACAGCGCTGCCCGGCGGCAGCGGGAGGGGCGCCGCCTCAGCCATCCTCGACCGGCGCCTCGGCCACGGCCGCGCTCTGCGCTGCGCGCCAGGCCTCCAGCCGCTCCGCCAGCGCCGGGTCGCTCGTCGCCAGCAGCGCCGCGGCGAAGAGCGCCGCATTCGCCGCGCCCGCCTCCCCGATCGCGAAGGTCGCGACCGGAACGCCCTTCGGCATCTGGACGATGGACAGAAGGCTGTCGAGCCCGGAGAGGCTGCGCGACTGCACCGGCACGCCCAGCACCGGCACCCGCGTCTTGGCCGCCAGCATGCCCGGCAGATGCGCCGCCCCGCCGGCCCCCGCCACGATCGCGGCCAGGCCCCGGCCCGCCGCCGCCTCGGCATAGGCAAACATCCGGTCCGGCGTGCGATGGGCCGAGACGATGCGCGTCTCATGCGCCACGCCGAGCGTCTCCAGGATCTCCGCCGCGCGCCGCATCGTCGGCCAGTCGGACTGGCTGCCCATCACGATGCCCACACGCGGCGCGCCGCTCGCTAGCGGCGTCTCGGCTTCGGCCATGGCGGGATCCTCGGAGGCTGCACGAAGAGGGGCACGCCCTTCAGGCGATGATGTCCGGATAGAGCGTGTCCTCGATCCGCGCAATCTCGTCCTTGAGATGCAGCTTGCGCTTCTTGAGGCGGCGCAGGGCAATCTGGTCCGTCAGCGGCGATTCCGAGAGTTCCGCGATTTCCTCGTCCAGCCCGCGGTGCTGCTCCCGCAGCGTTGCAAGCTGTGCGCGGAGCACATCCTCGGTGTCCATGATGTTCATGCGATGCGCTGCCAGAGCTTCAAGTTTCCAGTCTCAGGATACACATAGCGCGAAGGCCACGAAAAGGGGCTCCGAGGACGGGACTGCAGCACATCCGCCGCGCCTCGGTCCGGAATCGCGGTCGACCGGCGCCGGCGTTGCAGTGTTCGCGCGCGCGGCTTAATCCGCTAGAGACGAACGCGGGGCCATAAAGGCGCCGCGGCGGAGGGACCCGTTTGCTGACGAAGATCGCGCTGACCCTGGCAATCGCTGCTGTCGTGTTCCTGCTGGGCGCGCGCTTCGGCGGTCGCGCGGCGGAGCGCGAGAACCGGCGGGTGCGACGGCGCGGCGCCGGCGGGGAGGCTGGCAAGCCCGCGCGTGTTCCGCACGATCTGGTGCAGTGCCCGCGATGCGGGGCCTATCATGCGGCTGGAGAGATCTGCAGGTGCGGAAGGTGAACGGGGGAACGCCTCCACAGGCCGGAAATAGCCGGTCGTTCGCCCTCCAATGGTCGTAGTGCGTCCCTTATATCCGCCGCTCATGCGCCGAGCGCCGTGCGCCGAGGGCGCGAGCTGGAGACGATGATGGATTTTCTGCTGGTGATCGGCGGCCTTCTGCTGCTCGTGCTGGCCGGCGACTCGCTGGTCCGCGGAGCGGTGGCGCTGAGCCTGCGCCTCGGTGTGCCCGCGCTGATCGTCAGCGCGACCGTCGTGGCGTTCGGCACCTCGGCGCCGGAGCTGCTGATCTCCGTGCAGGCGGCGCTCGAGGGCGCGCCCGGAATCGCGCTCGGCAATGTCGTGGGCTCCAACATCGCGAATGTCTGGCTCGTGCTCGGCGTGCCGGCGCTCATCGCGCCCATGGCCGGCTGCGGGGAGGATGCCAAGCGCAGCCTCTATTTCATGCTGGCGGCCACCGCCGTCTTCGTCGCGCTGCTCATGCCCGGTGTGCTGTGGTGGTGGGGCGGCCTGATCCTGCTGGCCATCACTGCGCTGATGGTGGCCGATTCGATCCGCCATGCCCTCGCCCATCGCGCTGCGGAGGCGGCGCTGGCCTCGGGCTCGCTCGCATCGGGCAGCGTGGGCGCGGCGGCGGCCACCGCCGGCGGCGCGGGCGGCCACGACCAGGATCTCGCCGAGCTCGAAGACATCGACCCCAACATGCCGACCTGGAAGGTAAGCGCTTTCATCGTCGGCGGCATGGTTGGCCTGCCGCTCGGCGCGCAGCTTCTCATCGACGGCGCACGCGGCATCGCGCTCGATTTCGGCGTGTCCGAGGCGGCGATCGGCGTCACGCTCGTCGCGATCGGCACCTCGCTGCCGGAGCTGGCGACGACCGTGATGGCGGCCATGCGCCGGCAGGCGGATGTGGCCATCGGCAATGTCGTCGGCTCCAATCTCTTCAACATCACCGCGATTATCGGCACCGCGGCGCTCTTCGCCCCGATGGACGTGCCGGCCGAGATCATGCAGCGCGATGTGTGGGTCATGGTCGCCGCCACGCTGATGCTCGCGCCCTTCGCTCTCTTCTGTCGCACCATCTGCCGTGTCGCGGGCAGCGCCTTCCTGCTGCTCTATATCGGCTATGTGGTGGTCGCGCTCAGCTAGCGCGCACCGGGCTTCGGCCCGCACCGCGGCGGGGTTCTTGCTGAGAGGGGTTGAGGATGGCGGATCGTCCGAGGGCGCTGGTCACCGGAGCTGCGGTGCGGCTCGGCCGGGCCATGGCGGTGCATCTGGCCGGGCAGGGCTGGGACGTGGCGGTGCACTATTCCACCTCGTCCGCCCCGGCGGAGGAGACCGTGGCCGCCCTGCATGCCGCCGGCGCATCCGCCGTCGCCCTCCGCGCCGATCTCACGGTGGAGGAGGAGACCACCAAGCTTGTCGCCCGCGCCGCGGAGGCGCTCGGCGGCCCGCTCTCGCTCCTCGTCAACAACGCCTCCATCTTCGAGCCGGACGATATGGAGACGATGACGCGCCGGAGCTGGGACCGCGCGATCGAATCGAATCTGCGCGCCGCCGTGAAGCTCACGCAGGACTTCGCCGCCCAGGCGCCCGACCCCGAGCGCGATGCGCGCGGCGAGCCGGTGGCGCGCGCGGCCGTGGTGAACATGATCGACCAGCTGGTCGATCATGTTCACCACGGCCGCGCGCGCCACCGGCTCGCCGCGCGCATCGCGCTCGGGGTCGGGCG
>JBCBWF010000543.1:0-2883 GCA_039817245.1 Pseudomonadota bacterium | reverse complement strand
GCTCACGCCGCAGACCCTCCCCGCGCTTGCGACCTTCGACCGCGCCCACTTTCCGGCACCCAGAGAGGCGTTTCTCCGCCGCTGGACCGCATCGGATGCGCACCGGACCACGCGCCTTCTCTGGCGGGGGGACGCGCTGGCGGGCTACGGCGTGATCCGGACCTGCCGCGACGGTACCAAGATCGGCCCCCTCTTCGCCGAGGACGCGGAGACGGCGCGCAGGCTCTTCTGCGCACTCGCGGCAACGCGCGCGTCCGGGGAGACCGTTTCGCTCGACGTGCCGGAGGACAATCCCGCCGCGGTGGCGCTGGCCGAGACGGCCGGCCTCGCACCGGTCTTCGAGACCGCGCGCATGTATCTCGGCCCACCCCCGGCGCTGCCGCTCCAGCGCATCTTCGGTGTCACGACTTTCGAGCTCGGTTGACCGACGCCGGCGAAGGCTCTTGGATCAGCCCATGAAGATCGGGCGGCAAGCCGCTGAAACTGCAGTAATTATGAATGGTGGAGGGGGTTGGATTCGAACCAACGTAGGGATACCCCGGCGGATTTACAGTCCGCTGCATTTGACCGCTCTGCCACCCCTCCGGTGCGCAGCCTGCGCGCCGCGCGACGTTGCGCCCGGGCGTGGGGCGGTGTAGGGCGCCCGGCAAGCCGCTGTCAACCGGCAAGGGGCCCATTGGCGGGCCGCACCGGGAATGCCGCCGCGGCAGGAGAGCCCGATGCACAAAACCGGTGCACGACCGCCGCATCGCAGGCCCCGTCCCGGCGGGGCGGCGCGGCCGAATACCATGCGCTCGGGCCCGCCGGGGGCGAGCGAGCGGGTCTGGCTCTTCGGGCTTCATACAGTGCGCGATGCGCTGGCCAACCCGGCCCGACAGCTTCATCGGCTGATCCTCACACCCAATGCCCGCCAGCGCCTCGGCGAGGACGCCCTGGCGGGTGTGGGGATCGAGCCCGAGATGGCCGATCCGAGACGCTTTCCCGCACCCCTCGACCCGCAATCGGTGCATCAGGGGGCGGCGCTGGAGGCGGATCCGCTGGATTGGGGCGGTATCGAAGGGTGTTGCGTGCCGACGCCCGAGCATCCGGCTCCCATGATCCTGCTGCTCGACCGCGTGACGGACCCCCACAATGCCGGCGCGATCCTTCGCTCGGCGGAAGTGTTCGGCGCGCGCGCCGTCATCGCCCCCCGCCGCCACTCCGCGCCGGAAACAGGGGCGCTCGCCAAGGCGGCATCCGGGGCGCTGGAGCGCCAGCCCTATCTCCGCGTCGGCAATCTCGGCAATGCCATGGAAGCGCTGGCGGAACTCGGCTACCAGCTCGTCGGGCTCGAAGGCACGGCCGAGCACGCCCTTGAGACGGCTGTCGCGGATGCGGCCGAGGCACCGCTCGCCCTGGTCCTGGGCGCGGAGGGGCCTGGGCTTCGCGAGCGCACGCGCACGCTCTGCACCACGCTCGCCCGGATCGACGCCGCGACGGCCTTCGCGTCGCTGAATGTGTCGAACGCCGCGGCGGTCGCCCTCTATCTCGGCAGCCGGCGTAACGAGACGGGGCGCCTGCACAAACCCTAACGCGTCCGTCCGCAAAAAATGCTCACGAACAGGCGAGTTGGGGTTACGATTTTTTTCCCGAAGCCCCATATTGTAGAGGTGAGGCTGGGGCTGAACGACCCGCCTCAACACTCACTGTCCCTCGTTCCGACTTCAAGCCCGCCGGCTGTTGCGCACTGAGCACGGTTCGGCGGGTCTTTTTCCCCCGCCGCTCGCGAGACGCTGATCGCACCGAATAATGGGGCCTGTCCGGCTTCGCAAGGCGCCTGCAGAATCGGGCGGAAATGCCCGGCTGACAGCCCTATTTCGGCGCGGCCGAAGGACTGCCGTGATCGCCTTACACGCAGAGCACAGACCGCTCCTCGCCCGGCGAGAGCCCCTGTGGCCAGCTCACTGTTCGTCCCGCTGATCCCCGCAGCGCCCCCCTGGCCGGTATCCGCAGCCGCTCAGCGCCGCCGCGGTCGCCCATGGACGCCGGCCCCTGCGAAGGCTAGGCCTGTCCGCTCCAACACCGCCAGAAAGGGAGTGTGCCATGTTCGTTGCCATGAACCGCTTTCGCATCCATCCCGGCCGGGAGGCCGAGTTCGAAGCTGTCTGGACGGGGCGCACCTCGCATCTCGACGCTGTGCCGGGCTTCAAATCCTTCCACCTCCTCAAGGGCCCGGTGACCGAAGCGCATGCGCTCTATTGCTCGCATTCCGTATGGGAAGACCGCGCGGCCTTCGAGGCCTGGACCCGCTCCGAGGCCTTTCGCGCCGCGCATGCTCAGGCCGGCGAGAGCCGCGATCTCTACCTCGGACCGCCTGAGTTTGAGGGTTTCGACGCCGTTATCGGCGCCTGACGCAGCCAGAACACACGATTCCCCCCTGCCATAGCCGGCCGAACACGCTAGCGTGGCCGTTCAAAAACACGACCGGGAGAAAACCGATGAGTGACCGCCCCCTCTCCTTCGACACGTTGCAGGTGCATGCCGGCTGTAAGCCGGATCCGGCCACCGGCGCGCGCCAGACGCCGATCTACCAGACGACCGCCTTCGATCTCGGCGATGCCGACCGCGCCGCGAGGCTCTTCAATCTCGAGGAGCTCGGCTTCATCTATTCGCGCCTGACCAACCCCACGATCGGTGCGCTTCAGGAGCGGATGGCCGCCCTCGAAGGAGGCGTCGGCGCCGTCGCCTGCTCGTCCGGCCATGCCGCGCAGATCCTCGCGCTCTTCCCGCTGATGGGCCCGGGAGACAACGTGGTCGTCTCCAGCCGGCTCTATGGCGGCTCGGTCACGCAGTTCTCGCAGTCCATCAAGCGCTTCGGCTGGGAGGCACGCTTCGTCGATATCG
>JBCBWF010000236.1:0-8011 GCA_039817245.1 Pseudomonadota bacterium | reverse complement strand
GTAAGGGCCGTGGAAGCCCGCACGCGCCTTCGCCATCAGGCTGAGATCCGGGGCGCCGACGCCATCGTTCACCGGGAACTTGTCGGAAGGCGTCGCGGTCCGGAAGTCGTCGAGCGCAGCGTCGAACACTTCGTACTGCGCCGCGATGGCGCGGACCTGCTCGTCCGGGAAGGCCGGGCCGTCCTCGTGGCCGAGATCGCGGAACGACACGTAGCGCATGCCGTGGCAGCCCGAGCAGACTTCCTGGAAGACCTGGAAGCCGCGCTGCAGCTGCAAGCGGTCGTAGCTGCCGAAGGGGCCCTCGAAGCTGAAGTCCACATCGGTCACCTCGCCACCCGCACCGGCTGCGTATGCCGCACCCGGCAGGCTCAGCACGGCGGCGAGGACCGCGGAGAGAAGGGTTTTCTTGGACATCGTCATTGTCCCTTTCGCTCTGTTGCGGTCCGCGTCACTCAGCCGGTGTGGCGACCGCATCGCCGCTGCCGGATTTGGACGCTTTCGGATGGTCGGCCTCGAAGGCCTCCTCCACCGTGTTCGGTTGCGGCTCGGGGGTCTCGATGATGCCGAGCACCGGCAGGATCACGAGGAAGTACGCGAACCAGTAGATCGTGCCGATCAGCGAGATGGTGGGCACGAGACCCTCCGCCGGCTGGCCGCCAGCCCACATCAGCACGAAGAAGTCCGCCACGAGGATCCAGAAGTAGATCCGCAGCATCGGCCGGTAGCTGCCCGAACGGACCCGGCTCGTGTCGAGCCAGGGCGCCAGCGCCATGATCACGATCGACCCGAACATCGCCAGCACACCGCCGAGCTTACTGTCGATGAACAAGATGTCGAAATCGATCGCGCGCAGCATCGCGTAGAAGGGCAGGAAGTACCACTCGGGCACGATATGCGCCGGCGTCGCGAGCGGGTTCGCCTCGATGTAGTTGTCCGGGTGGCCGAGATAGTTCGGCATGAAGAACACGAAGGCCACGAACAGCAGCAGGAACAGGACCAGAGCGTAGAGGTCCTTGATAGTGTAATACGGATGGAAAGGCACCGTATCCTTCTTCGTATTCTCGATGCTGTCCGTCCGGATCGGCACACCGGTCGGGTTGTTGTTGCCCGTGGTGTGGAACGCCCAGATGTGCACCACCGTCAGGCCGAGGATCGCGAACGGCATCAGGTAGTGCAGCGAGAAGAAGCGGTTCAGCGTGGCGTTGTCGATCGACGGGCCGCCGACGAGCCAGGTCTGGATCGGCTCACCGACCAGCGGCAGCGCCGAGAACAGGCCCGTGATCACGGTCGCGCCCCAGAAGGACATCTGACCCCAGGGCAGCACGTAGCCCATGAAGGCGGTGCCCATCATCAGCAGATAGATGAGGATGCCGATGATCCAGGTGATCTCCCGCGGTTCCTTGTAGGAGCCGTAGTAGAGCGACCGGAAGATATGCGCGTAGACCGCGATGAAGAAGAACGATGCGCCGTTCATATGGATGTAGCGCATCAGCCAGCCGCCGTTCACGTCGCGCATGATGTGCTCGACGGAGGCGAAGGCGTAGTCCGCATGCGGCGTGTAGTGCATCACCAGCACGATGCCGGTCACGATCTGCACCATGAGGAAGATCGTGAGCATGACGCCCCAGATCCACATCCAGTTGAGGTTCTTCGGGGTCGGGAAGACCAGGAAGTCGGCAGCGAGGCGGATCACCGGCAGGCGGCGGTCGACCCACTTCTCGGCCGTGGTCTTCGGCTCGTAGTGATCTTGGGGAATACCGGACATGCAGAATGCTCCTCAGCCGATCTCAACGGTGCTGTCGTCGATCATCGCGAGTTTGGGGATCTCGAGATTGAGCGGGGCGGGTCCTCTGCGGATACGCCCGGAGGTGTCGTAGTGCGAGCCGTGGCAGGGGCAGAACCAGCCGCCGAAATCGCCCGCGCCGTCACCCAGCGGCACGCAGCCGAGATGGGTGCAGACGCCGAGCATGACGAGGTACTTGCCCTCCTCGTCCAGCGCGCGGTTCTGGTCCTCCGCATCGGCGCCCGGCTTGTTGTCGTTGTTCGCGGTCGTGTCCGGCAGATCGCTGAGCGACACGGCCCGCGCCTCTTCGATCTCCTCCGCGGTGCGGTGGCGGATGAAGACCGGCTTGCCCTGCCAGAGGACGGAGATCTGGCTGCCTTCTTCCACGCCCGAGATGTCCACGCGGATCTTGGCCAGCGCCAGAACGTCCGCGGAGGGGTTCATCTGGTCGACGAGCGGCCAGACCATCGCGCCCGTGATCACGGCGCCGGTCGACGCCGTTGCGACATAAAGAAAGTCGCGGCGCGTGTGGTCTTCGTCTTTCGCTTCCGTGTTGGCCACGTCTTTCCCTCCTCGCATGGACCAGGCGCGCGGACGAAACGGGAAAAGACGCCCGATTTCGCCCGCGATCGTACGGGTGGTGCACAGGTAGCGGCCAAGGGCCGGTCGGTCCACCTCGCGAACCGTCGCAGAATGCCGCACAAAGAAGCGTTACCATCGGCGGCAGCGATCGGGCGAGTGTCTGAATGGAGACTGATCTGCAGGAATGGCGGGGGCCGGGCGGCCTTGCGCCGCCGCCGATCGATCTGGCACTGCTGGAGCCCGACCTCGCGCCGAATGTCGGCGCGGTCATCCGGCTCGGCGCCTGTCTGGGCCTGCCGGTGCATGTGATCGAGCCCTGCGGCTTTCCGTTCAGTGCGGCGGCATGGCGGAAGCAGGCGCTGGACTATGCCGCGCTCGCCGAGATCCATCGCCATGCGAGCTGGGAGGCCTTCCGGGGCGCCACGGACGGGCGGCGCCTGCTCGCGTTCACGACGCGCGCGCCCCGGCCGCTTGCGCAGGTCGCCTTCCGGCCCGGAGACGTGCTCCTGTTCGGCCGGGAGAGCGCGGGGCTGCCCGAGGCGGCGCATGCCGCGGCGGAGGAGCGCGTGGTGATCCCGCTCCGCCCCGGTGCGCGGTCGCTCAATGTCGCCATGGCTGCTGCCATCGCCGCGGGCGAGGCGGTGCGGCAGCTCGGCGGGCAGGCCTGAGCGCTCAGAAGACGAACCTGTCCTCGCTCGTCTCCGCCATGTTGCGGGGCGCGGTGCGCTCGTGCGACACGCCGTCGGTCTCGAGATCGTCCGTATCCTGCGCGGGCCTGCTCGGCTGTTCCTGCAGATCGACGCCGGGATGCTGGTACCCGATGAGTGCGTCCTCGGTGTCGGCCCTGCAATCCACGCTGTCCGGCACGGTCCCGCCGGTGGTGCTCGATAACGCTGTTGAACGTGCCGTTGGCACAGCGTTCCTGGATTTGCGGGCTCGACATCGCGTCCGCCTCTCCCGTTCCTGGGGAATTCGCGCCGGCGTCGGGCAGGGCTTTCGGGTGGGGATATCCGTCGCAGGATCGCGCCGAACGGGCTCTGAGAGGGCTGTGGATCGGCTACTCGGCGGCCGTGGCGGATCGCGCATCGGGGCTCGCATCGGGGCGCGTGTCGATCAGCCCGCCGGATTGCCGAGCCCAGAGGCGCGCATAGAGCCCGCCGGCATCGAGGAGCGCGGCATGCGGCCCCTCCTCCACGATGCGCCCCTGGTCGAGCACAACGATCCGGTCCATCGCCTTGATGGTGCTGAGGCGGTGGGCGATCGCCAGCACCGTGCGCCCCTCCATCAGCCGCGCGAGGGAGGCCTGGATGACCGCCTCGACCTCCGAGTCGAGCGCCGACGTGGCCTCGTCCAGCACCAGCACCGGCGCGTCCTTCAGGATCGCGCGGGCGATGGCGATGCGCTGGCGCTGTCCGCCGGATAGCTTCACGCCGCGCTCGCCCAGATGCGCGGCATAGCCGGCGCGCCCCGAGGGATCGCGGAGTTCGGCGATGAAATCGGCGGCTGCGGCCTGCTCGGCGGCATCCTCCGCGGCGGCCATGCCCGCATCCGGGCGGCCATAGAGGATGTTGTCCAGCGCGGAGCGGTTGAAGAGTGCGGGCTCCTGCGTGACCGTCGCGACCTGGCGGCGAAGCCAGTCCTGCTGCAGGTCGCGCACGTCGTGTCCGTCGACCGTGATGCGCCCGCCCTCCACATCGTGAAGGCGCAGGAGCAGGGCGATCGCCGTGGACTTGCCGGCGCCGGAGGGCCCGACCAGCGCAACCTTCTCGCCGGGGGCCACGGTGAAGGAGATCCCGTGCAGACCGCCGCCCTTGCGCCGGCCATAGGCGAAGCGCACCGTTTCGAAGGCGATCCGGCCCTCGGCACGGGCGGATGGCGCGGCCGCATCGGGCCTGTCCCGCAGCGCATGGGGCACGGAGAGGGTGCGCATCCCGTCCTCCACCACGCCGAAATCGGTGAAGATGTTCATGGCGGTAAAGCTGATCCAGCCGCTCATCTGGCTGAGCCGGGTGGCCAGGAGGCCGGCCATCGCGACATCGCCGATGCTGGTCTGTCCGGTATGCCAGAGCCAGAGCGCGGCCCCGATCAGACCGACCGGCAGGAGGCCGGACAGAAGCGCGAGCAGGGCACGAAAGGCGAAGACCGTGCGCCCGAAGGCCAGCGCGGCGGCGCGGTAGCGCTCCAGCGAGCCCGCCGCGGCCGCCTCCTCCCGCCCCGCATGGGCGAAGAGCTTCACCGTCTCGATATGGCTGATGCTGTCCACCAGCTGGCCCGAAAGCGCCGAACGCGCATCCGCCCGGGCGCGGGAGCGGGCCCGGATCGTCGGCAGGAAGCGGCTGACGAGGGTCACATAGACCGCGAACCAGAGACCGAGCAGAAGGGTGAGCCGCCAGTCCGCCTCTCCGAGCACGAGGGCGGCCGCGATGACCGTGGCGAAGCCGTACGCGATTGCGTTCAGCATCTCCGTGGCGATCGTGGTCATGGAGTTGGCGGTCTGCAGCTCCTTCTGGCTGATCCGCCCGGCATAGTCGTCCTGGAAGAAGCCGAGGGACTGGCCGAGCGTGTGCTTGTGCAGCCGCCAGACGCCGAGCTGGAAAACCCCGGGACCGATGGAAAGGCTGACCAGACCGGCCGAGAGCGCCATCAGGACAGGGCGCACCAGCAGAAAGAAGAGCCCGATGCCGAGGATCTCCGGCCAGTGCGCAGCGAAGAAGGCTGCTGGCGTCGCGCCCTCGGCAAGGTCGATCACCCGGCCCATCAGCAGGGCGGCGACCGCTTCGGCGGCGCCAAGGCAGAGCGAGACGGCCGCGAGCAGCCAGACCGCCGGCGCCGTCCCCTCCAGGAGCCAGCGCATGAAGGGGCCGATCTCCGTCGGCGGCGGCCCCTTGGCGGAGGCCGCGGGATCGAACAGCGTCTCGAAGCGCCGCGTGAGCGCGCGGACCGGGCCGAGGGTCATTCCGCGGCCTCCTCGGGGATGCGTGCGGCGCTGTCGATGAAGCCGCCGGACTGGCGCGCCCAGAGCCGGGCATAGAGCCCGCCGGCCTCCAGCAGGGCGGTATGGTCGCCGTCCTCCACCACCTGCCCGTCGTCCAGCACCACGATCCTGTCCATGGCCTGGATGGTGGAGAGGCGATGGGCGATGGCGATCACCGTGCGCCCCTGCATCAGGTCCTCCAGCGATTGCTGGATCGCCGCCTCCACCTCGCTGTCGAGCGCGGAGGTGGCTTCGTCGAGGATGAGGATCGGGGCGTCCTTCAGCACGGCGCGGGCGAGCGCGATGCGCTGGCGCTGACCGCCGGAGAGGTGCACGCCGCGCTCGCCCACATATGCGTCGAGGCCCTTTCGGCCCTCCTGATCCGCGAGACTGTCGATGAAACCGTCCGCAGCGACCTTGCGTGCGGCCTCCCAGATCTCGTCATCGGTCGCGTCGGGACGGCCGTAGCGGATATTGTCCCGGATCGTGCGGTGGAGGAGGGCGGTGTCCTGCGTCACCATCGCGATGCGCGCGCGCACGCTCTCCTGCTGGCAGGCCGCCAGATCCTGCCCGTCGATCAGGACGCGCCCGGCCTCCGGGTCGAAGAAGCGCAGCGCGAGATTGACCAGCGTCGATTTGCCGGCGCCGGAGCGGCCGACGAGGCCGACGCGTTCGCCGCCCGCAATCGCGATGTCGATCCCGCGCACGCCGCCCGCCCCGCGGCCGTAGTGGTGGTGAACGCCGTCGAAGCGGATGGCGCCCTCGCGGAGGATCAGCGGCTGCGCGCCGGGGGCATCCGGGAGGCGAAGAGGCTTCGAGATGGTCGCCATCCCCTCCTGCACCGTGCCGATGTTCTGGAAGAGCATGGAGATGGTCTGCATGATCCAGTCCACCAGCCCCGACATGCGCACGGCGATGGCGACGGCGGCGGCCACGATACCCGGCGTCACCGCCCCCTCGGTCCAGAGCCAGACCGAGTAGCCCACCACGCCGCCGAAGAGCAGGATATGCAGCCCCGCCATCCCCGCCTGCAGATAGGTGTAGAGCCTGGTCTGGCGCGCGAAGGTCCAGCGGAACTCCTCCATCGCCTCGCGCGCATAGGCCTCCTCGCGCTCCGCATGGGCGAAGAGCTTCACGGTCTGGATGTTCGTGTAGGCATCCACGATGCGCCCGGCGAGGGTGGAGCGCGCCTCCGCAACGTCCTGCCCTGCCTGGGTGATCCGCGGCACGAACCAGATGGAGAGCGCGACGAAGCCCGCGAACCAGATGCCGAGCGGGATCAGCAGCCGCAAATCGGCATCGCCCAGCACCGCGGCCGAGCCGATGGTGAAGATGAGTGCGAACCAGATCGCATCCGTGACCTGGAACACGCTGTCATTGATCGCCGGTGCGAGCTGGATCTGCTTGTTGGCGATGCGTCCCGCGAAATCGTCCGAGAAGAACGAAAGCGACTGGCGCAGCATCTTGCGGTGCGTGCGCCAGCGGATGAGGGCCCCCATCGCCGGGTAGAAGCCCTGGCCGGTGAGGGCGGCCCAGGCGATATCCGCCAGCGGGCGCACGATGAGCGCGATCACGATCATCACCGTCAGCGTCGGCCAATGATCGATCCAGAGCCGCTCCGGCTCCGTCTCGGCAAGGATGTCGATGAGCTGGGCGGCGAAGGCCACGAGGGCCGCCTCGGTGAGCGCGGAGACGAGGCCGATCGCCATGCCGCCGAGGATGATCCACCGCGCCGGATGCAGGAAATGGAGGATGAACGGCACGAGCCGCTTCGGCAGCTCCCGGCCCTCGTCATAGGGCTGATAGGGGTCGATCAGGCGTTCGATGCGGCCGAGCATGGTGTCCCTCTGCGGCGGGGCCGCGCGCCAGGTCTCGTTGGTCAGGAAGCTGGTCTCTCGGCGGACCCTTTCAAGGTTCTGGGTGGCGTTTCCGCCCTGCGGACGCCATGTCGCTCACCCTCGTCACCGCTCGGGCGTTGCCTGACTTCTCCGGGGACGGTATCCCAGTGTCAATGGAGATTGACAGTGGAGGGAGCGTCATGGCCGACCATGCAACGGATGGTGGAACGGACACGATGGAGCGCTCTGGCGGCATGGCCGAGGAGCGCGCCCGGGCGGCCGCCTGGTTCGAGGCGCTGCGCGACGACATTTGCGCGGCCTTCGAGCGGCTCGAGGCGACGCAGACCACCGGCCCCTTCGCGGACCGCGCGGCCGGGCGGTTCGAGCGCAAGGCCACCCGCCGCGCCGGCGAGGGCGAGGGCGATCAGGGCGGCGGCGTGATGTCGGTGATGCGCGGCGGGCGCGTCTTCGAGAAGGTGGGCGTCAACATCTCGACGGTCTACGGATCGCTCGGCGCCCAGGCGCAGCGCAGCCTTTCGGCGCGCAAGGAGCTGCCGGGCCTGGCGGAGGACCCGCGCTTCTGGGCCTCCGGCATCAGCCTCGTTGCCCACCTCAACTCGCCGAAGGTTCCGGCGGTGCACATGAACACGCGGATGTTCTGGACCGCGGCCGGCTGGTGGTTCGGCGGCGGCTCCGATCTCAACCCGATGGTGCCGGTGGATGCGGACACCGCGGACTTCCACGCCGCCCTCAAGAGCCGCTGCGACCCCCACGGCGCCGATCTCTACCCGCGCTACAAGGCCTGGGCGGATGAGTACTTCTTCATAAAGCATC
>JBCBWF010000646.1:0-1878 GCA_039817245.1 Pseudomonadota bacterium | reverse complement strand
GATCCCTTTTCCGCGCCGGGCCGGTGGCCGGGAGGTGGGGCGCTGGCCTGTCGCATCTCGACTTTCTGAGAAGGGATACTAGTATACCAGTTATGTCAAGGCGCATCCGCGCGAGCGCTCGGCGGGCCCGTCGCTGGGCCCGTCGCTGGGCCCGTCGCTGGGCCCGTTGCTGGGCCCGTCGCTGGGCCCGTCGCTGGGCCCGTCGCTGGGCCCGCCGCCGGTTCCGATCCGGGTCGGAGGGGTTGCGAACCCGCGGGCATTGCGCTCCTTGCGGGGCGGGGAGACGAGCTGAGGCGGGAAGGACGAAGGCGCGTGCAGACCTCTGAGCTACTGGAACGGCGCACCGCGGCCGATATGGTCTTCGAGCGGCTGCACGAGGAGATCGTGTCGCTGGCCATGCTGCCGGGCACGAAGCTCTCGGAGGTCGATGTCGCGCGGCGCTTCGGCGTCTCCCGCCAGCCGGTGCGCGACGCCTTCAACCGGCTGGACACGCTCGATCTTCTGCTGATCCGGCCGCAGAAGGCCACGGTGGTGCGCGGCTTCTCCATGGAGCGGATCGCGCATGCCCGCTTCGTTCGCCTCGCGGTGGAGCTGGAGGTGGTCCGCCGCGCCGCCGCGGTGTGGGACGCGGACCGCGCGGCGGTTCTGACGCGCAACCTCGCCGGGCAGCAGGCCGCGATCGCGGGTGGGGATATCGACGCGATGCACGCGCTCGACCTCGAGTTTCACGAGTCCATCTGCACCCTCGGCGGCTGCCCCCTCAGCATCGAGACCGTGCGCGAATGCAAGCAGAAGGTGGACCGCCTCTGCCGGCTCAGCCTCGGCATCGAGCGCGAACCGGAGATGCTGCTCGAAGACCATCGCCGGCTCGCCCGCGCCCTCAGCGAGCGCTCGGCGGAGGCGGCGACCGCGATCACGAGGGAACACCTGGCCCGCCTCGACGACGTGATCACCACCATCCAGCACACCCACGCGGCGTATTTCGAGTAGCTTCTTGGTCTCGCCGAGCGTGACCGATCGGTCGCGCCCCTTGGCGCAGCGGGAGAGGAGCCGATCATGCCCGACAGCCTTCTGGTCTATGCCTGGAGCCATAGCCGGCGCGCGCAGTTGCTGCTGCTCGCGGTCACCTGCGCCTCCTTTCCCGTCGTCTACATCGCCCTCGAAGTGCCGAAGCGGATCGTGAACGACGCGATCGGGGGCGATGCCTTCCCCGTCAGCGTGCTCGGCATGGAGTTCGCACAGCTCCAGTACCTCGCCCTTCTCTGCGTCATCTTCCTGGCGGCGGTGATCGCCAGCGGCCTCGTGAAGATGCAGCTCAACGTGATGAAGGGCGTGCTGTCCGAGCGCCTGCTGCGCCGGCTCCGCTACGACCTGATTGCGCGGATCCATCGCTTCCCGCTGCCGCGGTTTCGCAAGAAGAGCCAGGGCGAGCTGGTCTCGATGGTGACGGGCGAGACCGAGCCGCTCGGCGGGCTCATGGGCAACCTCATCGCCGAGCCGGTGTTCCAGGCCGGCCAGATGCTCACCATCCTGCTCTTCCTGTTCCTTCAGAATGTGTGGTTCGCCCTGGCCGCGATCGCGCTCATCCCGGTGCAGGCCTATGTGATCCCGATGCTGCAGCGGCGCATCAACCGCCTCAACAAGGCCCGGGTGAAGAAGGTGCGCGTGCTCTCCGCCCATATCGGCGAGAGCGTCGCGGCCATGCCGGATGTGCGGGCCAACGGCGCAACCCACTATTTCATGGCCCGTTTTTCCGGGATCCTGCACGATATCTTCGAGATCCGCTTTCAGATCTACCAGAAGAAATTCTTCATGAAGTTCCTCAACAACTTCATCAATCAGCTCACGCCGTTTTTCTTCTATGCAATCGGCGGATAT
>JBCBWF010000633.1:0-2003 GCA_039817245.1 Pseudomonadota bacterium | reverse complement strand
GTGCTCCACCGCCGGGTGCTGCTTGATGATGCTCTCCGCGGCCCGCGCCACTTCGTCCGTGCGGCTGAGCGCGGAGCCCGCGGGCAGCTGGATGACGGTGATCAGATAGCCCTGATCCTGCGGCGGGATGAACCCGGTGGGGGCGGCGTTGAACCGGTCCACCGCCAGATAGATGAGCCCCACATAGACCAGGAGGGCGAGCGCGAGCACGCGGAGCACGCTCTTGACCACGGCAGCGTAGCCATGGGCCATCTTGTCGAAGGCCCAGTTGAACCCCGCCCCGAAGATCCGCATCGGCGTGCCGAGCGCGTAGAAGATCTTGCCCACGACACCGGTCGGCTTGTCGTCGCCCGGTGCGCGCATGAAGATCGCCGCCAGCGCGGGCGAGAGCGTGAGCGAGACCAGCGTCGAGATCGCTGTCGAGGCCGCGATGGTAAGGGCGAACTGCTGGTAGAACTGCCCGCTGATCCCGGCCACCGTCGCCACGGGGATGAACACCGCGAGCATCACCAGCGAGGTCGCCACCAGCGCGCCGGAGACCTCGTCCATCGTCCGCGCCGCCGCGTCGCGCGGGCTCATCCCTTCGCGGAGGTAGCGCTCGGTGTTCTCCACCACCACGATCGCGTCGTCCACCACGATCCCGATCGCCAGCACCAGCCCGAAGAGCGAGAGGTTGTTCAGCGAGAAGCCGAGCGCCGACATCGCGATAAAGGTGCCGATCAGGCTGACCGGGATGGCGACGACCGGGATGATCGCCGTGCGCAGCGACTGCAGGAAGATGACGATCACCAGGATCACCAGCGCCACCGCCTCGAAGAGGGTCTGGTAGACCTCGTCGATGGACTGCGAGATGAACTCGGTGGGGTTGTAGACGATGTCGTATTCCATGCCGTCGGGGAACTCGGCGGCAAGCGCGTCCATGGTGGCGATCACCTCGGCGGCGGTCTCGAGCGCGTTCGAGCCCGGGCGCTGGTAGATGCCGATGGGCAGCGCCACCGCGCTGTCCAGGTAGCCGTTGATCGAGTAGTCCTGCGAGCCGAGTTCGACGCGCCCGATATCGCGGATCCGGATGAGCCCGCCCTCGGGCCCGACGGCGACGACGACGTCCTCGAAGCTCTCCGGATCCACCAGCCGGCCCGCGGTGGTGATCTGCAGCTCGTAGGCCGACTGTTCCGGCACCGGCAGCCGGTTCACGATGCCGGAGGCCACCTGCACGTTGTTCGCGCGCAGGGCGGCCACCACCTCGCCGGCGGTCAGCTCGCGCGCGGCCACCCGCTCGGGGTCGAGCCAGACCCGCATCGAGTAGGCGCGCTCGGCGAACACCGTCACCTCGCCCACGCCGTTGATGCGCGCCAGCCGGTCCACCACCTGCGTGCGCGCATAGTTGGAGATGTAGAGCTGGTCCCGCGTCCCGTCGCGCGAGAGCATGTGGATAACCATCATCATGTTCGGCGAGGACTGCTCGGTGGTCACGCCGATCCGGCTCACCTCCTCCGGCAGCCGCGGCTCGGCGGTGGCCACGCGGTTCTGCACCAGCACCTGCGCCTGGTCGAGATCCGTGCCGAGCTCGAACACGACCGAGAGGCTCATCTCCCCGTCGCCGGTCGACTGGCTGACCATGTAGAGCATGCCCTCGACGCCGTTCACCTCCTGCTCGATCACGGCGGCGACGGTGTCGGCCACGACCTCCGCGGAGGCGCCGGCATAGGAGGCGCTCACCACCACCGTCGGCGGGGCGATCTCGGGATACTGGGCGACGGGCAGGTTCACGTAGGAGACCAGCCCCATGATCACCAGCAGGATGGAGATCACGCTGGCGAAGATCGGCCGGTCGATGAAGAAGCGCGAGAAGCTCATCGCCTCACTCCTCGAACTCGAGCGTCACCTCTTGCGGGGTGACCGTCTGGCCCGGGCGTGCGCGCTGCACGCCGGCGACGATCACCCGCATCTCCGGCTCCAGGCCTTTGCGGATCACCCTGAGCCCGCGATAGAGGGGCCCGAGC
>JBCBWF010000067.1:0-17764 GCA_039817245.1 Pseudomonadota bacterium | reverse complement strand
GTCATGAGGGCCATCAGCGCTGCCGTCAGCACCCTCAAGGCCGGGTCTCCGCGCAATCCACGCAGAGGGTGATGCCGGGATCGAGCGCCAGCCGCCGGTCCCCGATCGCCTCGCCGCATTCCGTGCAGTAGCCGAACTCGCCCTCGGCGATCCGCGCCAGGGCCGCGCGCAGCCGCACCCGCTCCGCCGCGCGCCGACGGCTCTGCGCCGCCGCCATGGCCTGGACCTGCATCGCGTCCATCCGCGAGAGCCGGCCGACCGACTGCTGGTCGAGCTCCACCGGCTTGCGATCCTGCGCGGTCGCAGCCTCCTCGGCCTCGATCTCGGTGAGCCGGTCGCGGATGCGGGCCTCGAAGGCGGTTGTGGTCGCGCTATCCATGCCCGCGATCCTGTCAGCCGCGGGCGGTCCTGTCGAGCGGGCGGGCCGCGGCCCGCCCGCCCCGCAGAGTGCTCAGGCCTTGGTCTTGGCCGCCTCGATCGACTTCATCAGGATCGCCTCGGCCTCGGCCTTGTCGCCCCAGCCGATCACCTTCACCCATTTGCCCGCTTCGAGATCCTTGTAGTGCTCGAAGAAGTGCTTGATGCGCTCGCGGGTCTTCGGCGCGATGTCCTCCAGATCCTGGATGCCCGCCTGGAACGGATCGACCTTCTCCACCGGCACCGCGATCAGCTTGTCGTCCATGCCGCCATCGTCCTCCATCTTGAGGACACCGACGGGGCGGCAGCGGATCACCACGCCCGGGGCGAGGTCGAAATCGCAGAGCACGAGCACATCGGTCGGGTCGCCGTCGTCATGCAGCGAGTTCGGCACGAAGCCGTAGTTGCAGGGGTAGAACATCGGCGTGTTGACGATCCGGTCCACGAACACCGCGCCCGAGTCCTTGTCGATCTCGTATTTCACGGGGGCGCCGCCGCCCGCGCCGCCGGTGATTTCGATGACAACGTTGATGTCGCTCGGCGGGTTTTTGCCGGCCGGGATGGCGTCGATGTTCATGGGAGCCCCTCCTCTCGGATCGCAAGAATGCGCCGCGCGCGTAGCACGGAGGGGATGCAAGGGAAAGGCCCGTGCCGGTCGCCCGGGCCGCCGCGTCGCAGGCGGCGAATGGGCGTTGCTGCGCTGCAGCATTCCCGTCTGCGTCCCGCATCGGCGCCCTTCTGAGCCCGCGCGCTCATGCATGCTTGCTCCATGCTTTGTGCATGGTACGAGCATCGCGATTTCGGGGCTCCGGTTCGGGGCTCCGGGTTGCGGCTGCCCGGCCATCGGCTAGGCTTGCCCTATGGCCGAGCCCCCCAGAACCCCCGTCCTCGCCCTCGACGAGATCGACCGCAGCACCGACATCAAGGGCGGCGAGGGGCTCGACGCCAACCATATGAGCCGCGCGCGCATCCACTACCTGCTCGGCCAGAACGACACGCTGGTGATGCAGCTGCAGTTCGCCGATGCCAAGGCCGCGGCGCTGATGACGCTGATGGGCCTGCTCGCGCTGCGGGGGCCGGTGGATTTCTCGCTGGTCACGCTCTCGGATCCGCTCAGCATGGCGAGCGCGCTCCTCAACATGCTCTGCCTCGCCGGCTGCGTGGTGGCCATCATCCCGCGCTATCCGGCAGCGCCGCGGCGGCGCGACATGCGGGTGCGGGACCGCTTCTCCTGGCCTGCGCTGGCGGCGGACGACTATGACGGCACGGACTATGCCGAATACATGCGCACCGCCGAGATTTCGCAGCTTGTGGTGTCGCTGGCGCAATCGAACGCCATCTCTGCGCGGATCCTGCTGCGGAAATTCAAGGCGCTGCGGATCGCCTTTCTGCTGGGGATCCTGAATTTCGCCGCCACGCTCGCGGGCATGGCGCTGCGCTGAGGCCGCTCAGCCCTTCGCCGTTTCGGCGGCATCCAGCGCCGCCAGCGTCGCGTCCCAGGCCAGCAGGATGGAGGCGTGACGGTTCTTGTAGTCCCGCGCCGGGGTCAGCGCCTCGAGCGCGGCAAAGGGCCCGTCGGGTGCCTCCCCGCCCGTTTTCAGCATGGCATAGAGCGCGTCGCGCCCGGCCTGGATCTCGCCGCGGTCCCGCCCGATCACCGCATCCGCCAGCACCGCGGCGGAGGACTGACCGAGCGCGCAAGCCTTCACGTCCTGGGCATAGTCGCTGATGCGCCCGTCCGTCACCGCCACATCCACCGTCACGGTCGAGCCGCAGAGAGGTGAGCGCTTGCTCGCCGTGCCATCGGGCTGCTCGAGCCGGCCGGTGCGGGAAATACCTGCGGCCAGCGCAAGAATGCGCTCCGAATAAAGCTTCATCAGGTCCTGAGCCGCAACGGTCATGGCCGCCTCCCTTGTTCGTAGCCCTAGATAGCGGGCAATGCGCGGCTGTAAAAGCGCTGCGACACCACGCCGTGATGGAGAAACGGGATGACCGACACGCGCACCGAGACGGGGTTGGACCTCGAAAGCGTCGCCTGGGATGCGCGCGGCCTCGTGCCCGCCATCGCGCAGGACAGCACCTCCGGCGAGGTGCTGATGATGGCCTGGATGTCGCGCGAGAGCCTCGCCGAGACGCTCGCCACAGGGCAGGTAACCTACTGGTCCCGCTCACGTTCCGCGCTCTGGCGGAAGGGTGAGACCTCCGGCAACATCCAGCGGCTCGTGGAGTTCCGGATCGATTGCGACCGCGACTGCCTGCTGCTCCTCGTCGACCAGACCGGCCCGGCCTGCCACACTCACCGCCGCACCTGCTTCTACACCGCCCTGCGCGACGGCACCGAAGTCGAGCTCATGGCCCCGGAGGAAGGTTGATTCTTGCTCAGATGAGCACTTAGGCTCTAAACAGGGAGTCGCTCACGCAGTACCAAAGCGAAACCTGCAAATATCTTGGTCGAATTTAGCAAATAGGATAATTGAAATGCCTTGGACCGGACCTCAGCCCTACAGGCCTGATCAGGCGGCGATCAATGAGATGCTGACAAGCACTCCTCAAGTTGGGAGCGCGGAGTTTAAGATGTCCGTCGTAATTTTGCATGGAAAAAGTCCTCGAGGGGTGAAGATGACACTCCAGCATGCCAGGCATTTGATCGAGAAAGGACTCGTGCCAATGGAGGACTATCAGGCTGTCCTTTACATTGCCGACGGAGATCCGAACACGCATTAACGCTCGCTATACGCTTCTGTAGCTCAGCCAGCGACGAGCGTGGCTGAGTATTTCGCGCTTCTGACGCAATAGCGGTTCTCGTTCAGCCGGCCAGGCGGGCCAGGGCGTGGCGTTTCTTGCCGGCGGAGAGGCGGACGGGCTCGGCGAGCTGTTCGGCGGTAACCAGCAGGGTCGGGTCGGAGACCGCCGTCTCGCCGAGGCGCGCTCCGCCCCCCTCGATCAGCCGCCGCGCCTCCTTGCCGGACTTCGCGAGGCCCGCGCGCACGAAGAGCTGGGCAACCGGGAGGCCCTGGCCGAGATCGGCGGCCGAGAGCTCCAGCACCGGCAGATCGGCCCCCATGCCGCCCCCTGCGAAGGTCTCGCGCGCCGTCTCCGCCGCGGCTTCTGCCGCAGCGCGGCCATGGGCGAGCGCGGTCGCCTCATTGGCCAGCACCGCCTTGGCGTCGTTGATCTCCGCCCCTTCGAGCGCCGCGAGCCGATCGATCTCCTCGAGCGGCAACTCGGTGAAGAGGCGCAGGAACCGGCCCACATCGGCATCGGTGGTGTTCCGCCAGAACTGCCAGAAATCGTAGGGCGACAGCATGTCCGCGTTGAGCCAGACAGCCCCTTGCGCGGTCTTGCCCATTTTGCGCCCGTCCGAGGTGGTGATGAGCGGCGTGGTCAGCCCGAACACCTCCGCGCCGTCCACCCGCCGCGCGAGCTCCATGCCGTTGACGATGTTGCCCCACTGGTCCGAGCCGCCCATCTGCAGCCGGCAGCCCTCGCGCCGGTGGAGCTCGAGGAAGTCGTAGGCCTGCAGCAGCATGTAGTTGAATTCGAGGAAGCTCAGCGGCTGCTCGCGGTCGAGCCGGCTCCTGACGCTCTCGAAGCTCAGCATGCGGTTGATCGTGAAATGCCGGCCGTAATCGCGCAGGAAGTCGATGTAGTTCAGGTCGTCGAGCCAGTCGGCATTGTTGCGCATGAGCGCGCTGCCGCCCTCGCTCTCGAAGGTGACATAGTGCGCGAAGACCTGCCGGAGCGAGGCCATGTTCGCCGCGATCGCCTCGGGGGTCAGGAGCTGGCGCGCCTCGTCCTTGCCGGAGGGATCGCCGATCCGCGTCGTGCCGCCGCCCATCAGCACGATGGGGTCGTGACCGGTCTGCTGCAGCCAGCGCAGCATCATGATCTGCACGAGGCTGCCCACATGCAGCGACGGCCCGGTGCAGTCATACCCGATATAGGCGCGCACCCGTCCGGCATCCGAGCCCGCGCGGAGCACCGCGTCGAGGCCTTCGAGATCGGTGCAGTCCTGCACGAAACCGCGCGTGGTCAGGACGTGCAGGAAGTCGGATTTCGGCTGGTAGGTCATGCGCAGCGCTCCTAGGGTTCGGTCGGCTTCTATAGCGGACGGGCCGGGAAAGGGAAGCGGATGCTGGGGGATCGGCCGACTGCGGCGGGCGAGGCGCCGGATGGCGCGGGACCGGGACGGGGCCGGCCCGTCTGGGCGCTGGGGCTCATGAGCGGGACGGCGCTCGATGGCGTCGATGCTGCGCTGCTCCTGACCGATGGCGAGCGGATCGAGGCGTTCGGGCCGAGCGGGTTCCTACCTTACGCCGATGGCGATTGCGCAGCGCTCGCCCAAGTCATGGCGGATCCGCACCACTTCCGCGGCCGGCTCGCGCCGGGCGAGGCGGGGGTGCTGGCGGAGGCCGAGCGCGAGGTGGTGCGCCTGCATGCGCGGGCGGTGGTGGATCTCCTGGCCGAGGCTGCGGAGGCGCCGGCGGTCGTGGCATTTCCGGGACAGACGGCGGCGCATGCGCCGGAGCATCGCTGGACCTGGCAGCTCGGCGACGGGCGGCGGCTGGCGACGGCGCTCAACCGTCCGGTGGTGTGGGATTTCCGGTCGGACGATATCCGCGCGGGGGGGCAGGGCGCGCCGCTTGCCCCCTTCTACCATTTCGCGCTGGCCAAGCGGGCCGGAACGGGGGCAGGCGGCGAAGGGTCTGCAGCGCTGCCGGAGGGCCCGCTCGCCTTCCTGAACATCGGCGGGGTTGGCAACGTGACCTGGGTCGATCCCGCAGCAGCGGTGCCCGAGGCGGAAGGCGCGCTCGTTGCCTTCGACACCGGGCCCGGCAATGCGCTCGTCAACGACTGGATGGCGCGCCGTACCGGCGAGGCGCTGGACCGCGACGGAGCGGCCGCGCTGGCGGCGCTGCAGGGCGAGGCGGGCGCCGGCGCGTGGTCCGCGGCAGGCCGCGCCCTGATGGCCGAGGCGCGCAGCGCGCTGGGGACCAACTTCGTCGCGGATTTCCTTGATCGCGCACCGCCGAAATCGCTGGATCGCAACGAATTCGCCACGCTGCTCGGGCGGCTGGAGGGATGGGGCACGGCACCCGGTGCGGCGGCGCTCACTCTCTTCACAGCCGACTGTGCGCGGGCGGCGGAGCGGCACTTGCCGCGCCCGCCCGTTGCCTGGCTCGTCTGCGGGGGCGGGCGGCGGAACCCGGCCCTCATGGCCCTCCTCTCCGAAGGGCTCGGCGCACCGGTGATGCCGGTCGAGGCGCTGGGCCTCGACGGCGACATGACCGAGGCGCAGGCCTTCGCCTTCCTCGCGGTGCGGGTGATGCGCGGCCTGCCGACTTCGGCGCCCGGCACGACGGGATGTGCCGAGCCGGTCTGCGGCGGCCGGTTGAGCCGGCCAGCATGACCGCGCAGCGGATCGTTTGCCGTGCGGGATCCTGACAGGGCGGGCCGGCGACGCTTGGCCCACGGCTCGACGAACCCCGGAGGGGTGAGGAGAGCGCGGGAAGGATCGCTGCGCGAAGCGCGGCGATGCCGCACTGCCATTCCCTGAACGTCCCGAAGAGGTCCCGGCCCGCGCCCCCCCCGGCCGGCGCGCCCCACCCCCCCCCCCCCCCCCCGCCCCCGGGGGGCGCGGGCCGGCGGAGGCACGGGCCGGGGCAAAGGGTCCGCTAGCGCCCGCCCTCGATCATCCGCGCGTGCACATAGCCCTTCACGATGTCGATCATCTCTTCCATGCCCTGCTCGAAGAAGTGATTGGCGCCCGGCACGGTGGTGTGCGTGACCGTGATGCCCTTCTGCTGCTTGAGCTTGGCGGAGAGTTTGTCCACATCCGCGCCCGGCACGATCCTGTCCGCCTCGCCATGGATGATGAGGCCGGAGGAGGGGCAGGGCGCGAGGAAGGAGAAGTCGTACATGTTCGCCGGTGGGGCGACGGAGACGAATCCGTTAATCTCCGGCCGGCGCATCAGGAGCTGCATGCCGATCCAGGCGCCGAAGGAGAAGCCCGCCACCCAGCAGGCGCGCGCATTGCCGTTCAGCGCCTGCAGATAGTCGAGCGCCGAGGCCGCATCCGACAGCTCCCCGATGCCCTGATCGAACGCCCCCTGGCTGCGCCCGACGCCCCGGAAGTTGAACCGCATCACCGTGAAGCCGAGATCCTTGAACGCATAGTGCAGGTTATAGGCCACCGGGTTGTTCATGGTCCCGCCATATTGCGGGTGCGGATGCAGGATCAGCGCGATGGGCGCATCGCGCTCGGGCTGCGGGTGGTATCGCCCTTCCAGACGGCCCTCGGGGCCTGGAAAGATCACCTCCGGCATGGCTCCTCCAATCGTGGCGGCGCGGGCCGCCCGATGGCCCGCCTCTATCATTGACAAGATCGGTCGGGAAACCTAGAACAGTTCCAAGTTTGGTTCCGACGGTCGAAGCGTTGGCCCGTCGGCGTAGAGCCAAGCATCCTCGGCGTCAACTGAGATGCGAGAAGGCCGCTTTGTTGCAGGCGGCCTGGTCTGGAGGTCGGCCTCATGAAACTGAGCACGCGCGGGCGCTATGCGGTGACGGCGCTGGCCGATATTGCGATCCACGGCCGGCACTCGGCGGTCCCGCTCGGGGAGATCGCGGGACGTCAGGATATCTCTGTGGCCTATCTCGAGCAGCTCTTCGTGCGCCTGCGCCGGTCCGGTCTGGTCCTGTCGGTGCGCGGGCCGGGCGGAGGATACCGTCTCGCCAAGCCGGCCAGCGAGCTGCGGATCTCCGACGTCATGGCGGCAGTCGAGGAGCGGCTAAACGCCATGGGCTGCGACGGCAAATGGGAGGAGGGGGTAGGATGCGGCAAGTCCCGCGAGGCCTGCCTCACCCACGCGCTCTGGGAGCAGCTCTCCGCGCATGTCCATGTGTTCCTGAGCAGCGTCAGCATCGCCGATGTGGTGGCCGACAAGCTGATCCCGTGCCCGGCCGTACCCGATTTCGCGGTGAGCGAGCGCGAAGCGGCCGCCGGGGAGGCGCGGCCTTGACAGGGCTGCACGGCCGACGGGTCTATCTGGACTGGAATGCGACCGCGCCCCTGAGACCGGAAGCGCGCGAGGCGATGCTCGTGGCGATGGACGCCGTCGGCAACCCCGCGAGCGTGCATTCGGAGGGGCGTGCGACGCGCGCGATTGTGGAGCGTGCGCGTGGGGATGTGGCGGCGCTGGTGGGCGTCGAGCCCTCCGAGCTGGTCTTCACAGCCAGTGCCACGGAGAGCGCTGCCCTTCTTCTCAGCGGCAGGGCGCCGGTGCATGCACTCGCCACCGAACATGATGCCGTGGCGGCCTGGGCAGATCATACCGTCGCGGTCGACCGGGCCGGTCGCGCCGATGCGGATGCCGTTCGGCGGCTGTCGGGGCTGGAGATCACGCTTGCCGTCCAGGCGGCGAACAGCGAGACGGGGGTGCTGAACGCAGCCGCGCCGCGGGGCGAGGGCGCGTTCACTTTGCGGGATGTGACGCAGGTGGCCGGGAAGTCGGCGCTGCGGCAGGAAGCCGATGCCACGGTCCTCTCGGCGCACAAGCTGGGCGGGCCGAAGGGATGCGGGGCGTTGACGCTCACCGGCGGCGTGGAGCTTGCGCCGCTGATCCGCGGTGGCGGGCAGGAGATGGGCCGGCGTTCGGGCACCGAGAATGTGATCGGGATCGCCGGATTCGGTGCGGCGGCGAAGGCGGCGCAGCGGGATCTGGAGGCGGGTGTCTGGGAGCGCGTGGTCGCACTTAGAAACATTCTAGAAGATGGGCTTGAAGCGGCGGCGCTTGAACTCATTTTCTTCGGGAGAGAGGCGGAACGCCTGCCGAACACCTCCTGCTTTGCCGTCCCCGGCTGGCGGGGAGAGACGCAGGTGATGCAGCTCGATCTCGCCGGCTTTGCGGTGAGCGCAGGCTCTGCCTGCAGCTCCGGCAAGCTGCGCGAGAGCCGGGTGCTGCGCGCGATGGGGTACGACGAGACGACGGCGGCGAGCGCCATCCGCGTGAGCCTGGGGCCGACGACGACCGAGGCCGAGATCCGCGCCTTCGTGGACTGCTGGACGGCTCTTTATCGCAGGCGCGCCGCGCGCGCGGCCTAAGACCGAATAAAGCGCCCCAGCCGGGGCGGAAAACGAAGAGGAGACGGAGATGACGGCTCTCGATGTTGAGGTGAAGGACGGCGTCGACCAGGAAACCATCGATGCCGTGCGCTCCATGGGCAAGTACAAGCACGGCTGGGAAACCGACGTGGAGATGGAGTATGCGCCGAAGGGCCTCAGCGAGGACATCGTGCGCCTGATCTCCGAGAAGAAGAACGAGCCGGAATGGATGCTGGAATGGCGCCTGGCCGCCTATCGACGCTGGCTCGAACAGCCGGAGCCGGACTGGGCGCTGCTGGACATCGCGCCGATCGACTATCAGGAGCAGTATTACTACGCGCAGCCCGCGAGCTTTAAGGAAAAGCCGAAGAGCCTGGACGAGGTCGATCCGGAACTACTTCGCACCTACGAGAAGCTGGGTATTCCGCTTCGCGAACAGGCGATCCTGGCCGGTGTCGAAGGTGCGGGCGAGGCGGCGGCCGAGGGCCGGAAGGTGGCCGTCGATGCCGTCTTCGACAGTGTTTCGGTGGGCACGACCTTCAAGGACGAGCTCGCCAAGCACGGCGTGATCTTCTGCTCGATCTCCGAGGCGCTGCAGGAGCATCCGGAGCTCGTGCGCAAGTATCTCGGCACGGTGATCCCCAATACCGACAACAAGTTCGCGACGCTCAACGCGGCGGTGTTCTCGGACGGCTCCTTCGTCTACATCCCGCCCGGCGTGCGCTGCCCGATGGAGCTCAGCACCTATTTCCGCATCAATGCGGAGAACACGGGCCAGTTCGAGCGCACGCTTATCATCGCCGAAAAGGGCTCCTATGTGAGCTATCTCGAAGGCTGCACCGCGCCGCAGCGCGACGACAACCAGCTCCACGCCGCCTGCGTCGAGCTGATCGCGCTCGAGGACGCGGAGATCAAATACTCGACCGTGCAGAACTGGTATCCGGGCGACGAGGAAGGCCGCGGCGGCATCTACAATTTCGTGACCAAGCGCGCGGATTGCCGCGGCGCGCGGTCGAAAGTGTCGTGGACGCAGGTCGAGACCGGTTCGGCAATCACCTGGAAATACCCTTCCTGCATCCTGCGCGGTGAGGAGAGCCAGGGCGAATTCTACTCGATTGCGATCGCGAACAACGCCCAGCAGGCCGATACCGGCACGAAAATGGTGCATCTCGGCAAGAATACCCGCTCGCGGATCGTGTCCAAGGGGATCTCCGCGGGCCGGGCGCAGAATACCTATCGCGGCCTCGTGAGCATGCATCCGCGCGCCGGCGGCAGCCGCAACTTCACGCAGTGCGACAGCCTCTTGATCGGATCGGATTGCGGAGCGCATACGGTGCCGTATATCGAGGTTAAGAATGCCAGCTCCCGAGCGGAGCATGAGGCGACCACCTCGAAGGTGGACGAGGACCAGCTCTTCTACTGCCGTCAGCGCGGCATGGACGAGGAGGAGGCCGTGGCGCTCGTCGTCAACGGTTTCTGCAAGGAGGTCCTGCAGGAGCTGCCGATGGAATTCGCCGTCGAGGCGCAGAAATTGGTGGCGATCTCGCTGGAGGGCTCGGTCGGCTGACCGGCCTGTCCTTCGGCAGACCACGCTAGAGCGGGCAGCGGGGCCGAGGGGGCCCGGCCGCCCCATACGGCCCGACTGCGACGGGCCGGTACGCCGGGGGCGTATCAAAACTGCGAACAGGCATCCGGCCGTCCGATGGCCGAGATGCCCTGTGGGGTGATCGGCGCCTGCGTATGGCGGCCGGCCCCCGATGAAGCGGCGCCGCTCCCGGCTGCCGCCAATAGAGGAGAGCAGCAATGCTGAACAACGTGAAGGAAGGGGCCCTGCTCCTGACGCTGGCCGAGGCCGCCGAGAAGCATCTGAAGGACCATGGGCACGACGTGTCCGTGGCGACGAACGACGACCTGACGGCCTTCGACATCAACCCCCAGGGCGACGGCGAGCGGTTCTGCCGCGTGCAGGCCATCGGCCGTGAGAGCTGGGAGCTGGTGCGCCCGAACGGCGAGACGCTGACGGGCATCGGCAGCGAGCAGACCTTTCTGACCATGATCGAGCGGGTCGTCGACTCGTCCGGCAAGGCGCGCTGAGACGGCAACAGGCCGAGGGAGGACGGGATGAGCGATACCAAGCCCGTGATCGACACCTCTGAGGCGCCGACCTTTCCCTTCGGCCCTGAGAGCGGGGATGCGCGCTACGGCGCGCGCCTTGCCCCGCTCGCCAAGACGCTCGGGCTCTCCAAGCTCGGCGCCATGATGATCACGGTGGAGCCCGGCAAGCGGGCTTTCCCCTTCCACAGCCATCTCGCCAATGACGAGCTGTTCCTGGTGCTCGAAGGCGAAGGCGAGCTCCGCTTCGGCGAGACGCGCCACGCCCTGAAGCCCGGCAGCATCGCCGGCTGCCCCGCTGGCGGACCGGAAACGGCGCATCAGATTATTAATACCGGAACGGTCCCGCTGCGCTATCTGGCCATATCGAGCGCGCAGGACCCGGATATCGCGGAGTTTCCGGACAGCGGCAAGTTCGCGGCGCTGGCGGTCTGGCCGGGCACGGATTTCTTCACGGCGCATATGCGCCATATCGGCAAGCGCGAGGATGCGCGGGACTACTGGGAGGGCGAGGCGTGATCCTGACGACGACGAACACAATCGAGGGCCATCGCATCACGGCCTATCGGGGCATCGTGGTGGGCGAGGCGATCATGGGCGCGAATGTGTTCCGCGACCTCTTCGCCTCGATCACGGACATCGTGGGCGGCCGCGCCTCGGCCTATGAGAGCAAGCTGCAGGATGCGCGGGACACCGCGCTGCGCGAGCTGAGCGAACGCGCGCAGGCCGCCGGCGGCACGGCGGTCGTCGGTATCGATCTCGACTACGAGGTGGTCGGCGACTCGATGCTCATGGTCTCCGCTTCGGGCACCGCGGTGGTCGCGGACCCGGTCTGAGCGCCGGGCGGTCAACGGAATCTGAAGGAGTTCCGGTCACTCCATTAATCGCGGATCGACAGGCCGCTGGAGAAGCCCAGGGCCCCCTCGGAGGATGTGACCGGATGGCGAACACAATGGAAGTCGGGCACGGCGCCCAGACAGTGTCTGAACAGATCGTGGAGGCGCTGGAATACGGGATCGGTCGGATCGACCGGATGGAGACCGACCCCGTGCTGCGCGAGGCGATGGCGATGGTGGCGGTGCGCTATTTCGCAACCTCCGTGCGCGACCGGTTCGGGATCGCCGAGGCGCGGCTGGCGGAGGAGATCCTGGATCTCAGCCGGGAGCGAAAGGAGATCGCGGCCGATGCGGTTTTCGACCGCGAGGCGCAGAGCCGCGAGCTGAGCGCGTGGACCGAGGCGCTGGAGAACCAGGCGGCGGACGAAGCGGCAGCGCCGGCGGAAGCGGAGGTGGCGATGCCGGCAGAGGCCGAAGCGGAGGCGCCGGCGGACGGCGAGGCGGAGGGGGCCGAGGGCCTCGACGCGATGGAGATCGAAGACAGGGAGACGCCCGCGGAGTCGGACGCGCCCGGAGAAGGAGAAGACGATGCTCAAGATCGAGAACCTGCGGGTGAAGCTGGAGGAAGAGGACAAGGAGATCCTCAAGGGCGTGAACCTGAACGTGGAGGCCGGCAAGGTTCACGCGATCATGGGTCCGAACGGGTCCGGAAAGTCGACCCTGTCCTACGTGTTGGCGGGTCGCGACGGGTACGAGGTTTTGGAGGGCGCGGCGACTCTTGAGGGCGCCGACCTCCTGGAGATGGAGCCGGAGGAGCGCGCGGCAGCGGGGCTCTTCCTCGCCTTCCAGTACCCCGTCGAGATCCCCGGGGTGAACAACATGACCTTCCTGCGCACGGCGCTGAATGCGCAGCGCAAGGCGCGCGGGGAGGAGGAGCTGTCGGCGCCGGACTTCCTGAAGCTGGTGCGCGAGAAGGCCAAGGCGCTGGAGATGCCGGGCGAGATGCTGAAGCGCTCGCTCAATGTCGGCTTCTCCGGCGGCGAGAAGAAGCGCAACGAGATCCTGCAGATGAAGGTGCTCGAGCCGCGCCTCTGCATCCTGGACGAGACCGATAGCGGCCTCGATGTGGACGCGATGCGGCTGGTGGCCGAGGGCGTCAACGCGCTGCGCACGCCGGATCGCGGTTTCCTGGTCATCACGCACTACCAACGGCTGCTCGACCATATCCGCCCGGACGTGGTGCACATCATGGCCGATGGCCGGATCGTCGAGACCGGCGGGCCGGAGCTGTCGGAGCGGGTGGAGCGCGAGGGCTATTCGGGCCTGCGCAACACGGCGGCCTGATCGGGACCGGGAGGGTTGACCATGGCCACCGATGCCAGCCGCAAGACCGCCGAGAGCCTGCTGAGCGCGCTGCCCCTGCCCGAGGCGGAGGCCGGCTGGGCACGCGAGGTGCGCGCGGCCGCCCGCGCCCGCCTGCTCGAGGCCGGTGCGCCCGGGCGGCGCGACGAATACTGGCGCTTCACCGAGCCTTCGCGCCTGACCGCGCCGCTCGCGCCGGCCGATGAGGCGGTCGCGCCCGGCCCCGCGCCCGCCGCCTTCGCTGATATCGAGGCGCGGCGCCTGCGCTTCGTCAACGGCCGCTTCCGCGCCGATCTTTCGGACGAGCCGGCGCAGGACGGCCTAGCCGTCGCCACACTGCAGGACGTTCTCCGCCAGGACATCACGATCGCGCGTGAGCTCTTCGGCCGGCTGGAGGCTGCCGGGAACGAAAAGGTCGCGCGCCCGCTTGCGAGCCTCAACACCGCCGTCGCGACGGAGGGTCTGGTGCTGCAGGCGACCGGGCCGGTTGCGCTGCCCCTCCATCTCAGCCACGACCAGATCGGCGACGGGGCGAGCATGCTCCACCACCTCGTGCGCGTGGAGAGCGGGGCGAGCCTCACGATCCTGGAGAGCGGGACGCCGAGCAACACCGTCTTCGAGATCGACGTCGCGCCCGGCGGCAGCGTGCAGCATATCCGCCTGCAGACCGGGGCGCGCGCGCCCTCGGCCTCGCATATCTTCGCCGCGATCGGGGAGGGGGCGAGCTTCAAGAGCTTCACCCTGATGGCGGACGGGACGCTGACGCGCAACGAGACCGTGATCGACCTGCGTGGCGACGATGCGCAGGGCCACATCGCCGGCGCCGTGCTCGGCCGCAACGAAGCGCATCTCGACAACACCGTGTTCGTCACGCACTCGGCGCTCCGCGGCGAGAGCCGGCAGGTGTTCAAGAACGTGCTCGCCGACAGGACGACCGCGGTCTTCCAGGGCAAGATCTTCGTGCGCGCCGGCGCCCAGCAGACGGATGGCTACCAGATCAGTCAGGCCGTGGTGCTGAATGACGGCGCAGAGTTTCTGGTGAAACCGGAGCTCGAGATCTACGCAGACGACGTAAAGTGTAGCCACGGATCCACGACCGGCGCTCTGGATCCCGAGCAACTGCTCTATCTGCGTGCACGGGGTATCCCGAAAGGGGCCGCAGAGGCTATGCTCGTCGCTGCTTTCGCGGATGAGGCGATCGAAGAGATCGAGGATCCCGCGCTGGCCGAGGCGATGCGCGCCGAAGTGGCGGTGTGGATGGCCTCGCGCGGCTAAGGCGCGTCGCGGGGGCGACAGGCGCAGGGGCGGCGCATACGAAGAACCGGTGGCGGCAGTGGGGTGCCGGCGCCGGAGACATCCGGGTTCGAAGGGGGAACGGACCTATGGAAAGCAGCATGGGCCGTGAGCACGGCTTTCTGACACGCATCGTTTTTGCGTGGAGCGATCTGCGCGCCTCGATGCGCGCGGTGCTGGACAGCCAGCCCGGCGAGGGCCGGCTGCTCATGTTCGCTGTTCTCTCCGGTCTCATCATCTTCGCGGCGCGCGCCTTCGATCTCACGGTGCTGTCCTCGCGCGGGGCGATCTCGCCCGAGCTGCTGCGCGCCGAGTTTGCGCGCAGCTTCTTCGCGCTCGTGCTCGCCCGCACGCTCGGCCTTTACGGCGTGGCGGCCATCGCGCGGATCGTGGCGCGGTCCGCAGGGGGCACGGGAAGCTGGCGGGAGACGCGGGCGGCGATCTTCTGGGCATCGCTCGTCTCGGCGCCGGTGCGGCTTCTCAGCTCGCTTCTCATGCTGCTTCCGCTTCCTGCGATTCTCGCTCAAGGCGTAATCTGGCTCGCTCCATCGGCTTTTGCCGTGGTCACGGCCTACTGTTTGGCGGAAACGCATGGGTTTTCCCGCGTTTGGGTGGTATTCCTTGTAGTAGCCGGCATCACTCTCGCGTTGATTGGTTCCATTCTGGCTCTTGCTGCGTAACAGCCGGCGGCGCTGCGCCCGTGTACGGGGTGACCTATTGACCGATTGCCGGGGGACGACAACGTGGACAATGAAGCGATTGGCAGACTGAACGAGTTGCCGGAGATCCGGCTTGCCGATCTCGATCGCGATCCCGAAATGGAGCGGCTGCAATACGCCTCGCTGAGCGCGCGCATCAAGCTCAGCTTCAGCGATATGCGCCAGGCCGTGCGGATCCTGCTGGACGAGAAGCCAAGCGAGCCGCGCCTGCTCTTTTTCGTGCTGATGTCGGACGTGATCTTCTTCCTGAATTTCGGCCTGAAATTCGTGATCTCGCCTACCGAGCAGGTGCAGAGTTCGGTGCCCGAGGAGTTCGCCGGGGCGCTCGGCGGGCTCATCACCGTCGCCTTCCTGCTGCGCACGATGACGCTCTACGGGGTCTCGGCCGTCACCTGCTTCGTCTGCCGGCTTTTCGGCGGCAAGGGGGACTGGCGCGAGACACGGACGGGGATCTTCTGGGCATCGCTGGTCGCTGCGCCCATCGGGCTCCTCGGCGCGCTCTGCGTGGTCGGTCTCGAATACCTCGCGGTGATCGATCCGATCTTCCTGCAGCCGATGTTCATGATGCCGGCCCAGCTCATCGGTATGGTGGCGTTCGTGTTCTTCGTCTCCGCCACGGTGGCGGAGAGCCACGGGTTCCGGAACACCTCGCCTATCTTCATCATCTTCTCGCTCGTCACCATCGCATTCGTTGTGGCAACGCTCTATCTTCAGCAGCAAGTCGTTCAGGCGCTGTAGAGAGAGCCGTGTGTTTCCCGAGCTGATACGGAGAATGGTGGAGGGGCTCTTCGCCCCGCGCATCTCGGCCAGAGGCGTGCTGCGTGCCCAATACGGCCTGGATACCGCGATCCAGTTCGCGGTGCTGGCCTATTGCATCCAGGCGATCATGGCGATCCTGATGCCGGGCGTGCCGGGGGCCCAGCCGCAGGGCGCCGGCAGCTCCATCGGCTTCCATTTCCTCAACATTTTCGCGCAGCTCGCCATCATCGGCATGCTCGCCTTCGCGGTCTGGGGGATCGGCCAGCTCTTCGGGGGCGGGGGCAGTCGGCGTCAGGCGCTTGTGCTTGTCTCCTGGCATGCGCTGGTCACTACACTGCTCGCACCGCTCTTCCTGCTCGGCGCCAGCGCCGTCGGCCAGGAGGGCGACGCAATACCGCTCGGCGTCGTCTTGATCTTCGGCGTCGCGGTTGCCCAATATCTGTGGGTACTGGCCTGCTACACCATGGAGCTGCACGGATTCCGCAGCCCCTGGGGGGTGATGGGGGTGATGCTGGCGGTCGCCGTTCTGCTCTCCACCCTGGTGATGAGCGCAGCCCCCGGCGCCTGAGCGCCCGAAGCGATTAATCCGAAGAGGCGGACGTGCCATGAAGGCGAAGACGATGCAGGACGCGGCCCGAGAGGCGGCCACCGAGGCGGGCTACGATGTCGAGCGCCTGCGCGCCGATTTCCCGATCCTGTCGCGCGAGGTGAACGGGACGCCGCTGATCTATCTCGACAACGCCGCTTCGGCGCAGAAGCCGAAGGTGGTGATCGACCGCGTCGCCGAGGCCTATGGCAACGAGTACGCCAATGTGCATCGCGGCCTGCACTATCTCTCCTCGCTCTCCACGGAGAACTACGAGGCGGTGCGGGGCAAGATCGCGCGCTTCATCGGTGCGGGGCATGAGGATGAGGTGATCTTCACCCGTGGCGGGACGGAGAGCCTCAACCTCGTCGCCTATGGCTGGGCCATGCCGCGGATCGAGGCCGGCGACGAGATCGTGCTCTCGATCATGGAGCACCACGCCAATATCGTGCCCTGGCACTTCCTGCGCGAGCGCTTCGGTGCCGTGCTGCGCTGGGTGGAGGTGGATGCGAAGGGCGATCTCGACCCCGAGCGCGTGATCGAGGCGATGGGCCCGCGCACGAAGCTCGTCGCGGTCACGCATATGTCGAACGTGCTTGGCACAGTGGTGGATGTGAAAGCGATTGCGGCGGCTGCGCGCGACCGTGGCATCCCGGTGGTGGTGGATGGCAGCCAGGCGGCCGTGCACATGCCGGTGAACGTTGCCGATCTCGGCGTCGATTTCTACGCGATCACCGGGCACAAGCTCTACGCGCCCAACGGGACTGGCGCCCTCTATGCGCGCCGTGAGCGGATGGCGGAGATGCGCCCCTTCCAGGGCGGCGGGGACATGATCCGCGAAGTGCATACCGACAGCGTGGGCTACGCGGAAGGGCCCATGAAATTCGAGGCTGGCACCCCGCCCATCGTGCCGATGATCGGCTTCGGTGCGGCGCTCGACTATCTCGAGGCCATCGGGATGGACCGGATCGCGGCGCATGAGACCGCCCTGCGCGACTATGCGCGCGAGCGCCTCGAGGGCATCAACTGGCTCCAGCTCTTCGGCACGTCGGAGACGAAAGGCGCGATCTTCTCCTTCGCGCTGACCGGCGGCGCGCATCCGCACGACATCTCGACCGTGGTGGACCGCAAGGGCGTGGCCGTGCGTGCGGGGCACCACTGTGCCCAGCCGCTCATGGAGCATCTGGGCGTCAACGCCACCTGCCGCGCCTCCTTCGGGCTCTACAACACCCGTGAGGAGGTGGACCGGCTCGTGGAGGCGCTGGAGCTCTGTCACGAGCTCTTCGGCTGAGCGCGCCGGCGGGCCGCACGCCGGCCTGCCATCCCCCCTGTCACCAGCATCCCCCAGCCGAGCACGCCGCGGCCATGGGCGGACAGGCTGTCCTCCCCCGTGAAGGTCAGCAACCCGAGCGCGTCGCCGGGTGTGGGCGGGCTGCGGATCACCACCTGCAGCGGCAGGCCCGGGATGATCGCGCGGTAATAGGTGTAGTAGACCTGCGGCGAGAGCCACAGAAACGCCCACCAGAGCGCGAGGCCCAGCAGGCCGCCGAGGAGCGCCCGGCGCGCCCGTCTCGCCATG
>JBCBWF010000403.1:0-4614 GCA_039817245.1 Pseudomonadota bacterium | reverse complement strand
GCCAATCCGCAGTCAGGAACGCCCTCACCGCGTCTTCGGTGAACAGGTCGTCCTGCGGGCCGAGAACCACACGGACCGTTCTCGGCGATCCCGGCGCGGCTCTGTCGGCCCCGTCGGCGGGAGGAAGCGCCAGCTCCGGCCCCTCCGGCGTGCCCGGCAGGAGCGCCAGCCGGTCGCCCGCTGCGAGCCCGCGCCCCGCAAAGCCGCCCAGCCCGGCACGGGCGAGCGTCGCGCGGCTGCCAAGGGCTGCAGCGACGTCGAAGCCCGGCGAGAGCGCCAGATAGGCCGTGCTGCTGCCCGAGAGGGCACCGATGCGCAGCCGCTCTCCCGGCGCCAGGGTCAGGCTTCGGCCATCCGGGATAGGCGTCTCCGTCCCGTCGATGCCCATACGGAGCATGCTGGCCGCGGCGCCTGCAAGCGCGAGGCGCACAGGACCGTCCTCCGCCGCGAGCACAGGGCCGAGGAAGCGGATCTCGAGGCCCGCCTGCGCCTCCTGTGCCCCGACAAGCGCGTTGGCAAGACGCAGCGCGCCCGGATCGAGCGCGCCCGACGGCGGCACGCCGAAGCGCTGGAAGCCGCCGCGTCCGAGATCCTGGAGCGTCGTTGCGAGCCCCGGCTCGAGGACGCGGAGCGCCGGCGCCGCGCTCGCCACGCTCACGCCTCCGCTCCCGTAGCGCCGGGTGCCCACTCCCCGGCCTCGGCGGCGCGGGCGAGCTCGGCATAGCGCGCAGCGCTCACTGGCTCGAACCGCACCCGGTCTCCCGGCGAGAGGAGGGCTGGCGGGCCCTCCGCCGCGATATCGAAGAGCCGCGCGGGGCAGCGCCCGATAAGGTGCCAGCCCCCGGGGCTCTCGACCGGGTAGATCACGGTCAGCCCGACAGCGATCGCCACCGAGCCCGCCGGCACGCGCAGACGCGGATCGGTGCGGCGGGGAAAGTCGATCGCCGCCGGCAGATCGCCGAGATAGGGGCAGCCCGGCAGAAAACCGATCATGTAGACATGGTGCTCCATGGCGGTGTGCAGGTCGATCACGGCGCTGCGGGTGAGGCCCGCGCGTTCGGCGACGGCGTCCAGATCCGGTGCCAGCTCCCCGTCGTGGCAGACAGGAAGCGTCCAGAGCCGGCGCGGCGCCTGCGCGGCGCCACCGCCGGCGCTCGTCGCCAGCAGCGCCCGGATCGCGGCTTCCATCGCGGCGCCGTCGGTCTCGAGCGGGTCGAAGCGGACCAGCAGGGAGCGGAAGCTCGGCGCTGTCTCCTGCAGACCGGGCGGGGGCGCGGCGGTCATGGCCGCGTCGAGGGCAAGTACCTTCGCGCTCAGCGCACGGTCCACCCGGTCGCCATACTCCACGATCAGCGCGCCGTCGCCGAAGGGCAGGATCCGCGGCGCGCCGCCGCTGCCCGACTCAGCCTGCATCAACCCGACCCCCTCGCCGCCTCGCTGCGGATACGCTAGATGCGCGCGCGGCGAAGGTCCAATATCCGGCGGCAACGGTCTGCGAGGCGGAGCGTGGCAGGCAAGAGGAACGGGCGATGGCAGAGCAGAACGGCAAGCGCATCAACATCAATGCGGATATGGGCGAAGGCTTCGGGGCCTACGATATCGGGGACGATCTGGCGCTTCTCGACATCGTGCAGAGCGCCAATGTCGCCTGCGGGATGCATGGCGGCGACGCAGGCGTGATGCGCCGCGTGATCCTCGCGGCGGAGGAGAAGGGCGTGTCGGTGGGCGCGCATCCCGGCTTCGACGATCTCTGGGGCTTCGGCCGCCGGCAGATCCGGATGAACACCGACGAGCTCGAATATCTCGTCGCCTACCAGATCGGCGCAATGCTCGGGATGGCGGCCTATTCCGGGCTCGCGGTGACGCATGTGAAGGCGCACGGAGCGCTCAACAATATGGGCTGCACGGATGCGGGCTACGCGCTGGCCATCGCGCGCGCGGCGAAGACGGTGGAGCCGCGGCTCATCAACCTCGTGATGCCCGGCACCGAGATGGAGCGCGCGGCGCGCGAGCTCGGCCTGCCGGTGGCACGCGAGGCTTTCGTGGACCGCACCTATGAGGAGGACGGGACGCTGACGCCGCGCTCCGTGCCCGGCTCGGTGATCCGCGATGCGGATGTGGCGGCGGAGCGCGTGGTGCGGATGGTCGTGGACGGGGTCATCCCGTCGCGCCTCGGCAGCGAGCTGGAGATCGGCTTCGATTCGCTCTGCGTGCATGGCGACGAACCGACCTCGGTGGCGGTCGCGCGCGCGGCGCGGGCGGCGCTGGAGCAGGCGGGCGTCGCACTCGTCCCGCTGCCGCAGATGATGGGCTGAGGCGCGGCGGCGCTCACGCGAGACCCGGCAGCAGCCCTTTCGCGCCGGCTGCCAGCATATCGACGCCGATCGCGGCGAGGATCATGCCCATCAGCCGGCTCATGATGCTCTCCGCCTTTGCGGTGAGATGCTTCGACAGAAACGGGGCGGAGAGGAAAACGGCCGCCACCGATCCGATCGCCAGCGCGATCCCGGCGGCGAGGCCGAGGCTCTGCGCCGCGCCCTCCGCGTGGTTGGCCATGGCCACCAGCGTGGAGATCGTGCCCGGCCCGACCTGGATGGGTATGGTGAGCGGATAGATCGCGGGATCGTCCACCGTGGTCTCGCGGGCAGCCTCGCGCGGCGAGCCCTGATGGGAGGGGTTGTCCTCGCCATGCATCATCTTCAGCGCGATCAGGAAGATCAGCACACCCCCGGCCGCGCGGAAGGCATCCTCGTTGACGCCGAAAAAGCTGAGGATGGCGTCTCCGGCCACCGCTGCGAGCGCTGCGGCGACGCTGATCCCCGCCAGGGTGCGTAGGACGGTCGCGCGCAGGGCAGTCGCATCCATCCCGTCGGTGAGGCCGAGCAGCAGGGGCAGGTTCGCGAGCGGGTTCATCACCGCGAAGAGGGCGGCGAAGACGTGGAGCGTGAAGGTCAGGTCCATGGTGGCCTCATCGCGGGAATGCGCCGGCCGCGGCGCGTCACTCGGTGCACCATGCCGCGACCGGGCGGGTCAGGTCTCGGCGCGCGGCGCATAGCCTTCGGCGGCATCATGGCGCGCGGCCTCCGGCGCGCGGGCCTCCGGCGGGCCGAACCCGCCGCCGCCGGGCAGATCGAGCGAGACCACCGTGCCGGCGGGCAGGGTTCGGGTGATCTTGGGCTCGAGGGCGAGATCACGTCCGTCCGCGCCCCGCGCAGAGACGCGGCCGGGCGCACCGGGGCCGCCGCCCGCGAGCCCGGGCGCCCCGCGCGCCACCCGCTCATAGAGCCCGGAGAAGAGGAAGGGCTTGCCGGTCGTCACCTCGAAGGCGAGGGTCTGGCCGAGCCCGCCCCGCCATTGCCCGCGCCCGCCGGAGCCCTCGCGGAGGCCGCGATAGTGCATCCGCACCGGTGCCAGCGTCTCGATCACCTCCACGGGCACGCCGGCGATGCCGGACGGATAGGCGGTGGCCGAGAGCCCGTCGCGCCCCGCCATCGCGCCCACGCCGCCCGAGGCGAACCAGGTGAAGGAGAAGGAGCGCCCGGATGCGTCCTCGCCCGCCAGATGCGTGTCCCAGAGCGCGTCCGCGCCCGGTGCGGCGACCGCCTCCGGAAGCGCGCCCGCGAGTGCCCCCATCATCACGGCCGGCAGGAAGTGGCCCACCAGGTGCCGCCCGCCCACGGCCGCGGGATGGCGCGCATTGAGCACCGAGCCCTCGGGCGCGCGGATCTCCACCGGCCGGAAGGCGCCCTCGTTGTTGGGCACATTCGGCGAGATCGCGCATTTCACGCCGTAGGTGGCATAGGCGCGGGTGTAGTTGAGGCAGACATTGACGCCGAGCGGCACAGCGGGCGAGGTCCCCTCGAAGTCGATCACCAGCCCGTCGCCCTCCACGATCACGCGCGCGGCGATGGTCAGCGGATCGCCGAAACCGTCGATCTCGAGCGCGTAGGGATAGGCGCCGTCCGGCAGGGCCGCGATGCGCGCGCGCATGGCCGCCTCGGAGCGGGCAACGATCTCGTCGGACAGCGCCTCGATATCCTCGAGGCCGAACTCGTCGAGAAAGCCGAGAAGCTGGCGCGCGCCCACGGCATTGCCGACGATCTGGCTGTGCAGATCGCCCAGCACCTCCTCCGGCGTGCGGGTGTTGGCCGCGAGGATGTCGAAGATGGCCTGCACCGGCTTCCCCGCCTCGTGCAGCTTCATCACCGGCAGGAAGAGCCCCTCCTCATGCACCGAGCGGCTGTCCGCCGAGAGGCCGCGCCCGCCGATATCGAGCGCATGGCAGCAATTGGCGAAGAAGCCGATGCAGCGGCCCTGCCGGAAGACGGGGGTGGCGAGCGTGATGTCGTTGAGCTGGCTCGCGGTCTTCCAGGGGTCGTTGGTGATGAGCACATCGCCCTCGGCGAGGCTGTCGACGGGGAAGCGCTCCAGGAAATGCACCATGCCGGTGGCCATCGAGTTGATATGCCCGGGCGTGCCGGTGACCGCCTGCGCCACCATCCGCCCGCGCCGGTCGAACACGCCGGCCGAGAGATCGCCGGCCTCGCGGACGATGGAGGTGAAGGAGGAGCGCATGAGGGCCGCTGCCTGCTCGTTCACCGTGGCGATCAGGCG
>JBCBWF010000671.1:0-1671 GCA_039817245.1 Pseudomonadota bacterium | reverse complement strand
GTCTCGAGCTGACCCTCGAGATAGACCTTCGAGCCCTTGCGCAGATACTGCTGCGCCAGCCGCACCAGGTTCTCGTTGTAGATCGCCACGCTGTGCCATTCGGTGCGCTCGCGCCGCTCACCGGTCTGGCGGTCCTTCCAGTTCTCCGAGGTGGCCACGCGCAGGTTGCAGACCTGCCCGCCGCTCGGGAAGCTGCGCACCTCCGGGTCGGCCCCCAGATTGCCGATCAGGATCACCTTGTTCACGCTGCCGGCCATGGCGCCGTCTCCGTCTCGCTGTTATCGACCGGCGCGGACCGTAGACCCGCGCGGCGCGAAGGACAATGTGCCGTATCCGGTCTCCGCATGCCGGCGCGGTCCCCGCCCGATGCCCGCCTCCCCGCACGGCGCTGCGACCGCGGGGCCGCCGGGCGCCAAACCTCTTTCTGCATGTTCGCTTTTTGTTTATGTTCGACCGACTCGCCGGCAGCGGTAGCACGCATACCTTCTGGCGGTGAGCATGAGGCAGGGCACATGGCGGAACTGAAGCATCTCTCCGTCCGCGGGGCGCGGGAGCACAATCTCAAGGGCGTGGATGTCGACATCCCGCGCAACAGCCTGACGGTCATCACCGGGCTCTCGGGCTCGGGCAAGTCCTCGCTCGCCTTCGACACGATCTATGCCGAGGGCCAGCGGCGCTATGTGGAAAGCCTCTCGGCCTATGCCCGCCAGTTCCTGCAGATGATGGAGAAGCCGGAGGTCGATCATATCGAGGGCCTCTCGCCGGCGATCTCCATCGAGCAGAAGACCACCAGCCGCAACCCGCGCTCCACCGTCGGAACGGTCACCGAGATCTACGATTACATGCGCCTGCTCTTCGCGCGCGCCGGCACACCCTTTTCGCCGACCACGGGCCTGCCGATCGAGGCGCAGCAGATCTCGGACATGGTGGACCGCGTGATGGCGATGCCGGAGGGCACGCGCGCCTATCTGCTCGCCCCCATCGTGCGCGACCGCAAGGGCGAGTACCGCAAGGAATTCGCGGAGCTGCTGAAGAACGGCTTCCAGCGGGTGAAGGTGAACGGCGCCTTCCACGAGCTCGACGACGCGCCGGCGCTGGACAAGAAGTTCCGCCACAACATCGATGTGGTGGTCGACCGTATCGTGGTGCGCGAAGGGCTGGAACAACGGCTGGCGGACAGCTTCTCGACCGCGCTGGGCCTGGCGGACGGGATCGCGATCATCGAGACCGCCCCCGTGGCCGAGGAGGGCGAGGAAGCGCCGGAGCCCGAGCGCATCACCTTCTCGGAGAACTTCGCCTGCCCCGTCTCCGGCTTCACCATTGCCGAGATCGAGCCGCGGCTCTTCTCCTTCAACGCGCCCTTCGGCGCCTGCCCGGATTGCGACGGGTTGGGGCGCGAGCATTTCTTCGACGAGAAGCTGATCGTGCCGGACGATACGATGAGCCTCTCCGAAGGCGCCATCGCGCCCTGGAACAAGTCGAAGACCCCGGTCTTCCGGCAGACGCTCGAGGCGCTCGCGAAGCACTACGAGTTCTCGCCGCTCACGCCATGGCGGAAGCTGCCCGCGCATGTGCGCCAGCTCATGCTGCACGGCTCCGGCGACGAGAAGATCAAGTTCCGCTTCGACGATTCGGGCCGGGTCTACACCGTGAGCCGCGTCTTCGAGGGCG
>JBCBWF010000168.1:0-10116 GCA_039817245.1 Pseudomonadota bacterium | reverse complement strand
GGTTATAGGAAATATGCCATGTCACGCCTGCTTCTTCTCGCGCTGGGGCTTACCCTGGCGGCCTGCGCCTCCTCGCCGGAGGGCGGGAGCAATGTTCTGGGACAGGGCGCGAGCGAGCCGCTGGTGGCCTCGCCCTCCGGCAAGGAGTTCTTCCGCGGCGATACCGGGCGTGTCTGGCCCCCGCGCGGGCGCCCGAACCGCTGAGCCGCAGGCGCCCGGGCCGCTGAGCCGCAGGCGCCCGGGCCGCTGAGCCGCGGGCGCCCGGGCCGTTGAGGCGGGGCCGGGCCCGCGCTCAGGCCACCTCGAACTCGAAGACGAAGGTCTCGAGCAGCTCGCCGCCGGCATTCCTGTCGGCGAAGACCGCGACGTCGATCTCGTGCAGGCCCGGCTCGAACTGCGTGCCGCCCCTGAAATTGTCGCCGATATTGCCGAAGAGCGCGTAGGGCGTGACGTTCTCGACCTGCTCGCCGCCGTCGTAGCGCAGGCGGACCGAGCCGATCTCCGGCGCGTCGGTCGTGGCGGTGAAGCCGATGCTGAGGCGGCCATGGCCGACCAGATCGGAGGCGTCGATCGTGCTGCCGTCGATCAGCGCCATCACCTTGGCGTCCATCTGCGAGGCGGTGGTGTAGAGCGCGGCCTCCAGGATCGGCGGCTCCACGGCGAAGCCGAGGGCGCCGGTGCCGAGGAGCGCGCCCTCGCCGTCCTTGCCGGCGAAGACCGCGTAGGTGACCTCGTAGCTGCCCGCCTCCATCGCCATGCCGCCGTGCAGATCGCCGGCCATATCGCCGAAGAGGGCGTAGGGCTCGTGGTTCTCGATGCGCGAGGCGTCGCCGAGGGTGAGCCGGACGCTGCCGTCGAAGGCGGCGTCGGTTTCGGCGACGATGCTGACGGGGCGGTCGTCGAGGGCGCCGAGCGGGAGGACCATGCCGTCCTCAAGTGCCGCGATGCGCTCCTGGCCGCCATCGGTGTAGTGCAGGGCGAAGTCGAAATCGGGCATCGCCAGCGCCTCGACATCGATGCTGAGCGTGGCGCTCGCGCGGCTCTCGCCGGCTGAGCCGGCCTCGGAGAGGGCGACATCGATCACCTCGAGCCCGGCGAAGCTGGCCGAGGGGGTGTAGGTGAGCGTGCTGCCGTCGGGCGCGATCGCGACGCTGCCATTGGCGGGCTGGGTGACGCTGTCGATCACCAGCGCCTCGCCTTCGGGGTCGGTGCCGAAGTCGCTGGCGGAGAGCGTGATGCTGCGCCCGGCCATGCCGGCAGCGAGGGTGACGAGCTGGTCGCTGAGCTCTGGCGTAAGGTCGGGTGCGGGGTCTGGTGCGGGGTCGGGCCCCTCCTCGACGAGCTCGAAGGCGATGGTCTGGGTGCCGAGCATCGTGCCCGCGCCGCGGTTCTCGCTGTAGGCGCTGACGGTGAGGCTGTAGCTGCCCGCCTCGTCGAGCCCGCCCACATAGTCGGTGCGCGAGCCGCCGAAGAGGGCGTAGGGGACGCGGTTCTCGACCTGGGTGAAGCCGGTGCTGAGCGTGAAGACCATGCTCTCGACATCCGGCGAGCCGGCGAAGGCCTCGATGGAGAGGGTGCCCAGCTCCTCGGGCGTGAGCGTGATGGTCTGGCCGTCCTCGAGCGTGCCCATGGGGGTGTCGCTGGCGGCGTCGATGAGGGCGAGGGTGATCTGCGCGGGGTCTTGCGGGGCCGGGTCCTCCGGGGTCTCCGGCGGCTCGGGGTCGTCGGGCGTGTCGGGCGCTTCGGGGGCCTCGACCGTGACGGCGAGGCGGGCCTCGTCCGTGCCGCCCTGCCCGTCGCTCACGGTGTAGAGCAGGCTCGCCTCGCCGGAGAACCCCGGATCGGCGGCGATCGCGATGCCGCCCTCGACGATCTCGGCGCTGACGCCGTCGCCCGGCGCGATGGCGGTGATCACGAGCGGGTCGCCGTCGTCGTCGCGGTCGTTGGCGAGCACATCCACGGTCGCGCTGGCGCCGGAGGCGAGCGTGACGCTGTCATTGCGGGCGTTTGGGACCGTGTTGGGCGCCTCGACGGCGCTCACGGTGATGGTGACGGTGGCGCGGTCGCTGCCGCCCGCGCCGTCGCGCAGGCGGTAGTCGAGGCTGGCCTCGCCGGTGAAGCCCTCGGCGGGGGTGAAGACGATGCGGTTGGCGCCGTCGATCTCGGCGGTGCCGCCGGTCGGGGTGCCGACGAGCGAGACGGTGAGCGCGTCGCCGTCCGCGTCCGCGTCATTGGCGAGGACCGCAACGGTGACGGGCGTGCCCGCCTCGGTTCCGGCGGTGTCGTCGCGGGCGACGGGGGCCTCGTTCGGCCGCTCGGCGACGGTGACGGCGATTTCGCCGCGGTCGGTGCCGCCGCGCCCGTCGGCGATGTCGTAGCGGATCTCGGCGGTGCCGGAGAAGCCCGCCTCGGCGGTGACGCGGATGCTGTCGCCATCGATCTCGGCGGCGAGGCCGTCCGGGGCGCGGACCGCGGTGATCTCGAGCGCGTCGCCGTCGGGGTCCGTGTCGTTCTCCAGGACCGCGACGCGCGCGGTGCCGGCATGCGGCAGGGCGGCGGTGTCGTCCCCGGCCTCCGGTGCGCGGTTGGGCGGCGGGGTCGGATCCGTGTCGCCCGGCTCCTGGTCCTCGGCGTAGGGCGGCGGGCCGAGCCGGTCCTGCGGGGTCGGGTCGTCGAAGCTCAGCGCGGCGAGATCGAGATCGGCGCTCGTGTCGACCAGCACCGTGACACCGGAATGCAGGGCGTTGTTGTAGGTCACGCCCGGCTGCGGCCAGAGATAGCCATGCGCCATCTCGGCGACGAGCTTGATGGTCACCTCGCCGTTCGGCGCGCGGTAGACGGCGGTGTCGGGCGAGGCCTCGAGCATCTCGAGCGAGGAGACCTCGCGCGCCGGGCGGGCGGCGGAGGAATAGGGGTCGTCGACGGTGAAGCTGGAGCCCGCCGGCACGGGGCCGAGATTGAGGATGAAGCTCTGGCCCCAGTCGGCATCGTGCAGGTAGAGGCGGAAATCGTCCTGCTCGAGGCGGCGGTAGTCGAGCGCGTAGCTGTAGCCGTCGAAGAGCGGGATCTGGTTGCGCAGGTTCTCCGCGAAGGCGCCGTCCGAGCGGGTGACCGAGGCGTCGTCGAGCGGGTTGCCGGCATTGTTGCCGGTGTTGCTGGCATCGGTGCCGTTGCGGTCGATGCGCAGCGTCGCACTCTGCTGGCCATAGGTGACGATGGCGCCCCATTCCTCGAAGACCTCGTAGGTCTCGCCGGCATTGAAGTGGGTGGAGCCGTCGCGGTCGTTGCTGAGCTGGTAGATCATCGCACCCGGGGTGCCGGTGACGCTGCCATCGACATCGACGAGGCCGCGGGCCCAGCTGTCGTTGCCGATCGCGTTGCCGCCGCCGCCGATGGAGAGCTTGTTCTCCTCGGTGACCGCATCGCCCCAGGTGATGCCGCTGAGGCCGAAGGAGGCGGATTTGTGGATGGCGTTGGAGAGCTCGATGGCGCCGTCCTTCTCCGCGTAGAAGCCGTCGAACATCACGTTGTCGAGCGCGCCGGGGCCGTCATAGAGCTGGAAGCCCTGGAAGCTGTCGTCGCCATTCGGCAGGCTGCGCCCGGCGTCGCGCTCCTCGCGGGTCTCGGGATTGCCGAGATTGGCGGAGCGCCCGACGATCAGGCTGTCCTCGATGGTCTGGTTCAGGCGGAAGCGCGCATTGCTGCCCATCTCGGCGAAGGCGGAGTTGGCGAAGGTGCCCTCGATGCCGCGCACATAGACGCCGTCGCTCTTGTAGGTGGTGAAGCCGTCGACGACCCAGGGGTCGACCTTCTGGGGCTGCGCGGCGCTGCCGTTCGGGTTGCCGTCCTGAATCAGCCCGGCATGGTTGAGGTAGAAGGCGCGCCCGTCGGTCGAATGCGCGGCGTTGTCCTCGAAGATGTCGAAGTTGCGCGTGCCGCCTCTGGTGAGGCTGAAATAGAAGCCCTTGTCGTCGGAGCCGGCGGCGTGGTTGCCGATCCAGGTGTTGTCGCCGTTCGGCGTATAGAAGTTCGAGGGGTTGTCGTCGTTTGCGCCGCGGATGGTGCCGAAGCGGCCGACATCGCGGGCATTGATGCCGAGATTGTCGATCAGCGCGTTGTCGTAGGTGTCGTTCTGTTCGAGATAGTAATTGTGGCTGATCGTCTCGAAGACGACGTTGTCCTGCACCAGCGCGTTCTGGGTGTTGTGGACGGTGATGCCCTTGTTGAAGCTGTGGTGGACGGAGCTGTCCTTGATGTACTGGCCGGAGACGTCGCCGGATTCGTGCCAGTGCGCGGGGTAGCGGCCGAGCGTGCCGGCCTGGCCCATGAAGGCGAGCTCGACGCCGGAGAGATACATCTCCCCGCCATGCATCACCATGGTGTGGCCGCCATACTGGTCGGCCTGCTCGTTCAGCGCGCGGGAGGGGTCGTAGTCGATATCTCCCTGGATGCGGACATCGCGGCTGAGAAGGCCGACCTCGGCGCGCATGTCGAGGCGGTGCACATCGCCGTCGGGGTCGTCGTAGCGGTCGATCTCGCCGTAATGCATGTGCTCGAGCGGGCGGTCGAGCGTGACCTCCCTGCCCCCGTCCGCGACCGAGACGATCTCGAAGGTCTCCGCCTGGTCGGCGTTGAAGTCGGTCGAGGCGATGACGATGGTGTCGCCGGGCTGCCAGCCGGTCGCCTCGGCGAGTGTGAGCGTGGTGCTGCCCGCCTCCGCGGTGGCGCCGAGCTGGGTCCAGCTGGTCTTGGCCGCGTCGTCGGTGTGGATCTCGATCGAGGCGCCGGCGCCCATGGCCATGAGATAGGCGTTGTTGTTCTCGATGACCTGATGGGCGTTGTGGCCGTTCGCGTCGGTGTGCTCGCAGTCGCAGCTCGCGCCGCCGGTGACGGGGCAGCCGCCGGAGGTTTCGCAGGCGTCCGGATAGTCGCGCAGGTCGACGTCGTTGCGGTCGTCCTTGCCGGCGAGGGTGAGGGTGAAGGCGCTCTCGTAGGGGTCCTCGGGGGTGCCGAGCCGGAACGTGCCGTCGCCGGCCACGACGGCCCAGTCGGTGGTGAGATCGTAGGCGCGGCCGGTGTCCTCGGCGGTGAACTCGCCGTAGACGACGAGGCCCTGGATGGTGACCGGGCTCGTTGCGTCGAAGATCAGCCGGTCGTCGGAATCGACCACGATCACGTCGTCGGGGCCGGGCATGGAGCCGTCGTCCATGCGCAGCTGGGACCAGAAGATATCGGCCATCGCGTCCTCGCTATCCGTTACCCGTTACCCGGTGCACACCGATACGCAGGTGCCGCATTGCGACGATTGTCTTGAAAACACGTCTGAACCCCACGAACTGGGTGCGTGCCGGGGCGGGATTCGTCAATTCGAAAACGTTAATTCGCCGCAAACTCGACACAAATTCAATCAGAAGTGGTGGACTCAACTTGCCCGTTACTGGCGCCGCGCGGCAGCGGGAGCCGCGCGGCGGCGGATGGCGCGCTCAGGGGCACGCGATCAGTCGATCAGGTTGCCGTCCTTGTCGAAGATCGCGAGGGGGCCGTCGAACGCGCCGATGGGCGAGAAATGCGTGACGAACCCCTCGGTCGGGTCCCAGTCGAGCAGGAGGCAGGCGGGCGGCTCCATGCGGATCGCGAGCTCCGCGCCGGGGCGCAGATCGAGCAGGGCCTGATGCGCGACGCTGGAGAGGCAGAGCGCGGTGACGCCGGCCCAGGGCACGGCCATGGAGCGGTGCAGATGGCCGGTGAGAAGCAGCGCCACCTGCGGGTTGGCGCGCAGGATCCCGGCGAAGCGCTCGCGGCCGATGAGGCGGTTCTCGTCATGCATCGCCATGCCGGTGCGGAAGGGCGGATGGTGCGCGACGACCACGGTGGGGCGGTCGGGCGCTTCGGCGAGGGTCGCCTCCAGCCAGGCCGCGCGCGGCTCGTCCAGCGCGCCCCAGTGGCTGTCCTCGCGCAGGGTGTCGAGGCAGACGAGGCGGATCGGGCCGAGATCGCGGGCATAGTGCAGATAGGGGCCGCCGGCGGCGAGGTAGTCATGCTCGGGGAAGGCGGCGCGCAGGCCGGCGCGGTCGTCGTGATTGCCGGGCAGGAGCGCCACGGGGATCTCGAGCGGTGCCAGCAGGCTGCGCAGATGCGCGTATTCCTCCGGCGCGCCGGTATCGACGAGATCGCCGCTGGCCACCACGAGCCGGGGGCGCGGATCGAGCGCGTTCAGATGCGCGACGGCGGCGGCGAGATGCGCGGCCGTGTCGACATCGGCATAGGCGCGCTTGCCGGGCGCCTTGATGTGCAGGTCGGTGATCTGGGCGAGGAGCATGGGTGCCTCCGGCGAGGATGGGGAGCCCGCGCGGCGGGCTCCCGAGGGGGACGAGAGGGAACGGGTCAGTCGGCGGTCTCGACCAGCGCGTTGACGTCGGCGGTCATCTGCTCGAGGGCGGCCTCGGGCGTGGCCTCGCCGGTCAGCACGGTCACCACGTTGTCGTGGATCGCCTTGTAGGCCTTCAGCCCGTTCTCGCCGGGGAAGGCGTACCAGGTGGCGATGACGTCGATCTGATCGAGCGTGGTGGTGTAGATCGGGTTCTCCTCGTAGAAGGCCTTGAGGTACTCGGCGTCGTCGGCGGCGAGCTTGTTCACCGGCATGTAGCCGGTCTCCGTCACCGTCACGGTCGAGCCCCAGGCGGAGGCGGCGAGCTTGATGTATTCGAAGGCGGCGGCGCGGCGGGCCTCGTCGTCGGTGAGGATCATGCCGACATTGCCGCCGGCGACGAGGCGGCCCGTCTGGCGCCCGGCGGGCAGCGGGTGCGGGCCGGTGGCGAGCTCGAAGCGCTCGCCGATATCCTTGAGGCTGCGCGCGATCTGGGCGGTGGAGTTGATGTAGAAGCCGAGCTGGCCGGCATTGAACGCCTTCTTGGCGTCGCCGAAGCTCATATACTGCATGCCGCCTTCCTTCATGGCGCGGTCGTAGAGGCGCAGCGCGCCGAGGCCGACCTCGTTGTCGAAGGCGACGCTGGTTTCGTCCGGCGTCATGATCCGGCCGCCCTGCGAGGTGATGAGGGACTGCCAGAACCAGGTGCCGCCGTAATGGGAGAGATGCATGCCCATGATGTCGTCGCCGAGCGCGTCGATGCGGCCGGCCAGGTCGAAGAGGCCGTCCCAGTCGGTCGGCAGGCTCGCGGGATCGCCGCCGGCCTGGCGCACGAGATCGGCGTTGTAGAACACCACCGGCGTGGAGATGGCGAGCGGCAGGCCGTAGAGCTTGCCCTCGAAGGTGGCCACATCCATCAGCGCCTGGGAGTAGCCGCGGGCCTCCCACTCGTCCTCGGCGGCGACGAGATCGTCGATCGGCTGGGCGAGGCCGCGGTCCACGACCACGCGCTGCCAGTTGATGCCCGGGAAGGTGATGTCGGGCATGTCGCCGGTGACCGCGCCGCGCAGCAGGGTCTGCATGCCGGCATTGTAGTCGGGCGTGGCGGCCTTGAACTCGACCTTGATGTTCGGATTGTCGGCCATGAGCTTCTCGGCGATCCGCTCATGCACGGGGCGCACGAGATCGGGGTAGGAGTAGTGCACCGAGATGGTGACGGGCTCGGCGGCGGCCAGGCTGGCAGCGGCGGCCAGGATCGGGGTCAGCAGATAGGCTCGCATGTGGTCCTCCACGGGTCGTCGTCTCGAGCGCCTTCGGCCGGAGCCCCGCCGGCGCCCTTGGGCGGGTCCGGGGCGGGGCGCGCGCGCAGAGGCGTGCCCCGCCCCGGGGTCAACCTTTCAGTCCGGTCAGCGTGATCCCCTCCACGAAGCGGCGCTGGGCGAGCACGAAGAGGGCGAGCACCGGGGCGCAGACGATGACGGTGGCCGCCATCAGCGCGCCGTAGTCGCTGCCGGCCTCCTCGTTGCGGAAGAACACGATGCCGAGGGGCGGGGGCGCGAGCTCGGTGCTGGAGATCACGATGATCGGCCAGAAGAGGTCGTTCCAGTGCGCGGCGACCGAGAAGACGGAGAAGGCCGCGATCGCGGGCCAGGCATTGGGCGCGACGATGGCCCAGCAGATGCCGGTCTCGGAGTAGCCATCGACCCGCGCGGCCTCGAGCAGGCTTTCCGGGATCTGCAGGAAGAACTGGCGGAACAGGAAGATCGCGAAGACCGAGAGCGCGAAGGGCAGGATCAGCGCGGCATAGGTGTTGATGAGGCCGACCGAGTAGAGCCCGACATAGAGCGGCAGGGCGGGCACCTGCGGCGGGATCAGCAGCCCGAGCAGGACGCCGCCGAAGAGGAGCCGCCGGCCCGGGAACGGAAGCTTGGCCAGCGCATAGGCGGCGGGGATGGCGATGGCGAGCTGGATGGCGAGGATCGCGCCGCAGACGAGCGCGCCATTGGCGAGAAAGCGCAGGAGCGGCACCGCGGTGAGCGCGCGGGTGTAGTTCTCCACCGCGCCCCAGCTTTCCTGCGGCAGGAGGGTGACGCTGCCCGAGGCGATCTCGTAGGCCGGCTTCAGCGAGGCGGAGACCATCCAGACGAAGGGGGCGAGCATGAAGAGCGCGCCTGCGACGAGGACCGCGTGGCGGAGCGCCCAGGCGAGGCCGATGCCGCGGACGGTCATCGCGCGCGCGCGGCATGCACGCGCGGCTCGATCACACGCATCTTGACGACGGTGGCGAGCAGGACGAGCGCGAGGAAGATGACGGTGAGGGCCGCGGCATAGCCCACGCGGAAATAGGCGAAGCCTTCCTGGTAGAGGGTGTGGAGCAGCACCTCCGAGCTCTTGTTCGGCCCGCCCTGGGTGAGGACGAGCACGGTCTCGAAGACCTGGATGGACTGGATGAAGGCGATCACGAGGACGAAGAGCGAGACCGGCGCGAGCAGCGGCCAGGTGATCATGGAGAACTGGGTCCAGGCGCCGCTCGCGCCGTCGATCTCGGCCGCCTCGTAGAGCTCGCGCGGGATCGCCTTCAGCCCGGCGATGAAGAGGATCACGTAGTAGCCGAGCTTCAGCCAGATGCCGATGACGCAGAGCGTCCAGAGCACGGTGGCGCGGTCGTGCAGCCAGCTCGCCCCCTCCCAGCCCCCGTCGCGCAGGAGCAGGTTGACGGGGCCGAGCGTGGGGTGGAGCAGGAACTCCCAGACCAGCGCCATGGCGACGACGGTGGCCGCGACCGGCAGGAAGAAGCTGAGCCGGTAGGCGGTGCGCAGGCTCGGATGCGCCTCGATGAGGATGGCGATGAGGAGGCCGAGCGCGAAGCTGACCGGCACGACCACGCCGGTATAGATCAGCGTGTTGGCGAAGGAGATCCAGAACAGCCGGTCCTCCACCAGCTCGGCATAGTTGCCGAGGCCGACGAAGGCGAGACTGCGCGCGCCGAGCTGCCAGTCCGTCAGCGAGATGACGGCGACGCCGAGGAGCGGGCCGAGCACGAGCAGGACGAGGAGGAGTGCCGCCGGCGTGGCGAGGGTGAGCGCGGCCCAGGCCTGGGCGCGCTCGGCGCGGCGGCGGGCGGTCTCGCTCATGCAGCGGCCGAGGAGGCCGGCTGCGCGCGGCGCCGCCCGTCCGGCCCGAAGAGGTGCAGATCGGCACGGCGCGCGGCGACGGGCAGCGCGGGCTCGGAGAGGCGGCCGCTGTCGCGCCAGGCCGCGTAGTCGGCGGCGCTGCGGCGCATGGTGAGCGGGCCGTCGCCCTCGGTGCGGCGGAGATAGAGGAGGACCTCGGCGCCGAGATTCTCGATGCGGTCGATCCGGGCGGTGCCGAGGGGCATGAGGCCGGGCTGCTCGGGCGCCTCCGCGAGGGTGAGCGCCTCGGGGCGGACGGCGAGGGTGAGGCCGGGGTCGGATCGCGGGTCGGATCGCGGGTCGGGTGCGGCGATGGCGAGGCGGCCGGTGGCGTCGGTCTCGGCGGCGATCTCGTTGATCGCGGGGCTGCCGATGAAGCGCGCGACGCGCAGGTCCTCGGGCGTGTCGTAGAGCGTCTCGGGCGGGCCGACCTGCAGGATCGCGCCCTCGATCATCACCGAGACGCGGGTGGACATGGTCATCGCCTCCACCTGGTCGTGGGTGACGTAGACGAAGGTGGTGCCGAGGCGGCGGTGCAGGTCGGCCCGCCCGAGACGCTCTACGACACGCCCGAGG
>JBCBWF010000026.1:0-26233 GCA_039817245.1 Pseudomonadota bacterium | reverse complement strand
GACGAAAAGCGCTATGACCTGAAGAAATGTCGATCGGTAGCGGCTGTCGTTCCACAGCATCTCTACGCGGAACGTTTCTCGTGGCGGCGCGTCGATCGCGGTCATCAATGGCTCCCTGTTCGTCCGGCGGCTCAGTCCCTCTGCGGTCTTATGCGAGCGGTCCGGCCTGGCAGTCTTGGCGGAGAGCCGGCAGGGCCGGCATCACTGCGGATGGCTAAGCAAGCCGCATGCCAGGGTGCGGCCGCCCGCCAGATACGAAACGGGCGCGTCCCCGGGGGAACGCGCCCTTGTCCGTGCCCGCTATCAGCGGAAGGGCGGTGCGTAGAGCAGGCCGCCTTCGGTCCACTGCGCGTTCAGGCCGCGCGCCAGGCCGATCTGGGTCTCGGGGCCCACATGCTTGTCGAACAGCTCGCCGTAGTTGCCGTTCACCTTGAGCACGTTCACCGCCCAGTCCGCGGAGAGGCCGAGCATCTCGCCGAGGCCGCCCTCGGTGCCGAGCAGACGGTTGATCTCCGGGTTGTCGCCCGCAGCACCGGCCATCTCGTCGAGGTTCGCGGAGGTCACGCCGTACTCTTCGGCCGCGATCAGCGCGTTCAGCGTCCAGCGGACGATGTCGCCCCACTCGTCGTCACCGTGGCGCACGAGCGGGCCGAGCGGCTCCTTGGAGATGATCTCGGGCAGCACCACGTGGTCGCCCGGCGCTTCGAAGGTGGCGCGGGTCGCGGCCAGGCCCGAGGCGTCGGTGGTGTACACGTCGCACGCACCGGCCAGGTACTTGGCCTGCGCCTCGGCATTGGTCTCGATCGGAACCGGCTCGTAGCTCATGCCATTGACGCGGAAGAAGTCCGCCAGGTTCAGCTCGGTGGTGGTGCCGGTCTGGATGCAGACGGTCGCGCCGTCCAGTTCCTTGGCCGAGGACACGCCGAGCTCCTTCGGCACCATGAAGCCCTGGCCGTCATAGTAGTTCACGCCCACGAAGGTGAACTTCAGGTCCACATCGCGCGAGAACGTCCAGGTCGTGTTGCGCGCCAGCACGTCGACCTCGCCCGAGGCCAGCGCGGTGAAGCGCGTCTTGCCGGTGGTCGGGGTGAACTTCACCGCCTTCGGGTCGCCGAAGACCGCGGCCGCGATCGAGCGGCAGACGCCCACATCGAAGCCGTCCCACTCGCCGTTTGCGTCAGTGAACGCGAAGCCGGCCAGGCCGGTCGACACGCCGCACTGCACGAAGCCCTTCGCCTTCACGTCATCGAGGGTGCCAGCGGCGGCGGCCCCAGCCGTGAGGCCGACGGCGGCAACCGCGCCGAGAACTACCGAAGTCTTCATGTGATTACCTCTTCCTGTCAGAATTTCCGTGCCATTCTGGCACGGGCTGGTGCAGTCCAGCTCGCATTTCGGGTTGAACCCTGACGGTTTTCTCTACGATGCTCGCAATGCCCGTCAAGCCGCTAACATCGATCCGTGCTTAAATTCCCGGCAGAGCCCAGCCGTTGCCGCGCCGCGGCGACTGCGGAGCCGAATTGCCGTGCAGTCAAGGCTTTCGCGTCACAGTCGCCGAAGCGCCCCGGGCCGCCGCCATTGACGCCTCCGCGAGACCTGCCCGAAGGTGGCGCCCGACCAGAACAGGACACCTCCAGCAGATCCCCAGGACACGCCCCATGAAGGACGCAACCCGCGCGGGTACCCTCGGCCGTCGCCCTCACGCGCATGCCGGCACGATCAACCCGCCCGTCTACCACGCCGCCACGATCCTCGCGCCCAGCTTCGAGGAGTACACCCGCCGGCGTGGCGTGCGCTACGGGGACGAGGTGACCTATGGCGTGCACGGCACCCCCGGCACCTACGCCTTCGAGGAGGCGATCGCCGCGCTCGAGGGCGGGCACCGCACCCGCCTCTGCAGCACCGGCCTGCAGGCGCTGGCCGCGGGCTTTCTCTGCTGCCTGCGCGCCGGCGACCATGTGCTGCTGACCGACAGCTGCTACGGCCCCGTGCGCTCCATCGCCTCCGGGATCCTCGCGCGCATGGGGGTGGAATCCACCTATTACGACCCGCATCTCGGCGGGGAGATCCGCACGCTCTTCCGCCCAAACACCCGCATGGTGCTGGTGGAGGCGCCGGGCTCCTGGACCTTCGAGATGCAGGACATCCCCGCCATCGCGGAGGAGGCGAAGAAGGCCGGCATCCTCGTGATGATGGACAACACCTGGGCCTCGCCGCTCTACTGCAAGCCCTTCACGCTCGGCGTCGACATCTCGGTGCAGGCGATCACCAAATATGTCGGCGGCCATTCCGATCTGGTGATGGGCACCGTCACCGCCACGCAGCCCGTCTACGATGAGCACATCCAGCCCGGCTGGTACCAGATGGGCCTCAGCGGCAGCCCGGACGATGTCTATCTCGCCATGCGCGGCCTTCGCTCGCTGCCCGTGCGCATGCAGGCGCATTGGCAGGCCGGCCTCAAGATGGGCGAGTGGCTCCTCGGGCGCGAGGAGATCGTGGAAGTCATCCACCCGGCCATGCCGCACGACCCCGGCCACGCGCTCTGGAAGCGCGATTTCCTCGGCGCCGCCTCGCTCTTCGCCTTCGTGATCGACCCGCGCTATGGCAGCGACGCGCATATGTCCGCGCTGCTCGACCATCTCGAGCATTACGGCATGGGCGCCTCCTGGGGCGGCTTCGAGAGCCTGCTGATCCCCACCTATCCCGAGCGCATCCGCAGCGCGACCCGCTGGCCCGCGCCAGGGCGGCCAAAGGGCCAGTGCATGCGCATCCATGTGGGCCTCGAGGATACCGACGACCTCATCGCCGACCTCGCCGCCGGCCTCGACCGCATGCGCCGCGTCTGACCGCGCCCGCCGCGCATCCCGCTCCCGCAGAGCCGCTCCGCCGCTCAGCGGCGGACCTGGAAGGGGGGCTCGACGGGGGTGTCGGCGGGCTCGACGGTGAGCTGGTCCACATGGGCCGAGGGCGGGCCCTCGCGACAGGCGCTCAGCACCGCCTCCACCGCCTCGCCCGGGCCCGAGAGGAGGGCCGTGACCGTCCCGTCCGCCTCGTTCTTCACCCAGCCGCCGAGGCCGTGATCGCGCGCCTTCTCCGCCGTCCAGGCGCGAAAGCCCACCCCCTGCACCCGGCCCGTCACCCGGGCGCGCACCGTCAGCCGCGCCCCGCTCACGCCGTCGCCTCCGCATCGCCCGGCTTGGGCAGCGCCAGCACCATGCAGGTGGTCGAACCGGTCGCGTAGAGCTTCCCGTCCGGACCCTCCAGCCGGCCATGCGAGACCGCCGTGCGCCGGCCCGCGTGATCCACCTCGCCGATGGCCCGCAGCCCCCCGGTGCTCTCCAGCACCGGGCGCAGGATGTTCACGCGATACTCCAGCGTGGTGTAGCCACTGCCCTGCGGCAGCGTGGTCTGCACCGCGCAGGCCATCACGCTGTCGAGGATCGTGCCGAACCAGCCGCCATGCACCGCGCCGAGCGGGTTGTAGTGGTCGAAGGCCGGGCGGCCCTCGATCACCACGCGCCCCTTCTCGGCCGAGACGAAGCGCATCCCCATCGGGCGCGCGATCGGCGGGTAGGGCAGGCGGCCCTCCACGATCCCGCGGATGAAGTCGAGCCCGCTCATCTGCCCGAGCGCTTCGGGCGTCAGCAGATCCGCGGTGCTCTCGACGAAGAGCGGGCTGGTTCGGGGGTCCGGATCGTCATGCATCTCGGCAGTCCTCGCGGATGGGGTGACGCTGCGGGAAAAAAGTGGTTGGTCGGGAGAAAAGGGCTGGATGGGAGAACGTGGCGGGGCGGCTCAGCGCGACCGCGCGCCTCCGCCCGCGCGCCCGTGTCCCGAACCCCTCGGATCGACCACGACGGCGCGGGCCGGGCGCACGGTCGGCCCGGCCGCCCCACCGCCCGCAACGACACCCCCGGCCACGGCCTTGGCCCGCCCCGGCCCGGGGGCTGGGGCGGGAGCGACGGCAGGCACCCGGCTCCGCCGCTCGGCCTCCTCGGTCAGCGCCGCCTCCCCCGCGTTGTGGCCCACAGGCACCGCCGCCTGCGCCGCCAGGCGGCGGGCCGCCCGCCCGCGCCCCTCGCGCGGCTCGCGGCGCCGCGCGGTCCGGTGGCAGAGAAAGGAGAAGAGCACCAGTGCGCCGAGCCCGCCCGCCAGCAGCTCCTTGGTGAACCAGGCGGGCAGGTCCACATCCGGCACGATGGCGGCGAAGGGTGCGAGTGCCTCCGGCGGCAGCCCGTCGATCGCGATCCCGCCCTCGGAGGAGGCTTCGGGCTCCCCGCCGCCCTCCTCGCCGCGCGCCGTCCTGCGATCGACGACGCGCGGCGCCTCGCCCGCCGCAGCCTCCGCCTCCTCGTCGGGCGCGCGCTGTCCGTGCGGGGTGAGGAGCGAACCGTCGCCCTCCGGGCCGGCCCCGCCCTGGGCCAGCGCCTCCGTGCCACCGGCCAGCCCGAGACAGGCGATCAGAACCGCGGCGCCCAGCCGCCGGATCAGCGCCGTGGCCGGCCCCTTGCCGGGCCGCACGGAGCCGCGCCGACCCGGTGTCTCGCAGATGCGCATTGCGCTCATCCTCCACCTCCCCGCTTGCCTTCGCCGCCCAGCTTTGTCCGGCCGGCACGCTACGCGCCGCAAAGGGTTGCGACAAGACACCGATGCGCGCGTTTGCTGAGCCTATCGCGGGTGATAGACAAGATAAGGGCAGCGGTCCGCGCCGCTCACCGAGACCTGCGCGGGCCCGAACCGGGCAGGAGCGCGAACCGGGCATGAACGAGAACCGCGCGGTTTTCGGCGATCGAAGCCGGCGCCAGGGCAGAGGCCCCGGCCGGGGCAGGGCGAAGCGGGGCTCGGACAGCGAGACCCCGGCCTCCGCCACGCGGCGCTACAGCGACAGCCGCGGGCGCAAGATGGCGCTGATGCCGATCCTCGTGATCGTCGGCCTCATGATCCCGGGCCACTTCACCTTCAACCTGTTCGACGCGGTGATGACGCCGATCCGCGTGATCCTGATCCTCTGCTTCGTGCCGGCGGTGCTGAACTTCCTGAAGCATCGCGGCAGGCTGATGCTGGGCGACTACGCTTTCTTCGGCTTCGTGGGCTGGACGGCGCTCTGCATCCTGATCAACCGCGGCACGGGCGGGATCGAGCGCGCCGGCCAGTTCGTGCTCGAGACGGGGCTCGTCTACACGATCTTCCGCGGCTCGCTGGTGAACTATGCGGGCATCGAGCGGGTCACGCGGTTCCTCGCCTGGAGCGGGGTGATCTTCATGCTGCTGGCGGTGCCGGAATGGATCACCAACTCGCATTGGACGCGCGACCAGCTGAACGCGCTCTTCGGCACGCAGTCGCTGCACGAGCAGCTCGCGGGCGAGCGCTTCGGGATCATCCGGGCGGCCTCGATCTTCTCGCATCCGATCCTTTTCGGCGTGATCTGCGCGAGCCTGCCGGTGATCATCTGGTATTCCGAGCCGAACAAGATGCGGCGCAACATCACGGCGGGCGGCTGTCTCGCGGGCGTCTTCATGTCGCTCTCCTCCGGGGCCTTCGTGGCCTTCGGCGTGCAGTTCGCCTGCGCGCTGGTGGAGAAGTATTCGCGCTGGCTGAAGGGGCGGTTCCTGATCATCGGAGGGGCCATCGCCTCGGCGCTGCTGGCGATCCAGTTCATCTCGAACCGCGGGCTCTTCGCGGTGGTGGTGCTGCTCTCGCTCAACCCGGCCACGGCCTATTACCGGCGCAATATCTGGGATTTCGGGATCGACGACGTGCAGCGCAACCCGATCTTCGGGATGCGGCCGGAGGAGTGGACGCGGCTCTTCTGGATGACGCCGTCGATCGACAATTTCTGGCTCTACCGCGCCATGGAGGGCGGGTTTCCGGCGGTGATCCTGCTGGTGCTGGCCAATCTGCTGCTGATCCACGAGATGTTCCGGCACCGCTCCAACATGCTGCCGCGCCGGCTGGCGGCGTACCGGTTCGGCATCGCCTTCACGCTGCTTGGGCTCGCCTGCGCGGGCGGCACGGTGCATTTCTTCGGGAAGATGCAGCCTTTCTACATCGTGATGATCGCGCTCGGCGCCGCGGCGGCGCGGGTTGCGGGCGATGTGGCGGCTGAGACGGCGGAGCCGAAGCGCAAGCGCAATCCGGGCCTCGCGGTCTCGGGGCCCGAGGCGGAGGAGGACGCGCCGAAGCCGCCGCCCGAGCCGACGCGCGCGCCGGCTCACGCGTCCGGAAATGCCGCCGCCCGGCGCACCGCTCGCGGTCGCCTGCCGGTCGGCGGCAGCGGCCCGGTGCACCGGCGCTGAGCTGCAGGCTGGCCGGCTCCGAGGGGGCGCGGGCGCTTTCGCCGACCGGCGCGCGGCCGCGGGCCGGCCGTGCCCTTCGCCGCCGGCCGCTCCGGTCGCCCTGCTGAGGTGTGCGCCCGAAGACACCCCCTTGCGCCCGCGCCCTCCCACGTCATCTTAGGTTCCGAATAAAGAACAAATAGTGACCATAAAGGGAGTGAAGCGAAACTACGCGTGCATTGCGACGACAGATCGTCCGCACGCCTGAGGCTGGCATGCCCACCATCGCGCCTTCGCTTCCGCGCATGCCAGCGACAGGCGCATGACCGCCCAATCGCATTGCTGCGTCTCGCACTCGCCCCATCGTGCCTAGGCCCAGAGAACCCGCGTCGGGGGCGGCGCAGCGCCCGCTCTCCTGCAAATGCAGGGCGGGAGCGCGCAAATGTTCACATTATGTTCGAGAAGTTGGCGCTACGATGTCGTGGGTGGGAGCGGCCGCAAGGGCGAAGCCGTGCAACCGCCAAGCGCGCCCCGTCAGGTCCGATTGTTCACACCGACAGATAGGCGTCGCGGAGGGCAGGGTCGGCGTCCAGCTCCTCGAAGCCGCCGGCAAAGCGTCGCTCGCCCCCCTCGATCACCAGCGCCGTGTCGGCCACCGCGCGCGCGAAATGCAGGTTCTGCTCCGAGAGCACCACCGTCAGCCCCTCCGCCTTCAGCCGCCGGATCGTGGCGGCCATCTGCTCCACGATCACCGGCGCGATCCCTTCCGAGGGCTCGTCGAGCAGCAGGCAGCGCGGATTGCCCATAAGCGTGCGCGCGATCGTCAGCATCTGCTGTTCGCCGCCGGAGAGCGCCCGCCCCGCCGCGTTCCGCCGCTCGGCGAGGTTGGGAAAGAGCGCAAAAAGCGTCTCCTCGTCCCAAACCGGCGCCCCCTCGCGCGCGGGCTGGCGGCCCACCTCCAGGTTCTCGCGCACCGAGAGATCGGTGAAGATCCGACGCTCCTCCGGCACATAGCCGAGGCCAAGCCGGGCCACGCGATAGGCGGGCCAGCCGGTGATCGCCTCGCCGGCGAACCGCACCGTGCCCGCGCGCGGGCGCACCAGCTGCATCACCGATTTCAGCGTCGTCGTCTTGCCCGCGCCGTTGCGCCCCAGGAGCGCCAGCACCTCGCCCTGGTCCACGCGGAAGGAGAGATCCGTCAGGATCCGCGCCTTGCCGTAGAAGCTGTGGATGCCGTCGACCTCAAGCATCGCCGCCTCCGCCGCCGAGATAGACCGCGCGCACGCGCTCATCGGCGCGCACGCTTTCCGCCGTGCCCTCCGCGATGATCTCGCCGCGGTTCAGCACCAGGATCCGGTGCGCATGGCCGAAGACCACATCCATGTCGTGCTCGGTGAAGAGCACCGAGAGGCGCCGCTGCGCCACGATCTCCGCCACCAGCCCCATCAGCCGCTCACGCTCCGTCGGGGCCATGCCGGCGGTCGGCTCGTCCATCAGGAGCACGCGCGGCCCATGCGCGAGCGCGATCGCCAGCTCGAGCCGCTTCAGGTCCCCATAGGCCAGGATCGCGGTGTGCCGCTCCGCCTGCGCCTCCATGCCCACGAGCGCGAGCAGCCCCATCGCCTCGTCGCGATAGAGCCTGCGCGCCGCGGGCAGCAGTGCAAAGAGCCGGCCGTGATGCGAGAGGAGCGCCATCTGCACGTTCTCGACCACGGTCATGGAGGGATAGGTGGCGGTGATCTGGAAGGTCCGCCCCACCCCCAGCCGCCAGATCCGCCGCGGCGCCAGCCCCGTGATCCGGGTCTCGCCGAGCCAGACCTCGCCCCGGCTCGGCCGAAGCTGGCCCATCAGCATGTTGAAGCAGGTGGATTTGCCCGCGCCATTGGGCCCGATCAGCGCCAGCAGCTCGCCCTCGGACAGCGCGAAATCGACGCCGTTCACGGCGTGGACCCCGCCGAAGCTCTTGCTGAGCCGCTCGGCGCGCAGCACCGCGCTCATTCCGCAGCCCCCGCGCGGGTCGGCTCGGCGGCCGAGAGGCGCGGCGGTGCGCGATCCTCGTCGCGCGCAAGGCCGAGGCGCTCTGCGAGCTTGCGGAGCGAGCCCACGATCCCGTCCGGCGCCAGGATCACCACACCGATCACCGTCAGCCCCAGCACGAGCCGCCAGTATTCGAACCGTGTGAGCGTGTCCTCGACATACTCGAAGGTCGCAGCCCCCACCACCGGGCCGGCCAGCGTCTTCACCCCGCCGAGGAACACCACGATCAGCGCATCGAAACTGCGCGCGATCTCGAGCTCGGTGGGAAAGATCGAGCCTTTCGAGAACACGAAGAGCCCGCCCGCGAGCCCGGCCATCATGCCGGCGAAACCGAAGGCCGCCCACTGGACGCGCTTCACATCGATCCCCGTCGCCTCCGCGCGCACCGCGCTGTCGCGCCCGGCGCGCAGCGCATAGCCGAAGGGCGCATGGGCGGCGTGGCGGAGCAGCAGCACGCCGCCTGCGCCGAGAACCAGCGTGAGATAGTAGAAGACCACCGTGCCGGAGGCCCAGGCGGAGGGCCAGATCCCCACCAGCCCGTCATCGCCCCCGGTCACCTCGACCCACTGGAAGGCGAGCGACCAGAGAAGCTGCGAGAAGGCGAGGGTCAGCATCGCGAAATAGACCCCGGTCAGCCGGATGCAGAACCAGCCGATCGTCACCGCGAGCAGGCCCGCGCCGAGCGGGGCGAGCAGCAGCGCCAGCTCCATCGGGCTCGCCGCATAGGTCACGAGCAGTGCTGCCACATAGGCGCCCCCGCCATAGAAGGCCGCATGGCCGAAGCTCACGAGCCCGCCGCTGCCGAGAATGAAATGCAGCGAAGCGGCGAAGAGGCAGAAGATGACGATGTCGGTCGCCAGCACCGCGGCGAAGTCCGAGCCGAGCACCGGCACCGCCGCGAGCCCCGCCAGGACCAGCCCCACGGCGGCGCGCGCGAGCAGGGTGGGCGCGCGCAGCGGCCGCTCCGGCTCGCCCACCTGCCCGTGCTCGCCGGCCACCTCCGCCCGGCCGAAGAGGCCGTAGGGCTTCAGCATCAGCACCACGGCCATGACCACGAACATCAGCACCAGCGTGCTCTCGGGCAGGTAGGTGACGCCGAGCACGTTGAGCACCGAGATCAGGACGGCGGCGACGAAGGCGCCCGGCAGGCTCCCCATCCCCCCGATCACGACGACCACGAAGACGGCGGCGAGAATGTTGAAATCCATGAGCAGATCCGCACCACCCTTCGGGAGCTGCAGCGCGCCGCCGAGCCCGGCCAGTGCGGTGCCGAGGAAGAACACGCCCGTGAAGAGCCATGCCTGGTTCACGCCGAGCGCGCCCACCATCTCGCGGTCCTGCGTCGCCGCGCGCACCAGCACGCCGACCCGCGTGCGCCGGATGAGATACCAGAGCGCGAAGAGCAGCACCGGCGTGATGGCGATCAGCGCGAGGTCGTATTGCGGCACCGGCTCGCCCATGATCCGCACGATCCCCTTCAGCCCCGGCGCGCGGGGCCCCAGCCGGTCCTCCGGGCCGAAGATCAACAGCGCGAGATCCTGGATCACGAGCACGACGCCGAAAGTGGCGACGAGCTGGAAAAGCTCCGGTGCGCGGTAGACCGGGCGGAGCACCAGCAACTCCACCAGGACGCCGATGAGCCCTGTGACCAGTGCCGCGAGCAACACCGCCGCCCAGAAGCCGACGACGCCCGGCAGGACCCCCATCAGCTCGATCCCGAGATAGGCGCCGAGCATGTAGAAGGAGCCATGCGCGAAATTGACGATCCGCGTGACCCCGAAGATCAGCGAGAGCCCCGAGGCGACCAGAAAGAGCGCCGCGGCATTGGCGAGCCCGGTGATGAGCTGGGCGACGAAGAGTTCCATGGGGTCCCCGGATGGCAGGCAGCGCGCGGCAGCTTCTGCGTCCCGCAAAGCGCCGTCAATCCGCCGGCCCCCGTTCGTTTCGCTCTGCGCACCCCCGGGCGCCGGTGCGGAGCCCGCACGACCCTGGCGGAGCCCTCGGAAGCGCCCCGCCGCCGCAGCGGGCCGAGGCGCAAGCGCGCCAGCCGACCCCTGCCGCTGCCGGGTCTGACAGAAACCTCCTTGCGGCCGCTCCCACCCACGTCATTCTAGGAGAGAAAAAGAGAACATATAATGAACAAAACTTCGTTGAGTGCGACGGTGCTTTAGCCGGTAGACGCGTTCCGTCAGCGCCCCCGGGCTGTCCGCACAGGCAAACGGCGAAGCGCCCTCGAAACTCAGTGCTCCCGCCACGTGGCCCACTCAAGCGCATGCACTTCCGTCCAAACCAGGTCCTACCGGTCTCAACCCCGGCGCCGACGCGCCTGCGCGCGGCAGCAACCGGCGAGCGCCGACCCGAAGGCTTGGCACGCAGCCTCAACCTGGCCGGCCGGGCCTCACGACCGCCCCGCACATGCGCGGAGCACGGCCGCAATGCGGCGCAAACGCACCGTCGCGGCACGGATGTTCTATAAATGTTCATGCTCTCGCCTGTAACCTGACGCGGGAGGGAGCGGGAGTGAAAGCGAAAGCGAAAAACCCGGCCATCCCGCCGCGCTCACGGCCTGCGCTGCGGCCTCCGGCTCGCCAGCGGCCGCTCGCGCACCCGCTCGCGCAGGAACACATAGAGCCCCGCCCCCGCGATCAGCGCGATCCCCAGCAGCACGCTCACCCCCGGCAGGTGCCCGAACACCGCCCAGCCCCAGAACACCGAAAGCGGCAGGATCGCGTATTCGAACGGCGCCACCGTCGCCGCATCCGCCGAGCGATAGGCCTGCGACAGCGTGTAGGCGATCCCCGCCGAGGCGAGCCCGAGGCTCAGAAAGAGCGCCCAATCCCCCGCCGCCGGCCAGGTCCACGCGCGCAGCAGGAAGATGAGGCTCGGATCCTCCAGGCCCTCGGCGAAGCGCCCGTCCCCCGCCACCAGAAAGAACAGCGCCGAGACGGAGATAAAGGTCAGCTGCAGATAGATCGCCATCGCCGCTGCCCCCGCGCTCACCCCCAGCTTGCGCGTCAGCAGCTGCATCCCAGCATAGGCCAGCGCCGAGAGGAGCGGCAACACATAGAGCACGCGGTCAACCGACCCGTCCCCCGCCGCCCAGGGCCGCACGATCACCAGCACGCCGAGAAAGCCGATCGCCACCGCCATCAGCCGCCGCGGCCCCACCGTCTCGCCCAGAAGCGGAACGGAGAGCAGCGTGATCAGCAGCGGTGCCACATAGAAGGTCGCCGTCGTATCCGCCAGCGGCATCACCGCCAGCGCCGCGTAGAACAGCATGTTGGCCAGCACCACCAGCAGGCCGCGCAGCAGATGCAGCCCCGGCGTCGCCGTCCGCAGCGCGCGCCAGCCCCCCTCGAACTGCAGCAGCGCCAGCGAGAACCCGATCCCGATCGCCGAGCGCGTGAACACGATCTGATGCAGCGGATAATCGCCCGACAGCGCCTTAATCAGCATGTCGTTCACCGAGATGCACACCGCCGCGAACACCATGCAGGCGATGGCGCGGTTCGGGCTGTCGCCCCGCATCTCGGTATCGGCGGTCATCTCGGGCCCCTGCGACGCGGATGCACGCATCCGCCGGGACGCGCGCGGCCGGCTCATCGGCTTGGTGTCGAGCCAGCGTCGCGCCGGCGTCCGCCGGCCGTCTCGCCCGTGCGCGACCACGCGATGCCGCATTCGGTTTGGCGGCGGGCGGCGGCGGGAGGCAGGAGGCAGGGCGGCGGCGGGAGGCAGGAGGCAGGGCGGCGGCGGGAGGCAGGAGGCAGGGCGGCGGCAGGAAGGGCAGGGCGGCGAGCGCCCCGCCCGGGCAGCCTCAGTTCGAGGCGCGCAGCTTCGCGACGTCCTCGTCCGAGGGCAGGTAGTCCGCGCCGTCCTTGTAGGTCCACTCGACCAGCCGGCCCTTGCCGTCCACCACGCCGATGGTGCCCACATAGGCGCCCATCGTCGCCTGATGGTCCTGCTCGCGGAAGGTGATGGCCCCCACTGGTGTGTCCACCTCGAGGCCCCTGAAGCCCGCGATCAGCGAGGCGGTGTCGGTCGCGCCCGCGCGCTCGATCCCGGCCGCGATCGCCTGCACGGTCATGTAGCCCACCAGGCTGCCGAGCCGGGGATAGTCGTCATAGGCGGCCATATAGGCCTCCACGAAATCCTTCGCCGCGGGATCCTCCACCGCGTACCAGGGATAGCCGGTCACGATCCAGCCCGCCGGCGCCTCGTCGCCCAGCGGGTCGAGATATTCCGGCTCGCCCGTCAGCAGCCCGAAGACCTGCCGGCCCTCGAAGAGCCCGCGCACCGTGCCCTCGCGCACGAATTTCGCCAGATCCGTCCCGAAGGTCACGTTGTAGATCGCGTCGGGCTTGGCGCGCTCCAGCGCCTGCACCTCCGCACCGGCATCGATCTTGAAGAGCGCGGGCCACTGCTCGCCCACGAACTCAACCTCCGGCTTCAGCCGCTTCAGGTTCTCCTTGAAGGCCGCCACTGCGTCGCGCCCATAGGCGTAGTTCGGCGCGATGAAGGCGTAGCGGATCGCATCGGTCTTCGACGCCTCCTCGGCCAGCATCGCGGCCTGCATGAAGGTCGAGGCGCGCAGCCGGAAGGTGTGCTCGTTGCCCTTGGCCCAGACCAGCGCATCGGCCAGCGGCTCGGAGGCGAGATAGACCACCTGGTTCGCATCCGCCCAGGACGAGATCGCCAGGCCAACATGGCTGAGGATCGTGCCCGTCAGCATCGCCACGCCGTCGCGGCTCACCAGCTCCTCGGCGATCTTCACCGCCTCGCCCGGCTGGCCCTGGTCGTCGCGGAAGATGAATTCCAGCGGCCGGTCCAGCACGCCGCCGGCCCCGTTCACCTCCTCCAGCGCCAGCTCGATGCCCTTCTTGTAGGGCTCGGCGAAGGCGGCGAGGCGCTTGTAATGGTTGATCTCGCCGACCTTGATCGGCTCCGCCGCCAGCGCAGGCGCGGCGGCGAGGCCCAGGAGGAAAGCGGCAAGCAGGCCGAGGCGTCTCAGCATCGCGTAGTCTCCCTGTTGGGTCGGCGTTGGTCCCGACCGGTTGCAGTTGGCTGCGAGCCTGCCACCCCCAAGCGCCGTGCGCTACAACCTTAACGTGCGCCCCGCGCGACAACCGTCACGCGCGCTCAGCCGCCACACCGGCGCGGCTCAGCCGGCCACCGAGAAGCTGGAGAGTTCCAGACCGCCGCTGCAGCGCCAGGCACCGAGGAAGGGCTCGGCGAGCGCCTCCGGCAGGTGCCGCATCGCTGCCCCGCCTGCATCCCCGGCCATGCCGGCCTCAGTCGTGGTAGACGAAGGCCGAGGTGGTCGCGCCCCCGGCATCCTCCGTGCGCTCCAGCGCCAGCCGCTCGGCGATGCGCTTGCGGTAGACCAGCGGCCCCTTGTCGATCGCCAGCCGGATCGGGCGCCGGCTCTGCGGCCGCGCCTCCTCCAGCTCGATCGCCTCCAGCACCGCCTTGTCCTCGGCGAAGGCCACGCGGAAAAGCGCGTCCATCTGCTCGGACACGTCCTCGCCCGGTGCGGTGTTGCGCAGATGCATCCAGCGGTCCGTGGTGCTCCGCGGCCCGGTCGGCGTCAGGAAATGCAGCGCGAAGATCCGCACGCCCCGGTGACGCTCCTCCTCCGGCAGTGCCCATTCCGCCGGCGCCGAGCCGAAATCGATCACTGCGGTGCAGGGCGTGTGCAGGTAGTAGTAATGCCAGCGATCAACGGTCCCGGTGAACCCGCCGAAGGCCTTGAAGAACCCGATGGGCTCGCTGTCGCGGATCCAGCGCCAGGCCACCAGCGGCTCCGCATCGGTCTTCACATGCACCGGCACGTTCTCCGAGGCGGCATTGCCGAGCGTGGTGGGATGCACGAAGCTCACATGCGCCGGGTCCACCAGGTTCTCGGCCACGTTCAGATAGTTGGCCTCGATCTCCAGCGCATCGCCCTGATGCGCATGCCAGCCGGGATCGGCCAGCTCCGGCATGTCGAAGCAGAGCGCAGGGTCCGCCCGCTCCGCCTCGCCCATCCAGACCCAGACGATGCCGTGGCGCTCCAGCACCGGGAAGGCGCGCACCCAGGCGCTCGCCGGCAGGTTCGCCTGGCCGGGCACGCGCACGCAGGCGCCGGCGCAGTCGAAGACCAGCCCGTGATAGCCGCATTGCACATCGTCGCCGATCCGCTTGCCCTTGGAGAGGGGCAGCAGCCGGTGGGGGCAACGGTCCTCGAGGGCCGCCACCCGCCCGTCGGCGCAGCGGTACATCGCCAGATGTTGGTCCAGCACCGGCACCCGGCGGATCGGCTCGCCGAATTCGGCAGACCAGCCGGCCACATACCAGGCATTGCGCACGTAATCGGTCATCGCAGCCCGTCCTCCCCTGTCACGTCCTCCACGCGCAGCCCGCCCATGCGCGCATGGATGCGCCCGCCCGTGGTCATCACCAGCGCCAGCACGATCTCGCGGTCGCGCGGCGCATCCGGCAGGCCGAGCTCCCAGGCGTCGAAATGGGAGCGCACATAGGCCGCGTTCACATGGCCGAGCGGCACGTCCAGCCGGGTGCCGACCCCGCCGAGCTTCATGGCCGAGGGCACGATGGCGTTGGCCTTGGGCAGGAGCCCGCGCATCGCGTAGCCGCCGGGCACATGCCACACCGCGGTGTGCTCCAGCTCGCCTGCGGCGCCCACGATCGCGCCCTTGCCATAGCTCTCGACGGCCGCGGCATCGCCGCCGAGGGCCGCGATCAGCCGGCCCGCCATCTCCGCGCCGAGCGGCTTCAGGTCGTCCATGAACCCCTCCAGCGCGGGCTCATAGCGCCCGGCGAAGGGGTTCTCGATCACCGCGAGCGCGGCGGCGCGCATCAGCGGTCGCGCAGGCGGCGGGCCGCCCTCGTGATGCGTCTCCTCGAGGGTGACGGCGAGTTTGCGCAGGCGCGGCTCAGGCATGGGCGGTCTCCGCTCGCTCTTCGAGCCCGCAGCTTCCCACCGTTCGGCAGTCTCCCGCAAGGAGAAGTGCGGCGCCGAGGATGTGCCCGCCCGCCGTGAGGCGCGCCGCCTCCGCCGCGCCGGCGCCCAGCGCCGCGCGCACCTCCGCCGCCGAAAGCGCGCCCACAGCGGTGGTCACCAGCCGCTCGCCGAGATCGCTGTCCGGTGCCAGTGCCGAGGCGGGCACGCGCGCGATCGCCGGATGCCCCGGCAGGTCGATCGCATTCGCGATCAGCGTCGCCGCCGCATCGGCCGCTGCCGCCGTGCCCGCGAGCACGGTCACTGCGTCGGCGATGCCCAGCGAATGGCTCCGCCCCCGCCAGCCGCTGGTCGCGATCCCCCGCCGCAGCCCCTCCGGCCCCGCGGCGAGCGCCATGGCGCCCGCCATCCGCCCTGTCACGGGATCCGCGCAGAGCGCCACGCGATAGGCCTCGCCCGGCCCGAGCCAGAGTGCGATATCCCCGCCATTGTTCGCGAAGGCGCGGCGCAGCCGCCGCCCCGCCAGGAGCGCGGCGAGCACATGGTCCGCCACCGCCCCCGCCACCGCGGCCATGGGGGTGACGAACCGGTCCTCCGCCAGCGGCGCCGTCGCCGCCTGCATCGCCCGCGCCACCGGTCCCTCAAGTGCCAGTCCCTCAAGCGCGGGTCCCTCCGGCGCGGGTCCCCCCGCCGCCGGCCCTGCCGCTCGGCGCAGGCGCGGCAGCTCCGCGGCCAGCCGCCCGAGCACCGGCGCGAAGGCATCGCGCGCCTGGCGATAGGCCGCCGCCACCTCCGCCTCCTCCCCGGAGGCCTGGATGACGAGATCGATCGGTCCGTGCAGGAGCCGCAGCCGCGGCCCGGCCGGCCCGCGCAGCAGCACCGCCTCCGGCGCCTCGCGCCACGGCCCCGCGGCGCCCGCGTTCATCGGGCTGCGCTCATTGGGGGGCCGCGCTCATCCGGCCGCGCCGGGCCAGGGCGTGCCCTTCGGCGGGGTCACCGCGCGGCGCCCCTTCAGCACATGGTCGTTCTGGCGCCCCGTGCGCCCGGCCAGCGCCTCCGCCAGCGGCACCGCGTAGTCCATATGCCCGCCGAGGGCGCGGTAGTCCTCGGCCGTCAGCGTGAACTCGATGGGGGCCACCAGCGCCGGCGTCGGCACCGAGCCGAAGGAGCCCGCCGGCATCCGCGTCACATCCACCATCAGCGTGATGCCGCCGCCGGGCCAGATATAGACGGGCGCGCCCCCGCAGGTCACCCGCGTGAGCGCGGCCTTCACCGAGCGGGTGAGCCCCACCGGGTTCTCCGTCACGCCCGAGCGCAGCGAGCCCCCCGCGCCGGCCATGAACACCACCGAGCAGAGCGCGGGCTCGCAGTTCTCCGCGATGCGCGCGACCGAGGGCACCAGCGCCGCCGGCATCGGCCGCGCGACCGGCGCGAGGCTGTCGTCGAGCTCGTAATAGGCGCTGTCCTCGCCGGTGGTGGAGACCATCAAGAGGCTGAGGCCCGGGCGCGCCTGCCTGGCGTTCCAGGGCCCGAGGATCGCGAGCGGGTCGCGGATATCCGTGCCGCCCCAGCCGGTGCCCGGCTCGGCCACGCGGAAATAGCGCCCCGGCGTCGAGCGGTGGCCGCGGATCTTGATGCCCGTGGGCGCCCAGCCGATCACCTTGCCCGCCTGATGCTCGGACATCACGCCGGTGATGTGGTCGTCCACCACCACCACCTCGTCCACCAGCCCCTGCCACTGCGCAGCGAACATGCCCACCGTGGCCGAGCCGCAGCCGACGCGCATCCGCGTCTCCGTCACGCCGTTGACGACGGGGGCGGCCCCCGCCTGGACCACGAGCTCCGCACCGCCGTCGACGCTGAGTGCCGCCGCCTCGCCGTTGCAGAGCGCGAGGAGGGTGGCGCAGGTCACCCGCCCCTCCTTCTTGCCCCCGCCGGTCAGATGGTTGACCCCGCCGAGCGAGAGCATCTGGGAGCCGTATTCGGAGGTGGTGACATGGCCGACCGGCTCGCCCTCGGCGCGCACGATGGCGCGCTCGGGGCCGAGATGGCGGTCGGTGTCGATCTTCACCTTGACCCCGCAATAGCTGAAGATCCCCTCGGTCACGACCGTGACGATATCGGCGCCGTCGACCTCGGAGGCGACGATGAAGGGGGCGGGCTTGTAGTCGGGATAGGTGGTGCCGGCGCCGACGGCGGTGATGAAGGCGTCGCCGGGGGTGAGCAGGGTGCCGTCCCAGGCCGCGGGATCCGCATCGCCCTCGAGAAAGGGGACCATGGCGCCTCCCGCCTCGGCGGTGCGCGAGAGCACCGTGAGCGGGTCGAGGCGCACCAGCCGGCCGGCCTCGTTGGCATAGCGGTCGCAGGCGCCGGCGCGGCCCTCGGCGATGTAGCACATGACGGGGCAGGCATCGCAGCGGATCTTGCCGGCGGTGCGCTCCGCCGCGCCGCGCGGGCCCGCGCCGGTCTGCGCGCCGTTCTGGTTCTCGCTCTCACCCATGCCGCGCGATCCGCCTCTGCCTCTTCGCACCCAGCGAACAGAAGGGGCCGGCAGGTGTCAACGCCGCGCCCGGGTCCAGGGGCCTGCCTAGCGGAATCGCCGCGCTCCGCGCGCCGATGCTTGTCTGGCTCTCCTCACCCTTCGGGTTCCTCGAGCGATGGCCCCGGCTTCACCGGCGCGGCCCCGCCTTTCGTTGCGATGCAAAAGACGAGGTGGGCGGGGGCGTCTCGCCCGGCTTGACAGGCTGACGGCGGAGGTGGAGCGTTGCCGCGGCGGCCACGGGATCCGGGAGCGCGAGACGGGCGGGATGCAGATGCTGAGACCTGGAACCGTGGAGGAAGCGGTGGCGGCGCTCGCGGGCGGCGGGTTGCGCGCCCTGGCGGGCGGGACCGATCTCTACCCCGCGCTCGGCGACCGGCCCGCGCCGGCGCTTCTCGATCTCACCGCGATCGGCGCGCTGCGCGGCATCGCGCAGGGCCCCGGGGGCTGGCGGATCGGGGCGACGACCACCTGGAGCGACGTTGCCGAGGCCGATCTGCCCCCGGCCTTCGCGGGTCTTAAGGCCGCCGCGCGCGAGGTGGGCGGCGTCCAGATCCAGAATGCGGGCACCGTGGCGGGCAATCTCTGCAACGCCTCGCCGGCGGCGGACGGGGTGCCGCCGCTCCTCACCCTCGAGGCCTCGGTGGAGATCGCGGGGCCGGCGGGGCGGCGGGTGCTGCCGCTCGCGGCGTTCGTCACCGGGCCGCGGCAGACCGCGCTGGCGCCTGGCGAGCTGGTGAGTGCCGTGCTCCTGCCGGAGCCCGAGGCCGGCTCGGCCGGGGCGTTCCTCAAGCTCGGCGCGCGGCGCTATCTCGTGATTTCCATCGCGATGGTGGCCGGGGTGCTGCGCCTAGGCGCGGACGGGCGGATCGCGGCCGCGCGCCTCGCGGTCGGCGCCTGCGCGCCCGTCGCGCAGCGGCTGCCGGCGCTGGAGGCGGCGCTCGCGGGCTGCCGGCCGGGGGCGGAGGCGGAAGCGGCCATCGCGGCGGCCCCGCTCGACCCGCTCGCGCCCATCGACGATGTGCGTGCCCCGGCGGCCTACAGGCTCGAGGCCGCGCGCCGGCTGATCGCGCGCACGGTCGCGGCCGCGGCGGAGGGCTGTTCGTGAGCGCCCCGCCCGATACCGGCGGCGGTCTCGCCGCGTTCGAGGGCCGCGAGGAGCCGCGCGCGCCCGGCATCGCCTTCCGCCTCGATGGCCGCGCCGTGGCGCTCGATCGCGCGCCGGGCACGCGCCTCTCCGCAGCCCTCCGCGAAGGGTTCGGCGCGCGCGACGTCAAGGTCGGCTGCGATGCCGGCGATTGCGGCGCCTGCACGGTCCTGCTCGACGGCCGGCCGGTCTGCGCCTGCCTCACGGCGCTCGGCCAAGTCGCGGGACGCGATGTGGAGACCCCGGCGGGCCTCGTGCGCCGCGACCCCGTCGCCGCACGGCTCGCCGAGCGCTTCGCCGCGCATCAGGCCGCGCAATGCGGGATCTGCACGCCGGGCATGATGGCGAGCGCCGTGGCGCTCCTGCGCGCCCAGCCCGCCCCGGACGAGACCGCCGCGGCGGATGCGCTCGGCGGCGTGCTCTGCCGCTGCACGGGCTATCGCAAGATCCTCGCCGCGGTCTGCGAGGCCGGGGCAGCCCCCGTGGCGCCCGAGCCCGCCGCGCCCGAGCCCGCCGCGCCCGAGCCCGCCGCGCCCGAGCCTGCCGCGCCCGATCCCGCCCCCGCGCCGGGTCATGTCGGCGCGCGCGTGGTGCGCATCGACGGGGCGGACAAGATCGCCGGCACCGAGCGCTTCGGCGACGACACCGCTCCCGCCGACGCGCTGCATCTGCGCGTCATCCGCGCGCCGCATCACCGCGCGCGGTTCGCCCTCGGCGACCTCGCCGCCTGGCGCGCCGCGCGCCCGGGCATCGCCGCCGTGCTCACCGCCGCCGATATCCCCGGCGAGAACCGCTTTGGCGTGATCCCGGGCTTCGAGGACCAGCCGGTCTTCGCCGAGGCCGAGACCCGCTTTCTCGGCGAGGCCGTCGCCGCCGTGATCGGTCCCGCTGCCATCCTGGACGCGCTCGACCCGAACGACTTCCCCGTCCGCTGGGAGCCGCTCGACGCCGTCTTCCGCCCGGAGGAGGCCGTGCGCCCGGGCGCTCCCACCGTCCACCCCGCGCGCCCGGACAACGCCATGTGCCGCGGCCGCGTCCTGCGCGGCGATGCCGACAGCGCGCTCGCCGCCGCCGCCCACCGCGTCGAGATCGCCACCGAGACCGGCTTCATCGAGCACGCCTATATCGAGCCCGAAGCGGGCTGGGCGGAGGCTGCGCCGAACGGGCGCATCGCCGTCCATGGCTGCACCCAGGCGCCGCATATGAACCGCGATGCGCTGGCCTGCATCCTCGCCACGGCCCCGGACGCCATCCGCATCGTGCCCACCGCCACCGGCGGGGGCTTCGGCGCGAAGCTCGACCTCACCTGGCAACCCTATGTGGCGCTCGCCGCGCGCACCCTCGGCCGCCCGGTGCGCCTGGCCTACAGCCGCGCGGAGTCGATCCGCACGAGCACCAAGCGCCACCCCTCCGAGATCCGCGTCACCGCCGGCGCGGACGCCGAGGGTCGCCTCACCGGCCTCGCCTTCGAGGGCCGCTTCAACACCGGCGCCTATGCGAGCTGGGGCCCCACCGTCGCCAACCGCGTGCCGATCCACGCCTCCGGCCCCTACCGCATCCCCAATTACCGCGCCGAGACGCTGGCGGTGCACACCCACACCGCGCCCGCCGGGGCCTTCCGCGGCTTCGGCGTGCCCCAGTCCGCGGTCGCGCAGGAAGCGGCCTTCGACGCGCTGGCCGAGGCGGCGGGCCTCGATCGCCTCGCCTTTCGCCGGCTCAACGCGCTGCGCGCCGGCGAGCCCACTGTCACGGGCCAGGTCTTCGAGGCGGGCGTGGGCGTGGTGGAGTGCCTCGACGCCGTCGCGCCGCGCTGGGCCGCAGCGCTGGCCGAGGCCGCCGCCGCCAATGCGTGCGCCGCGGCCGCGGGCAGCCCCCTCCGCCAGGGCGCCGGCATCGCCGCTGGCTGGTATGGCTGCGGCAACACCTCCATGGCGAACCCCTCCACCATCCGCGCGGGCCTCACGCCCGCGGGCCGGGTCGCCCTCCACCAGGGCGCTGTCGATATCGGCCAGGGCTCCAACACCGTCATCGCCCAGATCTTCGCCACCGCGCTCGGCGTGCCGCTCGCCGCCATCGACCTCGTGAGCGCGGATACCGACCGCACCCCCGATGCCGGCAAGACCTCCGCCTCGCGCCAGACCTTCGTCACCGGCAATGCCGCGCGGCTGGCGGGCGAGGCGCTGCGCGCCCAGATCCTGCGCCTCGGCAATGTCTCGCCCGGCGCCGAGATCAGCCTCGCCCCCGGCGCCCTCCGCCTCGCCGACGGGTCGACCCGGCGCGCGGTCGACCTCGCTGCCCTCGTCCCGGGCGCGGACGGCTACGTGCTCCGCGCCGAGGAGAGCTACGACCCGCCCACCACGCCGCTCGACGCGGACGGGCAGGGTGCGCCCTACGCCGTCTACGGCTACGCGGTGCAGATTGCCGAGCTCACCGTCGATCTCGAGCTCGGCACCGTCCGTCCCCTGCGCTTCACCGCCGCGCATGATGTCGGCCGCGCCATCAACCCCCTCCTCGTCGAGGGCCAGGTGGAGGGCGGCATCGCCCAGGGCCTCGGCATGGCGCTGATGGAGGAGTTCCTGCCCGGGCGCACGGACAATCTGCACGACTATCTGATCCCCACCTTCGGGGACATGCCGCCGGTCGAGACCCTCATCGTCGAGTCGGGCGATCCGCACGGGCCCTACGGCGCCAAGGGCCTCGGCGAGCACTGCCTGATCCCCACAGCGCCTGCGATCCTCTCGGCCATCCGCCACGCCACCGGCGCGCGCGTCACCCGCCTGCCGGCCACGCCCGACCGCGTGCTCGCGGCTATCCGGGCCGCACACCATGCCTGAGGATGCCGCCAAACAGGCCGGGACCGCCAACACCCCCGACGCTACGGCCGCTGCCACGGGCCGCGTCGCCGGCATCGATGTGGGCGGCACCTTCACCGATCTCGTCCTCGCGGACGGCGCCACCGGGGCCATGCGCATCGCCAAGACGCCGACCACGCCCGCCAACCAGGCGGACGGCGTGCTCGCCACGCTCGACGCCGCCGAGGCCGATGTGTCCACCCTCGACCTCATCGTCCATGGCACCACGACCACCACCAACGCCGTGCTCGAGCGCAATCTCTGCCGCACCGGCCTCATCACCACCGCGGGCTTCCGCGACATCCTCGAACTCGGCCGGCGCACCCGTCCGCAGCCCTACGGCATGACCGGCAGCTTCACCCCCGTCATCCCGCGCGATCTCCGCCTCGAGGTGCCCGAGCGCATGGATGCCGCCGGGCGCATCCGCACGGCGCTCGACGAGACGGCACTCGCCGAGGCCGTCCGCCAGCTCCTCGCCCGGGGCTGCGAGGCGCTCGTCATCCACTTCCTCCACGCCTATGCGAACCCGGCCCATGAACGCCGCGCCGGCGAGATCGCCGCCGCGCTCTGGCCGAACGGGGACATCACCCTCGGCCACACCCTCCTCTCGGAGAGCCGCGAGTTCGAACGCGGGGTCACCGCCGCGGTCAACGCCGCCGTCCAGCCGCTGCTGCGCCGCTATGTCGAGCGCCTCGCCGGCGACCTCGCCGCCCGCGGCTACGCCCACGACCTCCTCGTGATGACCGGCAATGGCGGCATGGTCTCGGCCGCGCATGTCTCGCGCGAGGCCGCCAAGACGGTCATGTCCGGCCCCGCCTCCGGCGTCATGGCCGCCGCCGTGATCGGTCGGCGCGCCGGCGTGGAGAACCTCATCACCTACGACATGGGCGGCACCTCCACCGATGTCGCCCTGATCCTCGACGCCGAACCGGCGGTCTCCAGCGAGATTGAGGTCGAATACGCCATGCCGATCCACCTGCCGATGGTGGATGTGCGCACCGTGGGCGCGGGCGGCGGCTCCATCGCGCGGGTCACCAGCGCAGGCCTCCTGCAGGTCGGCCCCGAGAGCGCGGGCGCCGATCCCGGCCCCATCGCCTATGGCCGCGGCGGCGAGCGCCCCACGATCACCGACGCCAACCTCCTGCTCGGGCGCATGAGTACGGCGCGCTTCGGCGGAGACGACGCGGTGGCCGGCCGCATCACCGCCGCCTTCGAAGCCAGTCTCGGCGCCCCCCTCGGGCTCGATGCCGAAGCCGCCGCCGCCGCGGTCCTGCGCGTCGGCAACACCGTGATGGCCGGTGCGGTGCGCATGGTCTCCGTCTCCCTCGGCCACGACCCGCGGGACTTCGCGCTCTTCGCCTTCGGCGGCGCCGGCCCGCTCCACGCCGTGGCGCTGGCGCGCGAGCTCGGCATCCCCCGCGTCCTCGTGCCCGCCCGCCCCGGGCTCACCAATGCGCTCGGCTGCGTCGTCGCCGATCTCCGCCACGACTTCTCCACCACGCTGCAGAGCCCGCTCGACGCGCTCGTTCCCGCGCGCCTGCACGCGGTCTTCGACGAGCAGGAGGCCGCCGGGCGCCGCCTCATCGCCGCCGAGCGCGTGGGCGTGGAGGCCGTCGCCGTGCGCCGCAGCGTCGACATGCAGTTCCTCGGCCAGACCCATCTGCTGCGCGTCGCCATCCCCGAGGATCTCGGCGCGCGCCCGGACCGCGCCGCGCTCTTCGCCCTCTTCGAGGCGGCGTATTTCGCGCGCTTCCGCGTGCGACTGCCGGAGATCCGGCCGGTGCTCGTCAACGCCGCCACCTCCGTCGTCGGCCGCCGCGCCAAACCCGATCTCGCCCGGCTGATCGACCCGGCCGGGCGCCGCCTCACCCTCGATGCGGCCGAGACCGGCCGCCGGCGCGTCTGGTTCGAGACGGGCTGGGCCGAAACCCCGGTCTATTGGCGCGACCACCTGCCCGGCGACGCCGCCGTCCTCGGCCCCGCCGTCATCGAGCAGTTCGACACCACCACGCTGGTCGAGCCCGGCTGCCTCGCGCGCAGCGATGCCGAGGGCAACCTCCTGATCGAGGTCACCCCATGAGCGCGCCTCTCGATCTCGATCCCGTCACCCTCAGCGTCATCGAGGCCGGCCTCCAGCAGGTCTGCGACGAGATGGACCTCGCCTTCTCCCGCGCCGCCTTCTCGCCCGTGATCGCCGAGGCGAACGACCGCTCCGACGGCATCTATTCGGCCGAGGACGGTGCCCTTATCGCGCAGGGGCAGGGGGGGCTGCCGGTCTTCGTCGGCACCATGCAGGAATCCACACGCTGCCTCATCGGCATGATCGCCGAGGGTCGCGCCGCCGCCCCCGCCGAGGGCGACATCTACATCGTCAACGACCCCTATCTCGGCGGCACGCATCTCATGGATGTGCGCTTCGCGATGCCCTTCTACCGCGCGGGCCGGCTCTGGTGCTGGCTGTCCAATACCGGCCACTGGCCCGATACGGGCGGCGCGGTGCCCGGCGGCTTCTCCGCCTCGGCCACCGCGGTCGAGCAGGAGGGGCTGCGCCTGCCCCCGGTCCGCCTCTTCCGCGCCGGCGAGATGGACCCGGAGATCTACGCGATCATCTGCTCCAATATCCGCGTGGCCGAGCAGCGCATCGGCGACGTGAAGGCCCAGGCCGCGGCGCTGATGGTGGGGGCCGCGCGTCTCACTCGCCTCCTCGACCGCTACGGCGACGCCACCGTCACCGCCGCCATCGCCGAGCTCCGCGCCCGCGCCGCGCGCCAGATGCGCGCCAATATCGCGCTGATCCCGGAGGGGCGCTGGGAGGGCCGCGCCTTCGTCGACAGCGACGGGGTGGTGAACGCGCCCCTCGAGATCCGCCTCGCCGTCACCCGCCGGGGCGACGACCTGAGCTTCGACTTCGCCGGCTCCTCGCCCCCCTGCCTCGGGCCGATGAACTCGGTCTGGGCGACGACGCTCTCCTCGGTCTATCTCGCCATGCGCCACATCTTTCCGGATGTGCCCATCTCCGCCGGCGCCTTCGAGCCGCTGCATGTGATCCGCCCCGAAGGCAGCTTCCTCGATGCGCGCTACCCCCGCCCCGTCTCCGGCTGCGCGGCGGAGGTCTCCCAGCGCATCGCCGAGGCTGTGTTCGCGGCCCTGGTGCCCGCGCTGCCGGACCGCGTCACCGCGGCTCCGGCCGGCACCTCCGGCAATTTCGCCCTCGGCGGCCACGACCCCGAGCGCGCGCGCGGCTTCGTGATGTACCAGCTCTCCGGCGGGGGCTATGGCGGCTCGGCGGCGGGGGACGGGCTCAGCAATGGCTGCTCCACCATCGGCATCTCCAAGGCCCCGCCGGTGGAGATCATGGAGCAGCAGTTCCCGGTCCTCTACCACCGCTACGCGCTGCGCGAAGGCTCCGCCGGCGCCGGGCGCGCGCGCGGCGGCTTCGGGCTCGACTACGAGATCGAGCTCCTCCGCGGCGAGGCGCGCGCCAGCTTCGTGATGGACCACGGCCGCTTCGGCCCCCAGGGCGCGCTCGGTGGGGCGGACGGGGCGCCCAACAGCGTCACGGTCGTGCAGGCGGGCCGCGAGAGCGTGCCCGAACACCTCTCCAAGGCGCAGGACATCCCGCTCAGGCCCGGCGACCGGGTGCGCGTCGGCACCCCCGGCGGCGGCGGCTTCGGGCCGGCGCGCGAGCGCGACCCCGCCCTGGTCGCCGAGGATGTGCGCCTCGGCCGGCTCACGCCCGCGGCCGCGGCTGCCGACTACGCCGTGGCCATCGGGCCGGACGGGGCAGCCGATCCCGCCGCCACGGCCCGGCTCCGCGGAGGCGGCGATGGCTGAGGCAGCGGGCCTGCCGGAGTTTCTCACCACGCGCGAGGTGGCCGCGCTCCTGCGCGTCAAGGAGCGCCGCGTCTACGAGCTCGCCGGCGCGGGCGATATCCCCTGCCGGCGCGTGACCGGCAAGCTCCTCTTCCCCCGGGGCGAGATCGAGGCCTGGATCGCGGGGGCCATCCCGCGCGAGCCGCTCCCGCCGCCCCTCGCCGAGCGCGCCGGCCACGCCGCGGCCGGGCCCGGCGCCGCGGGCCTGCCCGCCGTCGTCGCCGGCAGCCACGACCCGCTCCTCGACTGGGCGCTCCGCGCCTCCGGCTCCGGCCTCGCGAGCTTCTTCGACGGCAGCCTCGACGGGCTGACCCGCCTTGTCGAGGGCCGCGCCATCGCCGCGGGCCTGCATCTCTTCGAAGCGGCGGGGGAGGGTTGGAACATCGCGCAGGTGGAGGCCGCCGCCCCCGGCGCGCCCATTCGACGAGGACGAGGCGCGCGCCGGGGGCGGCGGCCTCCACCTGCGCGACGTTCCAACCCTCCCCCGCCGCTTCGAAGAGATGCAGGCCCGCGGCGATGGCGCGGCCCTCGACAAGGCGGGTCAGCCCGTCGAGGCTG
>JBCBWF010000620.1:0-2090 GCA_039817245.1 Pseudomonadota bacterium | reverse complement strand
CGGCTCTTCGTGACCACCGGGTTCGGCGAGGTGGTCGCCCTCGACACCGCGAGCGGCGAGGTGATCTGGCGCACCGGCGTGGGCGCGCCCTTCCGCGCCGCCCCCGCGACGCGCGACGGCGTGGTCGTGGCGGTGACCCGCGACAATCGCGCCTTCGGCTTCGATGCCGCGAGCGGCGAGATCCTCTGGCGCGTGCCCGGCGCCACCTCCGGCGCGGGCCTGCTCGGCGGCGCGAGCCCCGCGATCGAGGGGCGCGTCGCGCTCGTGCCCTTCGCCTCGGGCGAGCTCGTCGCGGTGGAATCGCGCAACGGCCGGCGCTTCTGGAACGCGGTGCTCGGCGGCGGGCGGCGCGGGCTCGCGCGCTCCTCCATCGCCGATGTGACCGGCGATCCGGTGGTCGTCGGACCGCTTGTGGTGGCGGCCAACCAGTCGGGCCGGATCGTCGCCATCGAGGGGCGGAGCGGCCGGCGCATCTGGACCCGCTCGCTCGGCGCGGTGCGGCCGATCTGGGCGGCGGGGGACACGATCTTCCTCGTCTCCGATGCGGGGGCGCTCATGCGGCTCTCCGCGCGAAACGGCTCGACGATCTGGAGCACGCAGCTCCCGGTCTTCGAGGATCCGGAGGACCGCGAGGATCCGATCGGCTATTCGGGCCCGGTGCTGGTGGAGGGCCGCGTGCTGGTCACCTCCAGCGTCGGCGAGCTTCTGGCCTTCGAGGGCGTGGGCGGGCAGGCGGTCTCGACCACCGATCTCGCCGGCGGCTCGACCACCGGCCCGGTCGTGGCCGACGGCACTGTCTTCGTGCTCTCCGACGGTGGCGTGCTGGAGGCCTTCCGCTAGCGACAGGGCTTGCCGCGCCCCCGGCGAGGGCCTAGGGAGCGCGCCATGCCCTTCACCCTTGCGATCATCGGCCGGCCCAATGTCGGCAAATCCACGCTCTTCAACCGGCTCGTCGGCAAGCGCCTTGCGCTGGTGGACGATCAGCCGGGGGTCACGCGCGACCTGCGCGAGGGCGAGGCGCGGCTCGGCGATCTGCGCTTCACGGTGATCGACACCGCGGGGCTCGAGGATGTGAGCGACGAGAGCCTGCCCGGGCGGATGCGCCAGCTCACGGAGCGCGCGGTGGCCTCGGCCGATCTCTGCCTCTTCGTGATCGATGCGCGCGCGGGCGTGACGCCGGTGGATCAGACCTTCGCGGAGCTCCTGCTGCGCGGCGGCACCGAGGTGCTGCTGGCGGCCAACAAATGCGAGGGGCGCGCGGCGGAGGCGGGGCTCTACGAGGCCTTCTCGCTCGGCCTCGGCGAGCCGCTCGCGCTCTCGGCCGAGCATGGGGAGGGGATGGGCGATCTCTATGCCGCGCTCGAACCTTATGCCGTGCGCTTCGCCGCGGCGGCGGAGGCGGCGGCGGCCGATGCGGATGCCGAAGAGGACGCGCTCGCCGAGCGCCGCCCGATGCAGATCGCCGTGGTCGGCCGGCCCAATGCGGGCAAGTCCACGCTGGTGAACGCGATCCTCGGCGAGGAGCGGCTGCTCACGGGGCCCGAGGCGGGCATCACCCGCGACGCCATCGCGGTGGAGGCCGCCTGGGAGGGGCGCGCCTTCCGCATCTTCGACACCGCCGGCATGCGCAAGAAGGCGCGGGTGCAGGAGAAGCTCGAGAAGCTCTCGGTGGGCGACGCGCTGCGCGCGATCCGCTTCGCCGAGGTCGTGATCCTGCTGATGGACGCGGAGAACGCCTTCGAGACGCAGGATCTGCGCATCGCCGATCTCGCCGAGCGCGAGGGGCGCGCGGTGGTCTATGCGGTCAACAAATGGGATGCGGTGGAGGACCGGGCGGCGGCGCTGAAGGCGCTGCACGAGAAGGCCGAGCGGCTCCTGCCCCAGCTCTCCGGCACGCCGCTGGTGACGGTCTCGGCGCTGACGGGGCGCGGGCTCGACCGGCTGAAGGGTGCCGTGGAGCGCCAGCACCGGATCTGGAACGAACGGGTGACGACGGCGAAGCTCAACGACTGGTTGAGCCACCAGCTCACGGCGCACCCCCCGCCGGCGCCCGGGGGGCGGCGGATCCGGATCCGGTTCATGACGCAGGT
>JBCBWF010000122.1:0-12210 GCA_039817245.1 Pseudomonadota bacterium | reverse complement strand
CGGACCAGGCGGATGGACGCGTGAGCGTCACCTTCGATCGCCGTCTCGTCGAGCCCGTGGCGGTTTCGGACGCCCTGGCCAAGCTCTACGACCCCGTCTTCTTCTACGCGTATTTCGTAGCTCAGGACGCAGCGCTCGTGAACGCGCCGGAGGGCTGCGAGGCGGAGGTTGAGCTCTTCGAGCCCGACAGCGAGCTCATGCTGCTGCAGCAGAGCCTCATGCAGCTGGGCATCGACGAGACGCCCGAGCAGGAGGATGTGGGCGCGGTGTTTGCAGATCGGATCCTTCTCACATGCGCCTGATCGCCTTTGCAGCCGTCCTTGTGATGGCCGCGGCTTTCGCGGCGCTTTGGGCGAGCGGCGCCTTCGCGCAGCTCGGCTACTGGGCCGCGGTCGAGCAGCGCAACTTCCAGAACGCAATGGCCGCCGCGGTACAGGGCCTGAAGGCCGGCGAGCCGGCGATGCTCTGGTCGCTGCTCGCCGTCAGCGCCGGCTACGGATTCTTCCATGCCGTTGGCCCCGGGCACGGCAAGGTGGTGATCGGCGCGGTGGCGCTGTCCTCCGGCAACGGTCTCTGGCGCATGGTGGCGCTCGCCGTGGCGGCGAGCCTGACACAGGCGGCGGGCGCGATCGCGCTCGTCTATGGCGGCTTTGCGTTCCTCGAGATCTCGGCGCGCTGGGCAACCGGGGTGGTGGACCGGTGGCTGGAGCCGGCAAGCTTCGTCGCCATCGCCATCCTCGGCGTGGTGCTGCTCTGGCGCGGGTTGCGCGCGCTTCTCAGGAAGCCCGCGCATGCCCACGGGCATTCGCACGGACATGCACACGGGCACGGGCATGCACACGGGCATGGTCATCACCACGATCACAATCACGGGCACGGGCACGGGCATGGCGAGAGCTGCGGGCATGGCTGCGGGCACGGTGTGGCCATGGCCTCGATCGCCAAGGGCGGGCCGCAGAGCTGGCGCGAGGCGCTGGCCGTCATCGCCAGCATCGCCATCCGCCCCTGCACCGGTGCCGTGTTCCTGCTGGTGATCGCCTGGCGCTTCGACCTGATTGTCGCCGGCATCCTCGCCGTCGTCGCGATGGGGCTCGGCACGGCGGCGTTCACGGGCATGGTCGCGGCCTCTGCCGTGGCAGCGCGGGGGGCCACGATCTTCGCGAGCGCCGGGAACGCGCGCAGCGCAGCAGTTGCGATGAACCTGCTCCAGGTCGCCGCCGGGGGCACGATCCTGCTGGCGAGTGCCGCTCTTCTTTCGACGCGGCTCTGACCGGTTGCCGCGGGTCCCGGACCTGACCCGGGACCGCCTTGAGACTGCTTCAGGGAGGCCCCGGATCGGGGTCCGGGGCCGCCTCGCACGCTCCGCTCAGCCGGCAGGCGGGGGCAGGAAGTCGACCTCGTGCTCGGCGGAGATGCGGACGAGTTCCGCAGGGTCCGTCACCCCGTCGAGCCGGCCGAAGAGTTCGAAGAGCCGCCGTGCAGGCGCCACGCCGAAGAGCGCCACGGCCGGCGCGTCGGAGCGGTTGAAGATGCCGTGGGGCTTGCCCATCGGCATCCGGATCGTGTCGCCGGGTCGCGCGGTCATGGTCTCCGTTCCGAACTCCACCTCCAGCACGCCCTCCTGCATGACGATCCATTCGTCCTGCGTCGGATGCACATGCGGCGGCACGAACGTGCCGGCCGGGATCGCCGCGTGCCAGAGGAACACGTTCTCCGAGACCAGCGTCGGCGTGTAGACATGGCCCACCACGTTCCAGGCGGGCCCGCCATAGGCCTGCCCCGCGGCCGTGACGCCCTGTTCGAGTTCCATGGCTCTCCCTCCTCTCAGAGATGCAGGTAGCGGTCGATGACGCCGGGATCGGCTGCAAGCGCCGCAGCGTTGCCGGTCCAGACCACGCGCCCTTTCTCCAGCACCACATGCCGGTCGGCAAGGCGCGATAGGGCGGCGATGTTCTTGTCGATGACGAGGATGGCCTCGCCCTCGGCCTTCAGGGCGGCGAGCTTCTCCCAGATCTCCGCGCGGACCATGGGCGCGAGCCCCTCGGTCGCCTCGTCGAGGATCAGCAGGCGCGGGTTGGTCATCAACGCCCGCGCGATGGCCAGCATCTGCTGCTCGCCGCCGGAGAGGGCCTGCGCACCCTGGCGGCGCCGCTCGGCCAGCCTCGGAAAGAAGGCGTAGACCGCCGCCAGGTCCCAGCGCATCCCTGCCCGGGCCGCGGCCAGCAGGTTCTCCTCCACGCTCAGGGTCGGGAAGACCTGCCGCCCCTCGGGTACGAGGCCGAGCCCTGCGCGGCCGAGCCGGAAGGGCGCTGCACCGGTCATGTCCTGTCCGTCGACCGCGATACGGCCGGCCCAGGGCTTCAGGAGGCCCATGATCGCGCGCACCGTCGTGGTCTTGCCCATGCCGTTGCGCCCGATCAGCGTCACCACCTCGCCGGCGGCGACCGCAAGGCTGACCCCGTAGAGCACCTGTGCGGCCCCGTAGCCCGCGTCGAGTTCCTCCACGGCGAGGAGGCTCACGCCACATCCTCGCCGAGATAGGCGGCGCGAGCCTGCGGGTCGGCCCGCACCGAATCCGGCGGCCCGCTGGCAAGGACGCGGCCATAGACCAGCACCGAGACCCGGTCCGCGAGCGCGAAGACGGCCTCCATGTCGTGCTCCACAAGCAGGAGCGGCACTTCGGTCTTCAGCTCCGCCAGCGTCTCCGTCAGCGCGAGGCTCTCGGCGCGCCCGAGCCCGGCCATGGGCTCGTCGAGCAGGAGGGCATGCGGCTCGCCCACCAGCGCCATGGCGAGCTCCAGCAGCCGCCGCTCGCCGTGGCTGAGGGCGCCGGCGCGCACCGCCGCCCGGTCGGCGAGCTCCAACAGATCGAGCGCGGCCATCGCGCGCGCGTTCAGCGCTTCATCCTCGGCGGCCGCGCTGAAGAAGCGGAAGCTGGTGCCGTCATGGGCCTGCGCCGCGAGCGCCACATTCTCGAGTGCCGAGAACTCCGGGATCACCGCGCTGATCTGGAAGCAGCGGCCGAGGCCCGCACGCGCGCGCTCGGCGACGCTCGCTTCGGTGATGTCCCGCCCATCGAGCCGGATTGTGCCCGCATCTGGCGCGAGCAGGCCCGAGACCTGCTGCATCAGCGTCGTCTTGCCCGCCCCGTTCGGCCCGATCAGCGCATGGCATTCGCGCGGCTCGAGGGTGAGGGAGACATCCTCCGTGACGACGAGAGAGCCGAAGCGCTTGGCCAGCCCCGAGATCTCGAGCACGGCGCTCATGCGCGCGCCTGCACGCGGGTGCGCCACCGGTCCACCGCCCAGTCGAGCCCCCCGGCGAGCCCGCCGCGCGCGAAGAGCACCACGAGGATGAGGAGCGGGCCGAAGACCAGCCGCCATGCCTCCAGCAGATGCGACAGCGTCACCTCCACCCCGAGGAACACGAGCGCGCCGAGAAGCGGGCCGTTCCGCGTGCCCATGCCGCCGAGCACCACCATGATGATGAGATCGCCAGAACGCTGCCAGGCCGCCGCGGCGGGGCTCACGAACTCCGCCTGATGGGCCAGCAGGAAGCCCGCCACGCCCGCAATCACGCCGGCGACGACATAGGCGACGAGCCGGAAGCGGAAGACCGAGAAACCCATGCAGGCCACCCGCACCGGCGCCTCCTTCGCGGCGCGCAGCACCCGCCCGAAGCGCGAGACGGCGAGCCGGCCCACGAAGCCCCAGACGAGCGCCAGCGTCGCGAGGACGACCCAGAAGAGCCCGCCGCCTGCCTGCAGCGCATCGGTGCCGAAGAGCGTGGAGGTCTCCCACAGCGTCATCCCGTCGTCCCCGCCATACTGGGCGAGCGCCCCGAAGGCGAAGAACAGCATCTGCCCGAAGGCGAGCGTGATCATGATGAAGTAGACGCCGGAGGTGCGCAGCGAAATCGCCCCGGTCACGGCCGCGAAGGCCGCGGAGGCCAGCACCACCAGCGCCAGGATCGCCATGCCGTCCGTCAGCCCCTCGGTGATCGCGATGCCCGTGACATAGGCGCCGAGCCCCACGAAGGCGGCATGGCCGAAGCTCACCAGCCCCGCATGCCCGATCAGGATGTCGAGGGCGATCGCCGCGATGGCGAGGATCATGGCCTGCATCACGAGCGAGGTGAGATAGGTCCCGCCCCAGACCTGCGAGAGCAGGGGCACCAGCGCCAGCGCCACGAGCAGGCCAAACCCCAGGGCCGCACTGCCCCCTGCGCCCTTCCCGCCCTCCATCACGCCGATCCGCGCGCCGGAAAGAGCCCGGTCGGACGGAAGAAGAGCACGCCGGCCATGAAGACGTAGACGAGCATGGAGGCAAGCGCCGGCCCGATCTGGTTGGCGGCGGAGGCGTCGAAGACAAGGCGCATCGCATCGGTGACGACCGAGCGGCCTAGCGTGTCCACCAGGCCCACCAGGACCGCCGCGATGAACGCCCCCCGGATCGAGCCGATCCCGCCGATGATGATCACCACGAAGGCGACGATCAGCAGATCGTCCCCCATATTCGGCTCGACCGAGAAGATCGGTGCTGCCAGCGCGCCCGCGAACCCCGCAAGCATGGCGCCGAAGCCGAAGACGATGGTGAAGAGCCGGCGGATATCCACGCCGAGTGCGCTCACGATTTCCGGATTGGTGGCTCCGGCGCGGATCAGCATGCCGACCCGCGTCCGCTGCACCACGAGCCACAGGATCGCCGCGACCACGAGACCCACACCGATCAGCACGATCCGGTAGACCGGATAGAGCAGGCCCTCGGTGATCTGGAAGGTCGCCGACAGCGCCTCCGGCAGCTCGACGATCAGCGGCGAGGGGCCCCAGATGACCTTCACCGCCTCGTTCACGAACAGGATCACGCCGAAGGTCGCGAGCACCTGGTCCAGGTGATCGCGATCGTAGAGATGCCGGAATATCAGGAATTCGAGCGCCAGTCCCAGCAGCAGCGCCGTCGGCAGTGCCAGCGCCAGCGCTCCGAAAAAGTTGCCGGTCAGCTCCGCGAAGGCGACCGTCAGATACGCCCCGATCATGTACTGCACGCCATGGGCGAGATTGATGAAGCCCATCACGCCAAAGACCAGCGTGAGCCCCGCCGCGATGAGAAACAGCAGCACCCCGAATTGCAGCCCGTTGAGGAGCTGGATCAGGAGAAGCGTGGTGGACATCGGTGCTCCGGTCGGGCGCCCGGATCGGTCTCGCGCGGGCGCCCGGCAGTCTTAGAGGCCCGGACTACATCCGGCAATCGGCCGCGAAGGTGTCCTCGGCGTCTTCCAGCACGGTCTGCTCGATCTCGGTCTGGAACTTGCCGTCCGCCCGCTTGGCGACGCGCAGGAGGTGGAAGTCCTGCACCGGGTAGTGGTTGCTGTTGAAGCGGAACTCGCCGCGCAGCGAGGCGAAGTCGGCGGCCTTGAGCGCCGCGCGCACCGCGTCCTTGTCGGAGAGATCGCCGCCCACGGCCTTCACAGCGCTGTCGATCAGCTGGGCCGCGTCATAGGCCTGCATGGCGTAGCTGCCCGGCACATAGCCGTACTTCGTCTCGAACGCCTCCACGAAGGCCTTGCTGCGCGGATTGTCGGTATCCGGCGCCCAGGAGCCGGCGCCGAAGAAGCCCAGCGCATCGTCCTTCTGCGCCGGAAGCGTGGTCTCGTCGACGGTGAAGGCGGAGAGGAACGTCATCCGGTCCGCCAGCCCCGCGGCGCGGAACTGCTTCACCAGCCGCACGCCCATGCCGCCGGGCATGAAGGTGAAGAGCGCATCCGGCTCCGACGCCGCGATCCGCGCGATCTCCGCCGAGAAGTCCTTGTGGCCGAGCGGGGTGAAGACCTCGTCCGCGATCTCGCCCTTGAAGTTCTTCTTGAAGCCCTCCATCGAGTCGCGCCCGGCCTGATAGTTCGGCGCAAGCAGGAACACCTTCTTGAGGCCCGCATCCTGCGCGTATTTGCCGAGCGCCTCGAAGTTCTGGTTGTTCTGATACGAGGTGACGAAGAAATACGGGTTGCAGTTGCGCCCCGCGAAGGTGGAGGGGCCGGCATTCGGCGAGATCAGGAAGGTCTCGGACTGCACGACCGGCTTGAAGATCGCCTGCAGCATGTTGGAGAAGATCGTGCCGACGACGAAGTCCACCTCGTCGCGCTCGATCAGCTTCTTGGCCTTGTTGAGGGCCACATCCGGCTTCAGCTCGTCGTCCTCGACGATCACTTCGGTGCTCAGGCCGCCGAGGCTGCCGCCGAGATCCTCCACCGCGAGCGCGAAGCCGTCGCGCGCCTGCTGGCCCAGCGCCGCCGGCGGGCCCGAGAGCGTCAGCACCATGCCGATCTTGAGCGGTTCGGCCGCCATCGCGGGCGAGAGGCCGAGAGGGGCTGCGAGCATTGCCGCGGCCACGAGGCTGACCAGGTTCTTCATGATCCCCACTTCCCTGTTCCATCGGCCGCGGATCGAGCCGCGGCATCCATCTGTCCACGCCATCGTCCCGATCCCCCCGGGAATCGCAACGATTTCGTTGAGCAGCGATGTCCGGGACCGCTGGCGCGCCGCTCAACCGGTATCGTCGGCGTAAATGCGGATGTAGCGCCCATCGACCTCGACGCCGACAAAGCGCTGCGCGAAGGCGATGCAGAGGCGCTGAGCGAGGGAGACCACGGCATCGGTGCTGTCGGTCCGGATGCGGGCGATGAGCACCGGCCGCCGCCGCCCCTCATAGATCGCCTGCGCCTCCTGCACCGTGCCTGAAGGGAAGCTGCGCGCGATGGTGTCGCAGAGCTTGGCGATGTCCTCGTCGCCGAAGCTGCGGCACTCGGTGTTGGCGAGGTAGACGAGATGGACCGCCTGCCCGACCGTCGCCTCCAGATGCCGCGCAGCGCGGACATGGCCGTCCACCGCGAACGGCGCGTCCTCCCGGATCGCCCGTTCCGCTTCTGCCGCGGTCTCGTCGAACCGGGTCTCCAGCGCCGCGTTCGCGCCCCGTCCGGCATCGATGAGTTGGCGGCAGCCGTCGAGATAGCCGAGCCGGCGGTCGTCTCCCCACCCCGCCGGCGGCGAGCAGGCAATGGCGCGGAGATTGGAGATGACATCCGCTGTCTTGACCATGCGCGCATCGGCCGTCTTGTGCGGCATATCTGCGATGCGGCGGCGGCGGCGCTCGTCCTTGGGCAGGGACATGTCGTCCGACGCCTCGAGCACGATGCCGGTGACCCGCGCACCGAATGCGGCGGTCAACGTTTCCGCCGTGACGGGTGTGTCCTCGATCACGTCATGCATCAGCGCGGCGATGAGCAGGTCGGTGTCGCCGCCACCGGTCGCCTCCGCCACCAGATCCACCACCTCGATCAGGTGATTGAGATAGGGCTCCTGCGCCGCGCCCTTGCGGCGCTGGTTGGCATGGGCCTCGGCGGCGAAGGCGAGGGCGCGGGTGAACCGCACCATCCCGTCCGCGCCGGTCGCGCCATCCGCGCTCATAAAACCCCCATTTCAGGGACGGTTTCCGGCACGGTGAGCGCCGCCCCGGTGGCCGCGACGATGTCTTCCACCGCCACGCCGGGGCCGCGCTCGCGGAGCACAAGGCCTGCCTCGGTCGGCTCGATCACCGCCATTTCCGTCACGATCAGGCTCACGCGCCGCGCCGCGGTGAGCGGCAGGCTGCATTGGGGCACGATCTTCGGCCGGCCCTTCTGCGTGTGCACCATGGCCACGACCACGCGCTTCGCACCCGCCACCAGGTCCATCGCGCCACCCATGCCGGGGATCATCTTGCCGGGCACCATCCAGTTGGCGAGGAAACCGCGCTCATCCACCTGCAGCCCGCCGAGCACGGTCATGTCGAGATGCCCGCCGCGGATGAGACCGAAGCTCACCGCGCTGTCGATGGAGGCCGCGCCGGGCACCGCCGTCACGAAGCCGCCGCCGGCATCGGTGAGGTCCGGATCCTCCATCCCCTCCGGCGGCCGGGCGCCGAGGCCGATCACCCCGTTCTCCGCCTGGAAGAACACGTGCACATCGTCCGGCAGATAGTTGGCCACCATGCTCGGCAGGCCGATGCCGAGATTGACCAGCGTGTCCGGCTTCACTTCCTGCGCCACGCGGCGGGCGATGAGTTCCTTGGCGTCCATCACGCAGCCCTCTCCAGAAGGTGGTCCACGAGAATGCCCGGCGTCTTCACGCTGTCCGGCGGGATCATGCCGACGGGCACGATGTGGTGCGGCTCGGCGATCACCGTGCCGCCGCTCATCGCCATGATCGGATTGAAGTTATGCGCGGTGAGCGAGTATTCGAGATTGCCCACATAGTCCGCCTGCCGTGCGGCCACGAGCGCGAAATCGGCGTGGATGGGCGGCTCCAGGAGCCAGCGCTCGCCATCCACCTCCAGCACCTGCTTGCCCTCTTCCACAGGCGTGCCGAGCCCCGTGCGCGTCAGCACCCCGCCGAGGCCCACACCGGCGGCGCGGATCCGCTCCACCAGCGTGCCCTGGGGCACGAGCTCCACCTCGATCTCGCCTGCGATCATCTTCGCCTGCGTCTCCGGGTTGAGCCCGATATGCGAGGTCACGATCCGCGCCAGCGCGCCGGCGCTCACCAGCTTGCCGATGCCGTGGCCGGGCAGTGCCGTATCGTTCGCCACCACCGTCAGCCCCTTGGCGCCGCGGGCGACCAGCGCGTCGATCATGCGGTGCGGGCTGCCGACGCCCATGAAGCCGCCGATCAGCAGCACCGCGCCATCCGGTATCAGCGCCGCCGCCTCGTCCGGTTTGATGGCCTGTTTCATCCGGTCCCCTCCCCTGTCTCCGCGCCCGTTCCGGCGCCGGCGAGCAGCCCGGCGGCTGCGCGCGCGATGACGATTTCCTCGTCGGTGGGCACCACCATAACCCGCGCGCGGCTGAGATCGGAGGAGATGACGGTGTCGTTCGCGCCGTTGCGCGCATGGTCGAGCTCGATGCCGAGCCAGCCCATGCCCTCGCAGACCCGGGCGCGCACGAGGCGCGAATTCTCCCCGATGCCCCCGCAGAAGACGAGCGCATCGAGCCCGCCGAGCACGGCGGCGAGCCCGCCGAGTTCGCGGCGGATACGGAACACGAAGTAGTCGATCGCCTGGCTCGCCTCCGGCGTGCCCGCCGCTTCGAGCGTGCGCATATCGTTCGAGAGGCCGGAGAGACCGAGGAGCCCGGAGCGGCGGTAGAGCAGATCGGAGATCTCGGCAGCGCCCATCCCCTCCTGCTCCATGAGATAGAGCAGCACGCCCGGATCGAGCTGGCCCGACCGCGTACCCATCGGCAGCCCGTCCAGCGCGGAGAAGCCCATGGTGGAGCCTACCGAGCGCCCGCCCAGCATGCCGCACATCGAGGCGCCATTGCCGAGATGCGCCACCACGACCCGGCCCGCATGCAGATGCGGCGCGATCTCGGCCAGCCGGCCGGAGACATAGTCGTAGCTCAGCCCATGGAAGCCGTAGCGCCGCACGCCCTTGTCGTAATAGCTGCGCGGCAGGGCGAAGACATCGTTCACCCAAGGGTGGCTGCGGTGAAAGCTCGTATCGAAGCAGGCGATCTGCAGCGCGGCGGGGAACGCCGCGCGCGCGGCGCGGATCCCGGCAAGATTATGCGGCTGGTGCAGCGGCGCGAAGGGCTCGAAGCGGGAGAGCTCCCCCAGCACGCCCTCATCAACCGCCACGGGGGCGTCGTAGAGCGTGCCGCCATGCACCACCCGGTGGCCAACCACGGCGATCTCCGCCCCGGGATAGGCCTCCGCCAGCGTCGCGAGGACCGTGGTGAGCGCGGCCGCGTGGTCCGCCGCCTCGGCCCGGCCGAGATCGCGGTCCACGATCGCCTCGCCCGAGGCGCGCCTGGCCTTCAGATGCGGCTCGCCGCCGATGCGCTCCACCAGCCCCGAAGCGCGCTCCTCCGGTTCCGCCCCGTCTGCCAGCGCGAAGAGGCCGAATTTGAGCGAGGAGGAGCCGGCATTGATCGTGAGCGCCTGCCGGCTCATTCCGCGGCCTTCTCCGCCGCCGCGACCGGGATCTGCACGCCGGACAGCCGCGCCATATGCAGCGCCGCCAGTGCACAGGAGGCGAGCCGGGCCTTGTCCCCGTCCGACCGCGAGGTGAGCACGATGGGCACCCGCGCGCCGAGCACCAGCCCCGCCCCTTCGGCATGCGCGATGAAGGTCAGCTCCTTGGCGAGCATGTTCCCGGCATCGATGTTGGGCGCGATCAGGATCTCCGCCCGTCCCGCGACCAGCGATTTGATGCCCTTGGTGCGCGCCGCCTCCAGATCCACGGCGTTGTCCATGGCAAGCGGGCCGTCCACCAGCCCGCCGGCGATCTGGCCGCGTTCGGCCATCTTGGAGAGGATCGCGGCATCGACCGAGGACGGGATCTTGGGGTTCACCGTCTCCACCGCCGAGAGAACGCCGACCTTCGGCTCCTCGAGCCCGATGGAGAGCCCGAGATCGATGGCGTTCTGCACGATGTCGACCTTGGTCTCGAGATCCGGGGCGATGTTGATCGCGGCGTCGGAGATCAGAAGCGGGTGCTGCAGCCCGGGCACATCCATCACGAAGACATGGGTGAGCCGGCGCCCGGTGCGCAGCCCACCATCGCGCCGGACAACAGCGCTGAGCAGCTCGTCCGTGTGGAGATGCCCCTTCATAAGCGCGCGGGCCCGGCCCTCATGCACCAGCGCCACGCCGCGGCGCGCGGCCTCGCCATGCTCCTCGACATCGATGATCTCGAAGCGCGAGAGATCGGCGCCCATCTCCGCCGCGGCGGCTTCGATCTTCGCCTGCGCGCCGATGAGGATCGGCGTGATGATGGTCTCCTCCGCGGCCAGGATCGCGCCGCCGAGAGAGTTCGGCTCCTCCGGCGCGACCACTGCGGTCGGGATGGGATCGAGCGGCGCCGCGCGTTCGATCAACCGATCGAAATGAACATGCTTGTTGACGAGCAGGCCGGGCACATCGGCCTCCATCGCGCTCATCTTCACCTCCGGCGCGCGCACCAGCGCCTCGCCCTCCACGATCAGCGCGCCATCCGAGGGACGATCGACCCGGGTCGCGAGGCGCACGACCCCGTCCGGCTCCTTCGCGACCACCTCGACGCAGGCGCGGAGCTCATCGCCCGAATGCGCGCGCTCACCGAAGCGGAGCGACTGGTTGCGATAGAGCGTGCCGGCGCCGGGGAGGATGTTGCCGAGCACCGCGGAGATCAGCGAGGCGGTCCACATCGCCGGCGCCATGGCCTCGGCCTTGCCGTCCCCGTCGCCGTCCATATCCGGCAGATGCATCGGGTTCAGGTTGCCGGAGGCATGCGCGAAGACGAAGAGGTCGTCGGCGGTGCAGAGACGCGTGAGCTCCGCCGTGTCCCCGACGGTCAGCTCCGCGTAGGTGCGGTTCTCGCGGATCATTCTGCCGCCGCTCCCGCGCCTTCGCCGCCGGCCAGCGGGTCCTCGGTCACGTCCACCGATGCGGGCGGCAGGCCCAGGGCGGCGCGCATCCGCTGCAGCATCTCCAGCGTGTGGGGCGACATCTCGTCGATGGCACCCGGCACGAACTGCGCCGCTGCCGCCGCGCGCTCGCGATCGGCCATGTCCGGCAGCAGATCCGGCAGCGTCTCCACAGCGCGATCCGGCTCGAAATGCACCACCAGCGTCTGCTCGTGGATGATGCGGTTGCGCTCCAGGACGCCGAGGGAGCGGAAGGGCTCGTCCTGGGTCAGCATCCGGGCCGAGCGCTCCAGCCGGTCGCGCCGCACATTGCCGCGCGATTCCGCCAGCAGGATCAGCATCCTGATCACCGCCTCGGCCATCCCGCCGGAGGAGATATGCGCGATCGCGGACTGCACCTGCGGCAGCGCCCGCAGCTCCACCATGTTCTTCAGCGTCCGTCCCGGCTGGTGCGTGCGGCCGAACCAGCGCGCCCAGGGGCTGCCCCAGACGGTAAAGAAAGTCATTTCGTAAAGCGTATCCCGGGCGTCGCGCATCATGTCGAGCGACTGCTCCATGAGATCGGCCCAGACCCGCTCGGCCTGCAGGAACGGGTTGTCCGGCGCTACCGGACGGCGCCCGGCCCGCGCCTGCTCGGCGAGCGAGATCAGCGGGCGCGCCGCCGGGTTGCGCGAGGACAGCAGGGCGCGCTGCATGCGCAGGGGATGCATCACGCGCGACACCTCCGCGAAGGCCGGCGTCACCGCGGCCTGGACGAAGGGCCGGCCCGCGATGTCG
>JBCBWF010000174.1:0-9945 GCA_039817245.1 Pseudomonadota bacterium | reverse complement strand
CTCGCCTTTTGCCTGTCCCAGACTGAAACAGCCATGCGGCCGCTCCCACCCACGTCATTGTGTGGGCGGAAAATCGAACATAAAGTGAACTTCAGGCAACTCGTGACACGACGTCGAGCGGCCGAGGACTACGTGCGCCAGTCCCGACCAGCCTGGGCGAAGGTTTTGGCTGTTTTGGCGCTGCAGCCCGGCGCTGCAAATCAGCGGGCCGAAGCTCTACCCGCCACGCGGGTCGCTGATGAAGAAGAGGTCGGGGTCGAGCTTCACATTCGCCCGCAGTTCGGAGAGCGCGATCGTGGTCGTCAGCCCCTGCGCATCCACCACCACCCACTGGCGGAGCTCCAGCGGGTTGTTCGAGAAGATCATCGTGATCGAGCCCTGATCCGGCGCCTCCGGGTCAACCGCCGTCACCCGGATCTGCTCGTTGCCGCGATCGATGCCCGAGACCGTGCCGCCGCGGCGCAGATCCACGCGCTCGCGCAGCAGGATATCGAGCGGCGTCTGGCCCAGCGGGTAGCGGTCCAGCGTCTCCGCCTGCCGGTCGATCACGCCCACCCAGGTGCCGTCCGCCACGATCAGCGTGGGGTTCGGCAGGTCGTATTCGAAGCGCACCCGGCCCGGCCGGCGCATGAAGAACTGCCCCGTCGAGACGTCGCCATCCGGGCCCACCTGCACGAAATCGCCGGCCAGCGTCGTGGTGCCGTTGAGGTAGTTGGAGATCCGGGTCAGATCGCGCGCATCCGCACCGCTGAAGCCCTGCGCCTCCGCCGCCCGCGGCCCTGCCAGCCCCGCCGCTGCGAGCAGCGCCGCGCTGCCTGCGATAAACTGCCGTCGGTCCATGCCCGGTCCTCTCCGTTCCGCCGCGATGGTGCGGGCCACCGCCCCGCGCTCCCGGCTGTTACGGACCAGCGCCCCGGATCCGCCTCGAGCGCCCGCTTACCCTCCCGAGCGCGGGGCGCGCAAGCCCACCGCCATGGCTGGCATCCGCCGGGACGCTGGGGCAGGGTGGCGAGGCAATCCACGGGGGTAGGGCCGGGCCCGCCCGCAGCGCGCCCGGCCTGCCGAAATCCGAAAGAACCGATAACAGGGAGAGACGCCGATGCCTGCCTATCTGATTGCCGATGTGGAGATCACCGACGACGCCTGGGTGCCCGACTATGCCGCCAAAGTGCACGACATCGTGCACAAGCACGGCGGCAAGTACCTCGCGCGCAGCGGCAACATCAAGGTGCATGAGGGCGAGCCGGCGCCGAGCACGCTGATTGCTCTTCTCGAATTCCCGGACCGGGCAGCGCTGGAAGCGTTCGTCGCCGATCCGGACTATGCGCCCTTTGCCGGTACCCGCGGCGCGGGCAGCAACAGCCGCTTCCGCAGCATCGACGACACCGACCTCGCGGGCACCATTCCCTACCTGCCGAAGGGCTGAGCGGCACTGCGATCCCGCCCCGGCCCCGGCCCCGCGGCGCCCGGGTGCCCTTGCGCCCATTTCGCGAGCATCTCCAGCAGCGCGTCCCGGCGGAAGGGCTTGGAGAGGAAGTCGGACATCCCGGCCGCGAGGCACGCCTCGCGGTCGCTCTCCAGCGCGTTCGCCGTCAGCGCCACGATCGGCCTCGGCGCCATGCCGCGACCCGTCTCGAATGTCCGGATCTCCCTGGTTGCGGTCAGCCCGTCCATCAGCGGCATCGACATGTCCATGAAGACGAGGTCGGGCGGATCCTCCACGAAGGCGGCAATCGCCTCGGCGCCGTTGTGTGCGGTCCGGATCTCCACACCGGTGTGTTGCACCATCCGGTCGAAGACAAGGCGGTTCGTGGCGTTGTCCTCGGCCAGAAGGACGCGGAGGCCGGCGCCCTTCGGCGTCTCGTCCACCATCTCCGGGGCAGCGGCCACAGGCGGTGCCGCCACGCGCGCAGCGCCCTCCGCAGGCTCGAGCGGCAGCGCCATGGTGAACACCGTCCCCGTTTCCACGTCGTGGCACGCGCTCAGGCGCCCGCCCATCATCTCCACCACATGGCGGGCATTGGCGAGCCCGGGGTCCGGGCCGTGGCTCGCATCACGCGGCAAGGCGAGCATGTAGGTCTGGAGCATGCGGTTGAGCCGCGCCTGCCCAATGTCGCCCCCGCGATCGGTCACGCCGAGCAGGATCGCCTCGCGGCCTTCCTCCGGCGCGACCGCGATGGCGATCGGCCGGTCCCGCGCCAGGGTGATCGCCGCCAGCGTGATGTCGTGGAGGCACTGCCGGAGCCGTGCGCCATCGCCTGTCACGTCGGCGGGAACCCCTTCGGCCAGCCGCAGCTCGAGCGTGATCCCCCGCGCAGCCGCCCGCCCGGCGAGCTGATCGCGCACCGCACGCACCAGCGCATGGAGGTCCAAAGGCTCTCGCTGGATCTCAAGCTTACCGAAATGATGGTTCATGGCCCGACACGCCCGGAACGGTGTGAGCCGGTGTAGGCGCGAAACCCTTAGCGTATGGTGAAGGGGTCACGCTTCGGGACTGCGGCCCCCGCGATCCGCCCCGTGCTAGCTCTCCGGCTCGGCCAGATCCTCGGTCGCGCGCAGGAGCTCCGTCGCGATGCTCGGTTCGGAGAGCGCGTGGCCCGCATCGTCCACCAGCCGCAGGTTCGCCGCCGGCCAGGCCTCGGCCAGCCGGCTCGCGGTGAGCGGCGGGCAGATCATGTCGTAGCGCCCCTGTACGATCACGCCGGGGATATCCGCGATCCGGTTGATATCGGCGAGGATCTGATCGTCTCGCCGCAGCCAGCCGCGATGCACGAAGTAGTGGCTCTCGATCCGGGCGAAGGCGCGGGCATAGGCGGCCTCCACGAAGCTCGCCGGCACGGGGCGCAGCGCCGCGGTGGCGCTCTCCCAGCGCACCCAGGGGCGCGCGAAGCGGGTCTGCTCGGCGGCGTCCTCCGAGGTCAGGCGCCGGTAATAGGCCGCTACCAGATCGTCCCGCTCTCCGCTCGGGATCGGGGTCACGAACTCCTCCCAGGCCTCCGGGAAGAAGCGCGCGGCACCCCCGCCATAGAACCAGTCGAGCTCGGTGGCGGTCAGCGTGAACACCCCGCGCAGCACCAGGGCCGAGACCCGCGCGGGATGCGCCTGGGCGTAGAGGAGCGCCAGCGTCGAGCCCCAGGAGCCGCCGAAGACCTGCCAGCGCTCCACGCCCACGGTGGTGCGCACGGTCTCGATATCGTCGATCAGGTCCCAGGTGGTGTTGGCCTCGAGGCTGCCCTGCGGCGTCGAGCGCCCGGCCCCGCGCTGGTCGAACATCACGATGCGGTAGCGGCGCGGGTCGAAGAAGCGGCGCATGAAGGGGCTGGAGCCCGAGCCCGGCCCGCCATGCAGCACCAGCACGGTCGGCCCCTCCTTGAGGCCCGACACCTCCACATAGATCTCGTGGCCCCCGCCGACGGCGAGGTGGAACCGCGAATGCGGCTCGATCATGGGGTGTAGCCTCGGATCTGCAGTCCCGCGGGAGCGAATATTCACCTCGACCTCGTTTGCGGCGCGCCCGCCCGCCTCGCTGGACGGGCTGCGCGCGTCTGGGACGCAGCCTGCGGCGCGCACCGCCCTTGGCGCATGCCGAAAGACTGCACTAAGTCATTGCCCGAAGCCATGCAAGCGGGCCTGGCGAGCAGAGCGGGAGCAGCGGCATGACGGATGGCATGACGGGCGAGGCGGCGCGGAGCGCGCGTGCCGGGAACGGCGCCGCCGATCCCGCCGAGATCGCGAAATTCGAAGCCATGGCTGCGGAATGGTGGGACCCGGACGGCAAGTTCCGCCCGCTGCACATGATGAACCCGTGCCGGCTCGGCTATGCGGTGGAGCAGATCGCGGTCACCCATGGACGCGACCTGCGCGGCAAGCGGCCCTTCGAGGGGCTGCGGCTGCTCGATATCGGCTGCGGCGGCGGGCTGCTCTCCGAGCCCATGGCCCGGCTCGGCGCGGCCGTGACCGGGGTGGACCCCGCGGCGCGCAACATTCCCGTCGCGCGCCTCCATGCCGAGCAGATGGGCCTCGAGATCGACTATCGGGTGGCCACGGCGGAGGAGCTGGTGGCCGAAGGCGCGCGCTTCGACGTGGTGCTCAACATGGAGGTGGTGGAGCATGTGCCGGATCCCGCCGCCTATATCGCGGCCTGCGCCGATCTGCTCTCCCCCGGCGGCGTGATGATCGCCTCCACGGTGAACCGCACTGCCAAGAGCTTCGCGCTCGCCATCGTGGGCGCGGAATATGTGCTGCGCTGGCTGCCGAAGGGCACGCACCAGTGGTCCAAATTCGTGAAGCCCGAGGAGCTGGAGGCCATGACCGCCGCGGCCGGCCTGCAGGCGATGGATGCGAAGGGCTTCGTGTTCAACCCGCTCTCCTGGGAGTGGCGGATCTCGGAGCGCGATCTCTCGGTCAACTACGTCACGGCTTCGGTGAAGCCGTCTCACGCGGGGTGACCAGCGCGAGCCCGGTGAAGAGGAGCGCGAGCGCGGCCCAGACATAGGTGGAATGCTGCTCGCCGAGCGCGAGCATGCCCGCCAGCACCCCGGTGCCGGTCACGACGTAGCCGACCTGGCTCGCGAAGACCGCGCCACCGCGCCCGATCAGCCAGACGAGGCCGAGATAGCTGGCGATGTTGAGGATGCCGCAGGCCAGGAGTGCGAGGTCCCGCGGCCCCGGCGCGGCGGGGAACGGCACGATCCCGGGCACCGCGAGCATGGGGACCATCATCGCGAAGGCCGCGAGGAAGAGCCCGCAGCCGATCTGCAGCGCGTCCATCCCCGCGGGGCGGTAGCGGTCGATCAGCACGTTTTCGCTGGCATAGGAGAGCGCGACGATCACCGGCAGCGCGATCCAGGCCGCCTGGCCCGGATGGGGCAGGCTGGCATCGGGGCCGACGAGGACGAGGACCGCCGTGAGCCCGAGGACGAGGCCGATCAGCCGGCGCGGCTCGGCGCGCTCGAGCCCGAGCGGCAGGGCGAGCAGCAGCGTCATCATCGGCACGGTCGCCAGCACGATGGACTGCACGCCGACGGGCAGGTGCTGGATCGCCGTGAAGCTGAGCGTCGCCGGCAGGGCCGTGCCGAGAAGCCCGCAGGCCGCGTAGAAGGCGAGATGGAAGCGGCTGAACGGCAGTCGCCGGCCGGTGAGCGCCAGCGCGACGAGGGCGACCACGGCGCCGATCGCGGCCTGCCAGAAGGTGACGCCGAGCGGGTGGTAGCCCGCACCCATCCCGATCTTGGAGAGAAGCTGGGTGAGCCCCCAGCCGATCCCGATCGCCACCATCGCCGCCCAGAGGCCGAGATGGCGGACCTGTCGGCCGCGGTCCGGGGCCTCCGCGAGGCTCATTCCGCCGCGTCAGCGGGCACCGGCACCACGTCGACGCCGACCGAGAGCGTCTGCGCTCCGGCGCCGACGACGATGCCGGAGACAGGGCTCACATCCTGGAAATCGCGCCCCCAGCTCAGCGTGATGTGGTCGAGGCCGGGCAGAAGATCGTTGGTGGGGTCGAAATCGACCCAGTCGAGCACCGGGTCCCAGACGGAGACCCAGGCATGGCTGGCATCGGCCCCTTCGAGCCGGCGCTGGCCCTCCGGCGGGATGGTGCGCAGATAGCCCGAGACATAGCGCGCGGGCAGGCGGAAGGCGCGCAGGCAGGCGAGCATCACATGGGCGAAGTCCTGGCAGACGCCGCGCTGGGCCGCGAAGCTCTCATGGGGCAGCGTGTCGGCGGCGGTGGAGCCGGGCAGGTACTCGAAGTCCTCGAAGATGCGGGTCGTGAGGTCGCGCGCGGCGACGAGAAGGGGCTTGCCGGGCTCGAGGCTCTCGCGCGCATAGGCCTCGATGGCGTCGTCGGCCTCGGTCATCGCCGAGGGGAAGGCGAAGGGGGCGGCGTCGGGCACGGGCGGCGCGTTGCCCCGGCCAAGCACCTGGTCGCGCACGACCTCCCAGGGCGCGCCGGCCTCGAAGATGAACTGCGACGGGGCCTGGCGCTCGATGCGGCTGACGGAGGTGATCTCGAGGCGCTCATGCGGGCGGCTGACGGTGGCGACATGGGCGGTGTTGCCGAACATGTCGCGCTCCGGCGCGATGGCGTCGGGGCGGGGCGTGATCTCGAGGCCGGTGAGGCGGACCGCCTGCACATCGGTCTCGCGCGGGGTGAGGCGCAGGATGTGCTGCGAGAAGGCCGCGGGGCGGCCGTAGCGATAGGCGGTGGTGTGGCGCACTTCGTAGAGCATCGCGGTCTTCCTGCGCGGCCGGTTCGGGGCCGTCTGCGGGCGGGCCGGGGGGAGCGCCCGGGGCACCATGCGCATGCCGCGCACGCTTCGGCAACCGGTGCGCGAAATCGGGACGGGCGCGCGGGTTGTCTGACCAGGGGCCTGCCTGGCGGAATCGCCGTGCTGCGCCCGGCGATGCGTCTCTGGCTCTCGTCACCCTCCGGGTTCCTCGAGCGGTGGGCCCGGCCGTGCCGGGTCGCCCTCGCCTGGAACGCCCGGTCCGCCTAGGGGATCAGGGCGCGATGCGGGCGCGGTTGACGAGGGCGACGGGCGCCTCGCTATGGGCGAAGAAGCCGCGCGTGATGTGGTCCGAGATCTCGGAGAGGCCGCGCTCGCCGCTGGACATGAGGTCCGAGAGGAGCCGGCGGGCCCCGTCGTCCTCGGTGGCGGCGAGCGTGTCGGCGTCGAGCAGGCGAAGCTCGGTCAGCAGCGCGAGCGCCTGGCGGTGTTCGGGCCGCCGGTAGGGCCCGTCGGAGGGCAGCTCCGCCAGCACCCCTTCGAGCCGCTGGAGCTGGTAGGCGAGCGCGCGCGGGTTCGCCTCGTCCAGCACCAGGAGGTCGAGCACGGCGGCTGCGCGCGGCACCATCATGTAGCGGTTGCGATAGGCCGAGCTCGAATCGGAGAGCGTGAGCCAGGCGCGCAGCGTGCTTTCCTCATGCGCGCGCTCCTGCCCGATGAGCCGCGTGGCCGTCCGCGCGATCTCCGAGCCGCGCTCGATCCGCCGGCCCATCTCCAGGAACCGCCAGGCGTAGTTGCGCGTGAGGTTCTCCTGCGCGGCGCCGGAGAAGGCGGCGAGGTTGCGGAGCGAATCCGCGATGAGGCGCACGAGCTCGGCAGACTGGCGCAAATCGAGGCCGTCGCGCCAGCGCGGGTCGGAGCAGAGCCGGTCGATATAGCGCCACCCCTCCTCCGAGATCGAGACGCGCGCGCGCACCACGCCGGAGCGGAGGGCGGCCAGCGTGGAGGGCAGCCCGAGCGGCTCGGCGCTGTCGTTCACCACCCGGCGCACCGCGTCCCGGAAACTCTGGGGCGGGGTGAGGCCCGAGCGCGCGCTCGCGCGCATGGCGACGATGTCGAGCAGCAGTTCGGGATCGGAATCGATGCGGTTGCCCGAGAGGTAGCGGCGCAGGCACACATGAAGGAGCCGCAGCGTCGCCTCCGCCCGCTCGGTGTTGCGGCCGAGCCAGAAGACCTCATCGGCCACGCGCGAGAGCAGGTCGCGCCCGGTGCGGCGCAGATGCCCGGTGGCCAGCCGGTCCGCGAGCAGGCTGCGCGAGGGCTCGGAGGGCGATTTCTGCCGGTCGAGCAGCACCCAGACATCCTTGCCGAAGCCGAGCGCGGGGGGGGCGCAGCCCGGCTCGACCTCCGAGGCCACGCCGCCGGGCACGACGGACCACTGCTCCCCGGTCCAGCAGGCAAAGACGCGCATCATCCAGGGGGCGCTGTGCAGCCGGCTGCCGGTGAGGGCCACCGTCTCGGCGAGCTCCGGCGTGCGCACGGCCGCGTGCCGCTCCCCAGCGCGGGCGAGCAGGGTGGCGAGGCGGTCGGGGTCCTCCAGCGTCTCCGCCGGCAGCGCGCCGCCGCCCTCGGTCAGCGCCTCGATCCGCCAGGCGCGCGGATCGGCGATCACCTCCTCGCGCGCATCGGGCTCGCCGAGCCAGAAGCAGGGTGCATCCGCGATCAGCAGATCCCCACCGAGGAGATCCTCCGCCAGCCGGTGCGCGAAGGGGGCGAGCGCGCGGTAGGAGAGCACCGAGGAGCCGATCGCGTTGCCGAGCACCAGCGCGCCGGAGCGGACCGCGAGCGACAGGCCCGGCGCGCCGGGCACAGCCTCGCGCTGGTTGTGGAGCGCATCCACCGTCCGGTCCGGCACGCCGCGCAGCAGGACGTCGATCTTCTTCAGCCCGTCCAGCGTTTTGACGAAAGCCGCGCCGTCGCGCACCGTCACGTCCCCGGGCTCGACCATGGCGGCGTTCAGGTAGCGCGCCAGATAGGCGTGCGAGAAGAAGCGCGGGTCCTTCATCCCGCCGGTCAGCAGCGCGAGGCGGCCTTCCCAGCCGGTCAGGCTGTCCAGCAGCTCCTGGAAGCGGGCGTAGTGGCTGGCCACGCGGCGCACGCCGAGCTCCAGGAAGGGCTCTGCGAAGGACTGGCTCGTGGCGATACGGTTGGCGATGAGCCAGCCATCCCCCAGCGGGGTGTCCAGCCGGTCCGCGAGCACCACCCAGGTCCCGTCCGCCCGTCGGGCGATATCCGCCTCGTAGACATAGGCGTAGCGATCGGGCGGGTTCTCCCATCCGGCGCAATGGGCGGCGAAGCCCTCGCTGCCATAGACGAGCCCCGGCGGCAGCACGCCGCTCGCCACCAGGCTGCCGGCGCCGTAGATGTCGGACAGCACCAGCTCGGCCAGATCGGCGCGCTGGGCGATGCCGGCCTCGATCTCCGCCCAGTCCGCCGCGCTGAGGACCACGGGCATCGGGTCCGCGCCCGCCGCGGGGCCGGAGCGCGCGCTGAAGGCGATGCCGGATTCGGAGCGGTTGCGCTCGAGATCGCGCACGGCCGCGGCGAGCCCGTCATGGCCCACCGCCTCCATCCAGTCGAACATGCCCTGCCACTGGGGGCGCAGGCTCCCGTCCGCGGCCAGCGCCTCGTGGAAGACGCCACCCCGCGGCCTGAGGCCCGCGCCGATCTCGGCCGGGCGCACGGCTCCCGCCTTGCCCATCCGTTTCGTCCCCCGCCTCTCGGCGCCCGGTTACCGCTGCAGCCGAAGATCCAGCGTTAGCGGGAAATCCGGGCTCATTCTTGGCGCTCGTGGCGCAAAACGGCCAGGACTGTGCCCTATTGCCTGGAATCGGGCCATCCGCCTGCCCTCCGCCTCCAGATCGTTGACCGGCTGATCGTCAAATCCGCGACCGCCGGGGTGTGCGACGTGATAGACGCAGCCGCCGACCGATCGTTCGGACCATGTGTCGTAGAGATCGAAGGTCAAGGGCGCGTGAACCCCGATGGTGGGGTGCAGGCATTGCGGCGGCTGCCAGGCGCGAAAGCGTATGCCGGCCACGCTCACATCGCGCCGGTCCGTGGCGCGCAGCGGCACCGCATAGCCGTTGCAGGAGAGCTGGTAGCGCCCGCCGAGATCGCCGGAGACCTTGAGCTGCACGCGCTCGAGCGAGCTGTCCACATAGCGCGCCGTGCCGCCGATGGCGCCGGTCTCGCCGAGCACGTTCCAGGGTTCCACCGCCGCGCGCAGCTCCAGCGTGACGTCGCGATGGGCCACATCGCCGAGAAGCGGAAAGCGGAACTCGAACTGCGCCTTGAACCACTCCGCCGAGAGCTCGATCCCGAGGCCCGCGCCGATCTCGTCGAGCACCGCGCAGAAATCCTCCCACACATAGTGGGGCAGCATGAAGCGGTCGTGCAGCGCCGTGCCCCAGTGCACCGGCGCACGACGCTGCGGCTCGCGCCAGAACCAGGCGATCAGGGCGCGCAGCACCAGCGCCTGCGCCATGGCCATGCGCGGATGCGGCGGCATCTCGAAGGCGCGGAACTCCACGAGGCCGAGCCGCCCCGTCGGCCCGTCCGGCGAGTAGAGCTTGTCGATGCAGATTTCGGCGCGGTGGGTGTTGCCGGTCAGGTCCGTCAGCAGGTCGCGGAAGATCCGGTCCACCATCCAGGGCGG
>JBCBWF010000679.1:0-1574 GCA_039817245.1 Pseudomonadota bacterium | reverse complement strand
CGGGCCAACGGCGAGCCCTTCACCCTGTGAAGGGCGAGCGGTAGATGCATCGCGGCGCGCAGCGCCGCGATTCCGGTTGGGACGGGGCCGGGTCAGCGGGCGAGGAGGGAGACGGCGGCGCCGTGGAGGTGCCGCTCCGCTGCGAGCACCGCGCCGCTGTTCCGGCGCTGGGCCCAGATCGCGATGCCCTCGCCCCGGCGCGGCTGGGGCAGCATCAGCCGTCCGCCCGTCGCCTTCGCGCTGCCGACGCGGCTGAGTTCGCGCACCACGTTGTGATAGGTCAGCGTCCGCCCCGCATTTTCGCCGCGGCGGATCTTCACCTCCTCCTCCTGCCGGAAGGAGGCGATGAACACCATGGCGTCCGGCTCGATATCGACGAGATCGGCCTTCAGCGCGCCGTCCTCCTCGAAGATCCGGATCTCGCCCCCGCCGGCGCGCGCCTGCGCCTCGGCCACGCCGAGATCCACCGCCTCGCGGCGATTGCCCGGCACCGGCAGGTCGCCCTGCACCACCATCTGCGGCGTGTAGACGACGCGCTCGCCCCAGGCGTCGCGATAGTCGAACTGGCGCTGGGAAAAGGCCGGCTGCGCGAACGCGTCCTTCCAGCCGAGATAGTCCCAGTAGTCCACATGCAGCGACAGCGCGACCACATCGTCGCGCTTCGCCAGATCGCCGAGGATCTCGTCCGCCGGGGGGCAGGAGCTGCAGCCCTGGCTGGTGAAGAGCTCCACGAGCACCGACCCGTCGGCCGCGGCCGGGAGCGGTGCCAGGAGGCCGAGCGCGAGCGCGAGGCCGAGGAGGGGTGATCGGTTCTGTGCCATGCCCCCATAGATACCCCCGGCGAGCCCGGTCGCAACTCACACCTCCGAGCACCGCGCGGCGCCGGCGCACACAGTTTCGTCAGTGGATGAAGTATTCGCGGTCCACCATGCGCAGTCCGGCCGGGCCGAGCAGGTTGGAATGTGCGAGCCGCACCGAGTGGATCGGGCCGTCGAGCTCGCGTTCCCAGAAGTCCAGGAACTTGCAGAGATTGGGGAATTCGGGGGCGATGTCGTAGTCCTGCCACAGGAAGGTCTGCAGGATCGAGCGCGCATCGGGCATCCGGTAGGTGATCTCGGCGGTTGCCAGCGCATAGCCGTCGAGCTGACGGCGAAAGTCCGGATCGGCCTGGGTCTTGGTCATAGAGGTTCGGTCTCGCATCTCCTTCGTTCGTTTGCGCCCCCGGCCCGGCGTGCGTTGCGGCACGGGCCCGGGAAGGGGCGGTGCGATCAGGATGACGCGAGAGGGTTACGACGCGCTATCTGGAAAATGCTCGAAAGATCGTCCACACTGCGCGCGCAGACGGGATGGCTGCTGCCTCTGGCGGCAGTGCGGGATGGATTGCCCGGGGTTTGGGCGCGAGGGCGGCGGAAAGGGCTCCGCCGCCGGCCCCGGGTGACCGCTCCGGCCGCGTTTACTCCGACCGCATTTGCTCCGGCACTGCAGGCTCAGGTATCGCCCGTCTGGCGGTCCACGGCGGAGCCGTACCGGCGCGGGGTATCGGGCCGCGCCGATGCGCGCGGCCCAGGGCTCGG
>JBCBWF010000536.1:0-2983 GCA_039817245.1 Pseudomonadota bacterium | reverse complement strand
CCGGGCGGCCGCACCGGAGATCCCGCAGCGCGCTCACGCCTCGCCGCCCTCGCGGATCCGCGGGCGCAGCTCGGACACGAACTCCTCGAAATCGGCGACTTCCTGGAAGTTCTTGTAGACCGAGGCGAAGCGCACATAGGCGACGGTGTCGATGCGCGCGAGGCTCTCCATCACGATCTCGCCGATCGTGTCGGAGGCGAGGTCGGTCTCGCCGGTGCTCTCGAGCCGGCGCACGATGCCGGAGATCATCTGCTCGACGCGCTCGGGCTCGACGGGGCGCTTCTGCAGCGCGATGCGGATGGAGCGTGCGAGCTTGTCGCGGTCGAAGGGCTCGCGCCGGCCGTTCTTCTTGATGACGACGAGGTCGCGCAGCTGGACGCGCTCATAGGTGGTGAAGCGGCCGCCGCAGGCAGGGCAGAGCCGGCGCCGCCGGATGGCCACATGGTCCTCCGCCGGCCGGCTATCCTTCACCTGCGTATCGACATTCCCGCAAAACGGACAGCGCATGTCGCACCCACCTCCCCGACAGATTGGCCTCAGTATAGGCAGGTGGCGAGCGGTTGTGTAGGGGGCGCCGGCGACCGCTAGATTTACGGCGTCTACGCGATGCAGGCAGGCCGCGCTCGGTCTAGTGGTTCGGGCGCGTGGTTCGGGCCGGGCCGCGCGCGCCGGCAGCGGCCGCGCGGCGGATCAGGGGCGCAGAACGGTGCGGCCGAGAACGGTGACCGCGTCCGCCTCGCCGTGGCGGAAGACCACGATCTCGCCCGAGCTGGTGCCGCGCCCGGTGAGCGCGGTGATGTTCACCTGGTGGGTGACGAGCAGGAGCGTGTCCGCGGCCGGGGTGGCGCGCAGGATGGCGTGGAGTGCCGCGGTCTGCTCCGCGCGGCGGTGGCGGGCCTCGAAGAAGCTGTCGAGGGGCGGGGCGCCTTCCACCGCGCCGAGATCCATGAGGCGCGCGGTCTCGAGGCAGCGGCACCAGCGGCTGGAGAGGACGCGGTCGAAGCGCACGCCAGACTCGCGCAGGAGCGCGCCGGTGGCACGGGCCTGGGCGCGGCCGCGATCGTCGAGATTGCGCTGGGTGCTGCAGTTGCCGAGCTCGAAATGCGCGGGGTCGCTGGTGCCCGGGGCGAGCGCGTGGCGCATGATCGCATGGGTGCGCGGCTCGGCGAGGAGGGCGAGGACGTCGCTTTCCGCGCGCGCCGAGAGCGGGGTGAGGGCGCGGTGGGCGCCGAGCGCCGCGAGGGCTGCGCCGAGCAGGAAGGCACGCCGGTCCGTCGCTCTGGTCATCGCATCGCTCCGCTGCGGCTTCGCGCGAGAGGATAGGGCGGCGGGGGAGGCTGACCACGGGCGGCCGGGGCCGCCCGTTGCGCTTTGGATGGGCGGCCGGGGCCGCCCCTGGTGCTGCGCGCGATCAGAGCGCCTGGTAGATCGGGAAGCGGCCGGTGAGGCCCGTGACCTTCTCGCGCACGGTGGCCTCGACGGCGCCGTTGCCCGCCTCGCCATTGGCGGCCAGACCGTCGAGGACCTCCACGATCAGGCGCGCGACATAGCGGAACTCCGCCTCGCCGAAGCCGCGGGTGGTGCAGGCCGGCGAGCCGAGGCGCAGGCCCGAGGTGACCATCGGCGGCTCGGGATCGAAGGGGATGCCGTTCTTGTTGCAGGTGATGTGCGCGCGCAGCAGCGCCTGCTCGGCCGCGTTGCCCTTCACGCCTTTCGGGCGCAGGTCGACGAGGCAGAGATGCGTGTCGGTGCCGCCGGTGACGATGTCGAGGCCGCCCTGGATCAGCTCGTCCGACATCGCCTGGGCGTTCTTGACCACCTGGGCGATGTAGGAGCGGTATTCGGGGCGCAGCGCCTCGCCGAAGGCCACGGCCTTGGCGGCGATGACATGCATGAGCGGGCCGCCCTGCAGGCCGGGGAAGACCGCCGAGTTGATCTTCTTGGCCAGCGCCTCGTCGTTGGTGAGGATCACGCCGCCGCGCGGGCCGCGCAGGGTCTTGTGCGTGGTCGAGGTGGCGACGTGGCAGTGGTCGAGCGGGTTGGGATGCGCGCCGCCGGCCACGAGGCCGGAGAAATGCGCCATGTCCACATGCAGGATCGCGCCCACGCTGTCGGCGATCTCGCGGAAGCGCGCGAAGTCGATCTGGCGAGGCACCGCGGAGCCGCCGGCATAGATGAGGGCGGGCTTGTGCTCCTCGGCGAGCCGGGCGACGGCGTCGTAGTCGATCAGGTTGCTGCCCTCGGCGACACCGTACTGGACGGCGTTGAACCACTTGCCCGAGAGGTTCGGGCGCGCGCCGTGGGTGAGGTGGCCGCCCGAGGCGAGGTCCATGCCGAGGATGGTGGAGCCGGGCTTGATGGTGGCGAGCATCACCGCCTGGTTGGCCTGCGCGCCGGAATGGGGCTGCACGTTGGCGAACTGGCAGTTGAAGAGCTTGCAGATGCGCTCGATGGCGAGCGCCTCGGCGACGTCCACATGCTCGCAGCCCGCGTAGTAGCGCCGGCCCGGATAGCCCTCGGCATACTTGTTGGTCATCACCGAGCCCTGCGCCTGCATGACGGCGCGGCTGACGATGTTCTCGGAGGCGATGAGCTCGATCTCGTTCTGCTGGCGGCGCAGCTCGCTCACCATGGCATCGTAGAGCGCGTCGTCGCGGCTGCTGAGATCCTCGGTGAAGAAGCCGATATCGCGGGTTTGGGCGTCCATCGCTGTTTCCTCTCGCCTTGTGCTGCGTGGTCGGGGCTGCTGACCCGACAGAATAGATCGAACCGGGGGTGCCTGACAGTCCCGCAGGCCATCCGCAAGCCTTCGGGGGCGGGCTTACCGCTGCGTGAAACCGGCGGGAGCGGCGCGGGGCCCGTTCGCGGGCCTTTCGGCGCGCGGGGGCGGAGCCTATGGTGCGCGCCGTCGGCGCCGGGCGCCGCGGTTCGGCGAGGGGCATGCAGGGGCTTGGGCGAGGGGCTGGGGCGATGAGCAAGATGG
>JBCBWF010000518.1:0-3264 GCA_039817245.1 Pseudomonadota bacterium | reverse complement strand
TTCTTCGCCTATTCCTGGGGCGAGACGAGCGCGCTGCCCGCCGAAACCCAGGCCGGGATGCTGGAGACCTTCCGGAGCTGGGGCCTGCCGGTGAACGATCTCGCCCGGCGCTTCGCGGGCATCGAGGAAGCGCTCGAGCACTACCGCGCCATCGAGGCCGGCCGCGCCGAGCTCGGCTACGATATCGACGGTGTCGTCTACAAGGTCGACCGGCTCGACTGGCAGGCGCGCCTCGGCACCCGCACCAGCCAGCCCCGCTGGGCCATCGCGCACAAATTCCCCGCCGAGCGCGCGCAGACGGTGCTCGAGGGCATCGACATCCAGGTGGGCCGCACCGGCGCGCTCTCGCCCGTCGCCCGGCTCCGCCCCGTCACGGTCGGCGGCGTCGTGGTCTCGAACGCCACGCTCCACAACGAGGACTACATCGCCGGGAGCGGCGCGGATGGCGAGCCGATCCGGGAGGGCCGCGACCTGCGCGTGGGCGACACCGTCACGGTCTACCGCGCGGGCGATGTGATCCCGAAGGTCATCGATGTCGATCTCTCCCGCCGCCCCGCCGATGCGGTCCCCTTCGTCTTTCCCGAGGTCTGTCCCGCCTGTGGGTCTCCGGCCATCCGCGAGCCCGGCGAGGCCGTGCGCCGCTGCACCGGCGGCCTGATCTGCCCGGCCCAGGCGGTCGAGCGGCTCAAGCACTTCGTGTCCCGCGGTGCGATGGATATCGAGGGCCTCGGCACCAAGCAGGTGGAGGCGTTCTGGTCCCTCGGCTGGGTGAAGGAGCCCGCCGACATCTTCACGCTGGAGCGCCGCTACGGGCCCCAGGGCTCTGAAATCGAACGCCTCTCCGCGCTCGAAGGCTGGGGCGAACGCTCCGCGGAGAACCTCTTCCGCGCGATCGATGCACGCCGCGCCGTCCCGCTCGCCCGCTTCGTCTTCGCCCTCGGTATCCGCCATGCGGGCGAGACCACCGGCAAGCTTCTCGCGCGCAGCTTCGGCAGCTGGTCCGCGCTCGCCGGAGCCATGCATGCCGCGGCCGAGGACGAGGAAGCCCGCGCGGCCCTCATCGCCATCGACGGGGTGGGGGCCGTGCTCGCCAACGCCCTCGTCACGTTCTTCGCCGAGCGCCATAATGCCGCGGCGCTGGAGCGCCTCCTGGCGCATGTCACGCCGGAAGACGCCGAGGCGCCCACGGCCTCGGACAGTCCCGTCGCCGGCAAGACCGTGGTCTTCACCGGCAAGCTCGAACGCATGAGCCGCGACGAGGCCAAAGCCCGCGCCGAAGCGCTCGGCGCGAAGGTCTCCGGCAGCGTTTCCGCCAAGACGGACATCCTCGTCGCCGGCCCGGGCGCCGGCTCCAAGCTCAAAAGGGCCACCGAACTCGGCATCGAGACCCTGAGCGAGGACGACTGGCTGGCCCTCGCGGGCGGATAGTGTCACCCTCGCCACGTCGGTGTCGCGAGATGCAGTGTTGCGGCCGCTCCCTCCCACGTCAGTTTGTGCCGGCAGGTGTGAATGATCGATGAGCATCGTTGCGCTCCCGGCACCACACGCCGGAAGGTCTGTCTTCACCCTACGTTTCTTTTATCCTCGGTAAAGTGTCGTGGGTGGGAGCGATCGCAACACGTCGCAGCGCAACCCGGAGCGTATGAGCCACACCGGCGCGTAACCGACACAGCGGCGCCACGTTGACGGTTCGGGGCAGGGCGGGCGACAGAGGCCCATGGCCCGCCCCGAGATTCTCTTCCCCCTCTTCGCCATGGCCGACAGCCTCAAGGGCATCGGCCCGCAGAGCGCCCGGGCGCTCGCGCGGCTCGGCCTCGACCGGGTCGTCGATCTCGCCTTCCACCTGCCGACCGGCCTTGTCGACCGCCGCCCGGTCGAGAGCCTGATCGGCGCCGAGCCCGGCAGCGTCACCACCCTCGAGGTCGAGATCCGCGGCCACAGCGCCGCCCGGCGCACCGGCGCGCCCCATCGCGTCGCGGTCGCAGGGGGTGGCGCGCTCTTCGAGCTCATCTACTTCCGCGCCAGGGGCGACTGGCTGGCCGAGAAGCTCCCCGTCGGTACGCGCCGCCTCGTCTCCGGCCGGCTCGACCGCTACGAGGATCGCTGGCAGATGGTCCACCCGGACTTCGTGATCGCGCCGGAGGAGGCGGCCGGCCTGCCGCCCTTCGAGCCCGTCTACACGCTCACCGAAGGCATCACCCAGCGCCAGATGGCCCGCGCCACCGCCGCAGCGCTCGCCCGCCTGCCGGAGCTGCCGGAATGGCACGACCCCGCCCTCAGCACCCGCGAGCACTGGCCGGACTGGCGCGCCGCCCTCGCCGCCCTCCACAGCCCCGCCGAGAGCGCCGCCGGGGGGCCCTCCAACCCCGCGCGCCGGCGCCTCGCGGCGGACGAGCTTCTCTCCCACCAGCTCGCCCTCGCCCTCGCCCGCGAGCGGATGCGCCGCAGCAAGGGGCGCGAGACCCGCGAGGCCGAGCCGCTCACCGAGCGCGCGGCCGCCACTTTCGGCTATCCGCCGACCGGCGCCCAGGCCCGTGCGCTCGACGAGATCCGTGCGGACATGGCCTCCCCCGAGCGGATGATGCGGCTCCTCCAGGGCGATGTGGGCGCGGGCAAGACCTGGGTTGCCGCCATGGCACTCATCGTTGCCTGCGCCGCGGGCGGGCAGGGCGCGCTCATGGCGCCCACGGAGATCCTCGCGCGCCAGCACGGCGCCGCGCTGGCGCAGATGGCCGCCGCCGCCGGCATCACGCTCCTCGTGCTCACCGGGCGCGACCGGGGTGCGGCACGCGCCGAGAAACGCGCCGCCATCGCCGCGGGCGAGGCCGGTATCGTCATCGGCACCCATGCGCTCTTCAGCCAGGACATCGTCTTCGCCGATCTCCGCCTTGCCGTCATCGACGAACAGCACCGTTTCGGCGTGCGCCAGCGCATGGAGCTCGCCGCCAAGGCCCCGGCCGGCTGCGACCTTCTGATCATGACCGCCACGCCCATCCCGCGCACCCTCGCGCTCGCGGGCTACGGCGATCTCGACATCTCGGTGCTCGACGAGAAGCCGCCCGGCCGCCAGCCCGTCGATACCCGCCTGATCGCGCTCGAACGCAGCGGCGAGGTGGTCGAGCGCCTCCGCGCCGCCCTCGCCGAGGGCCGCCGCGCCTACTGGGTCTGCCCGGTGGTGGAGGATCGCGTGGACACCGAACTCGTCGCCGCCGAGACCCGAGCGCGCGCGCTCGCCGCCGCGCTCGGCCCCGACCGCGTGGCGCT
>JBCBWF010000475.1:0-3824 GCA_039817245.1 Pseudomonadota bacterium | reverse complement strand
CCAATCTGTGTCCGATAAAAATAAAGTCCGCTTCACACAATTTATTGGAATAACACCAAATCGATTTAGGAGCCTTTTCTCCAAAGCAAAGATAAAAGATGCCCGCGGGCAGGTTTTAAGTTGGTCACCGGAAGATGCCCAACCTACACTCGAGAAGCTTGATCAGGCTCATACAAGTCGGGAGGTTCTATTTCAGAAGGGTATTCGCGATAGCCTTGACGACGAGACCGCCAGGTACCTGGGGCTTGAATAGGGCTGATTACGCAGGTTAACAGAATTGGCAATAGTGTAAAGCGGCAGGGTGTGCGGAGTGCGAAAAAAGGCTTTGAAATCAATGCGGGCCGGGTGTGGGGCTGTCGTGGATTGAACGTTTTTCGGGTGATCTGTTGAATGGTTCGCGAGCGGTTACAGGACGCGGCATGCTGTGAGACGGTTCCGTCATTGGCGTTGCTCGTGGCGAAGACCCGCTTTTCGCTCGTCCGCATCGATGCTGCGCGCGTCAAAGATGACGCGCCGGGTTTCAGAACCGGCCGTTTGCGGTTTGGGATCGGGGCTGCGGGTCAGGGGCTTTGGGGGGACAGGCCGGTGAGGTCCATGTCCATTTCGGTGGCGCCGGCCCCGCCGGCGGCGCGTTCGGCGAGGAGGCGGTCGAGCCAGTCGGGGTCCATCTCCGGCACCGAGGAGAGCAGGAGCTCGGTATAGGGGTGGTGCGGCGGGCGGAACATCTCGGTCTTCGGGCCCTGCTCCATCACGCGGCCCTCCTTCATCACCACCACCTCGTCGGCGATGGCGCGCACGGTGGCGAGGTCGTGGGTGATGAACATATAGGCGAGGTCGAACTCCGCCTGCAGCCGGTCGAGCAGCTTCAGGATCTCCTCGGCCACGAGCTGGTCGAGCGCGGAGGTGACCTCGTCGCAGATGATGAATTGCGGCTCGGCGGCGAGCGCGCGGGCGATGCCGATGCGCTGCTTCTGCCCGCCGGAGAGCTCGGAAGGAAGGCGGTCGATATACTGGTCGGGCTCGAGCTCGATGAGCGCGAGGAGCTCGCGGATGCGTTCCTCGAGCTTGGCGCCGCCGAGGCCGCCATAGAACTGGGCGGGCCGGCCGATGATCTCGCGCAGGCGGTGCTTGGGGTTCAGCGCGGTGTCGGCCATCTGGTAGATCATCTGCGCCTGGCGGAGCTGGTCCTTGCTGCGGCTGCGATAGTTCGGCGGTAGGGCGGTGCCGTTGAAGAGGATCTCGCCCTCCTTCGGGGGCAGAAGCCCGGTGATGACGCGCGCGCAGGTGGATTTGCCGCTGCCCGATTCGCCCACGACCGCCACAGTGCGGCGTCGGTGGATGCGGTAGTTGACGTCGAAGAGCACCGGCACGGTGCCGTAGGCGGCGCTGATATTGCGCAGCTCCACCACCGGGGTCTCCGAGGCGTCGGCGGGCGGCTGCTCGGCGCGGGCATGGCTGCGCACGGCCCAGAGGGACTTGGTGTAGTCCTGCGTGGGCGCGGACAGCATGGTGCGCGTGTCGGCCTCCTCCACCTCCTCGCCCTTCAGGAGTACCTTGATGCGGTCGGTCATCTGCGCGACCACGGCGAGGTCGTGGGTGATGTAGATCGCGGCGGTGTCGTACTGCTCCACGATGTCGCGGATGGCGGCGAGCACCTCGATCTGGGTGGTGACGTCGAGCGCGGTGGTGGGCTCGTCGAAGACGATGAGATCGGGCCGGCAGGCCATGGCCATGGCGGTCATGGCGCGCTGCAGCTGGCCGCCGGAGACCTGGTGGGGGTAGCGGAAGCCGATCTCCTCGGGATTGGGCAGGCGCATCTGGGTGTAGAGGGCGACGGCGTCGCTCTCGGCGCGTTCGCGGGCCATAACGCCGTGCTCGAGCGGGGCTTCGCTGTACTGCTCGATGAGGCGGTGGGCGGGGTTGAAGCTGGCCGCGGCGGATTGGGCGACATAGGCGATGCGCTTGCCGCGCAGGCCCCGGCGCTGGGTCTCGGAGATGGCGCGCAGATCCATGCCGTCGAAGGTGATCTGGCCGCCGGAGATGCGGCAGCCGTCGCGCGTGTAGCCCATGGCGGCGAGGCCGACGGTGGACTTGCCGGCGCCCGACTCGCCGATGAGCCCCAGCACCTCGCCCTTGTGCAGCGTGATGTCGACGCCCTTGACGATGGGCACCCAGGTCTCGTCCGCCCGCCCCTCGATGCGCAGGTCGCGGATCTCGAGGAGGACGGGCTTGCCGTCGGTGTCGGTCGCGCTCATGGCTGGTCTCCTATGCTGGGGCGCCGGGTGGGGCGGCTCATTCCTTCAGCCCGCTCGCGCGGTGCAGCATCCAGTCGACGACGAAGTTCACCGCGACCGTCAGGAGCGCGATGGCGCCTGCGGGCAGGAGCGGGGTGACGTCGCCGAAGGTGATGAGGGTGGCGTTGTCGCGCACCATCGAGCCCCAGTCGGCGGTGGGCGGCTGGATGCCGAGGCCGAGGAAGGAGAGCGCCGAGATGGACAGGAAGACGAAGCAGAAGCGCAGGCCGAACTCGGCGACGAGGGGGGCGGAGGCGTTTGGCAGGATCTCGTGCACGATGAGACGCCAGAGGCCTTCGCCGCGCAGGCGCGCCGCCTCGATATAGTCCATCTCCACGATGTTCATCGAGACCGCGCGGGCGAGGCGGTAGACGCGGGTGGCGTCGATCAGCGCGATCACCAGGATCATGTTGATGATCGAGGTGCCGACGATGGTGAGCAGCAGCAGCGCGAAGATGAGCGCCGGGATCGCCATCAGCACGTCGACGATGCGGCTGAGGACCTGATCGAGCCAGCCGCCGACCGTGGCCGCGAGCAGCCCGAGGATGGAGCCGACGAGAAAGGCGAGGAGCGTCGTGGCGAAGGCGATGCCGACGGTGTTTCGCGCGCCGTACAGGAGGCGGGTGAACATGTCGCGGCCGAGATTGTCCGTGCCGAGCAGGTAGGTGGCATCCCAGGGCAGGTATTCCGCATCCACCACCTCGCGCTCGCCGAAGGGGGCGATCACGGGCGCAAGGAGCGAGACGAGCACGTAGATCAGGATGATCAGCATGCCGAAGCAGGCCGTGAGCGGGGCGGTGCGCAGCGTCTTCGCGCCGCGCTCGGGCAGGACCGCGAGCAGGCCGCGCTTGAAGACCCAGGCCACCGCACCGGCGCCGGCGATGACGCCCGCGATCCAGAGGAGCACTTCGCCGAAGGAGAGGAGCTGTTCCATGATCGTCTCCTCAGCGCTTGTGCACGAGCCGCGGGTTCGACAGCGTCGAAAGCACGTCGGCCAGCAGGTTGAGCGAGACGAAGGCGAAGGCGAAGATCAGCGCGCAGGCCTGCACCACGATGATGTCGCGCTTGGCGACGGAGTCGACCATGAGCTGTCCGAGCCCCGGATAGACGAACACCACCTCCACGACGACGACGCCGGTGATGAGATAGGCGAGGTTGAGCGCGATCACGTTGATGATGGGCGCGAGCGCGTTCGGCAGCGCGTGATGCACGATGATCCGCGCTGGCGAGATGCCCTTGAGCCGCGCCATCTCGATATAGGGCGAGGCGAGGAGGTTGATGATGGAGGCCCGCGTCATGCGCATCATATGCGCGGTCACCACGAGGGTGAGCGTGAGCGCCGGCAGGAAGCCGCGATAAAGCCGCTCGCCGAGCCCGCTCTCCGGCGAGATGTTTGAGATCGACGGGAAGTAGCCGGTCTGCGCCAGGTAGAAGATGAGGATGTAGGCGACGAAGAATTCCGGGAAGGAGATCGAGGAGAGGGTGAAGACGTTCACCGCCCGGTCGTACCAGGAGTTCCGGAAGAGCGCT
>JBCBWF010000210.1:0-8628 GCA_039817245.1 Pseudomonadota bacterium | reverse complement strand
CGGTCCTTCTCGAAGTGCTGGCGGAACTCGTTGTAGGTGGTGCTGCCCATGCAGCGCAGCGTGCCAGACTGGAGTGCGGGCTTCAGCAGGTTCGAGGCGTCCATCGCCCCGCCCGTGGTGGCGCCGGCCCCGATCACCGTGTGGATCTCGTCGATGAAGAGCACCGCGTCGGGATGCTCCTCCAGCTCCTTCACCACCGATTTCAGCCGCTCCTCGAAATCGCCGCGATAGCGCGTGCCCGCGAGGAGCGCGCCCATGTCGAGCGAGAAGATCGTGGAGCCGCCCAGCACCTCCGGCACCTCGCTCTCGACGATCTTTTTGGCGAGCCCCTCGGCGATGGCGGTCTTGCCGACGCCGGGATCGCCCACGAGCAGCGGGTTGTTCTTGCGCCGGCGGCACAGCACCTGGATGCAGCGCTCCACCTCGTCCTCGCGCCCGATCAGCGGATCGACCCCGCCGCGGCGCGCCTTTGCATTGAGATCGACGCAAAATTTGCCGAGCGCCGAATCGTCCGCCTTCTCCTCCTTCGGCGTCCGACCGCCGACCGTGGCCTCCTCCTCGGCCTCATCGGTGCCGCGCACGGAGCGCTGCTCGCCGAAGGCCGGGTCCTTGGCCACGCCATGGGAGAGGTAGTTGACCGCGTCGTAGCGCGTCATGTCCTGCTCCTGCAGGAAGAAGGCCGCATGGCTCTCGCGCTCGTTGAAGATGGCGACCAGCACATTCGCGCCCGTCACCTCCGACCGGCCGGAGGACTGCACATGGATCGCGGCGCGCTGGATGACCCGCTGAAACCCCGTCGACGGTGCCGCTTCGGCCCCGTCTCCGTCGAAAACCAGCGTTTCCAGGTCGTTATCCACGAACCGGGTCAGTGTCGTGCGCAGCTCGCCGAGATCGACCGAGCAGGCGCGCATCACCCGTGCGGCGTCCGGCTCGTCCACCAGCGCGAGCAGAAGATGTTCCAACGTGGCAAGCTCGTGGCGGCGTGCGTTGGCGAGCCCGATGGCGCGGTGGATCGCCTCCTCCAGCGTCGGGGTCAATGACGGCATGCCCATCTCCTTTCGAGCAATCGCTTCAACAGCGGCGGTGCGTGCCCGGCTGCAGCACCCCTGCCGCCACCGTCACATGCCACCCTGTTCCATTTTATGTTGGCGCCGGTTTCGGATGGATCAAGCGCAATAAGAAGACCTGCGTCAGAGCGGGTCACTCTTTCTCCATGGTGCACTGCAGAGGGTGCTGGTTGGAGCGCGCGCAATCCATCACCTGGGTGACCTTGGTCTCGGCCACCTCGAAGGGGTAAACGCCGACGACGGCCACGCCCTTGTTGTGCACGGTGAGCATCACCTCCACCGCGCGGGCATGATCCATCCCGAAGAATCGTTGCAGGACGTACACGACGAACTCCATCGGCGTGTAGTCGTCGTTGAGCATGAGCACTTTGTAGAGGGACGGCTTCTTGGTCTTCTCGCGGGCCTTCACCGCGACGCCGGTATCCTCGCCGCCCCCGGGTCCATCCCCGGGCCCGCCGTCGCGGCCGGGCTGGTTGGCCAGCGTCGCAGTGTATAGGCGCCTGATCTCGGTCGTCATCTCGTCCCTGCCCGGTGACCGTCCCGCCGGTCGTCGACCGAGAGGATATATGAGGGCAGGCGGGGGAGGAAAGGGGGCGTTCTCCCCCGATCCCCGGAAGTGGCATGGCGCCTCAGGCGCCGAGCGACTTCACATAGTCGACCGTGGCATGCATGCGCGCGGTGAGCGGATCGAAGCAATCCTTGGCACCGGAGGCGCAGAGCTCGTTCATCTTCGAGGCTTCGGCCATCATGCCGTCGACGACGGTCTTGTTGAAGGCGACCTGCTTCTCGACGAACTCGGTCATGGAGGTGCAGCTCGTCAGTTCCTTCGCGGCGGCGAAGCTGTCCTGGTAGGTCTTCTTCGAGAAGGCCATCAGCTCGGCATTGATCGTCTCGGCCACCTTCACTGCGGCGCGGGACGACTCGACCATGGCATCGAGGTTCTGCTGGCCGAACTCGGCAACCGTCTCCATGCTCTTGGTCATCTTCTCGACGCCCTCTTCCATGGTCTTCTGCGCTTCGGCGGCGAACTCTTCGACTTTCGCGGCAGCTTCTTCGTTCATCTCACGTCTCCCAATTCCGACTGTGATCGGGCCGAATGCGCCCGCAATCAGTAACTTAGGAAATTTGCTGCACTGCGTCAAGAGAATGCTGCGCTGCACAATTTTCTTGAAACGAAACAGAGAAAGAGATTCTCAGAACGTCTTGAGCGTGTTAGCGTGAGATACTAAAGCAAAGGACAGCGGACAAAGAGCCGCGTCGAGGCAGAGCTTCATACGGGGGACTACCATGGCGCTTCGCAGCCCGTGGCCTATCTTGGCGTCAGCCGTTGCGCTGATGCTCCTTCTCGTGCCGCCCGCGCTGGCCGCACCCTATGCGGGCATCGCCGTCGATATGCGCGACGGGCGAGTGTACTACGAACACGACGCGGACCGGCGCCAGCATCCGGCCTCGCTCACCAAGATGATGACGCTGTATCTGACCTTCGAGGCGCTGCAGAAGGGGCAGATCAAGCTCGACCAGCGCGTGCGCGTCTCGCGCCATGCCGCGCGCCAGCCGCCCTCGAAGCTGCACCTGAAAGCGGGCCAGCGCGTCTCGATCCGCCATCTCATCCGCGCGACCGCGATCAAATCCGCCAACGACGCCGCGATGGTGCTCGCCGAGACGGTGGGCGGCAGCCAGAAGCGCTTCGGCCAGATGATGACCGCGAAGGCCCGCGCGCTCGGCATGATGAAGAGCACCTTCAAGAACCCCCACGGGCTCACCCAGCGCGGCCATCTCTCCACTGCGCGGGACATGGCGCTGCTGGCGCGGCATCTCTACTTCGATTTCCCGCAATACTACAACGTGTTCGGCAAGCGCAGCGACACCGCGGCGGGGCGGCGGATCCGTACGACGAATCGCCTGCTCGCCACCTATCGCGGGGCCGAGGGCATGAAGACCGGCTACACCCGCGCGGCCGGCTACAACCTCGTCAGCATCGCCGCGCGCGGCAACGAGCGCATTGTCAGCGTCGTGATGGGCGGCAAGAGCACGCGCAGCCGCAACGCGCAGGCCGCGCGCCTGCTCGATCTCGGCTTCCGCAAGGCGCCGCGCAAGGTGGCGATCGTGCGCCCGCGCACGGCCTCGGTGCGGGTCGCCCGCGCGCCACTGCCGAAACCCCGTCCCGGCACGCCGGCGACCGGGCTCTCGGCGATCGCAGCGGCGATCGCGCCGGCCGCCGTGGCCTCCACTCTCGCGAGCCGCTCGCCCTATGCCCCGCTCTACGCCGAGCGCCCACCCCGCCGGGTGCCCGACGGCTGGGCGGTGGAGCTCGGCCGGTTCCGCCACGAATCCCAGGCGATCGCGCTGGTGGCCAGCATGGCGATGGACGAAACCAGCGCGCTGCCCGATGCCGAGATCAGCATCCACAGCCGCAACACCGGCGGCGGCCTGCGATACTCCGTCCGTGTCGCCGGCTCCATGGCCATGAAGGGCGCAGGCGCCTGCGCGGCCTTCGCCCGCCTCAAGGCGCCCTGCCAGCGGATCCACCCGACCCGCTGAGCGCCGCCGCCCGGCCCCGGGGGGACTGTCCCGCCTCTCCCCGGGCCTGCGCCTGCCTCATCCGAACCGGGGACTCCCACCCGCGGCCGCTCCGACCCGCGTTAGTGTTCGCGCGTTTGTGTGAACGTCCGGTGAGCATCCGTGCGCCTTCGCACCCTCATGCGAAACTCCGATATGTTCACAATATGTTCTTCCTTGTCTGAGAAAACTGTCGTGGGTGGGCGCGGGCGCAGAGCGCGGTGATCGGGCGCAGTGGCCCCCGCCTCGCCATCCAGCCTCAGCCGACAGTCTCCACGCCCGGCAGGCTCAGCGCCTTCACCAGATCGCGCACCTCCTGACGCGCCGAGACATGGCTCATCGTCAGCGTGATCCCCCCGCCGCGCTTGATGTCGAGCAAGGTCAACCCGTTCAGAAACAGCTCGCGAAAGATCACCCGCTCCGAGAAGCCCGGCGCGATCCGGAACCCGATCCGCTTGGAGAGCTGCTCCATCACCACGCCCACCGCGCGCTTGTTGCGGCTCTCCAGCATCGAGATCCGGTTTCGCAGCACCACCCAGTCCATCGGCGGCCGGCGGCTTGCCGCCCGGCGCTGGCGCGCCTTCCAGACCATCTCCGAATAGATCGACGGCCCCAGCACCTGCCCGCTCGCCGGATCCACCCGCCCGAGCAGGTCGAAGTCGATCAGGCTGTCATTGATCGGCGTGATCAGCGTGTCCGCCGCCGCATGCGCTTCCTCGCTCAGCACGGTCACCGCGCCGGGCGTGTCGATCAGGATGAAATCGCAGCGCCGGGAGAGATCGTCGATGGCCGCCCGCAGCGCCATCCGCTCCTCCTCCGCCACCTCCTGCACCAGCGCCGCCTTCGAGCGCGCGATCCGTGCGCGCTCCGGCAGGATCAGCTTCTTGCCGATCCGGTCCCCATAGGCCTCGCGGTTCTCGAGATAGCGAAAGAGCGACTGCTGGCGCATATCGAGATCGATGGCACCCACCCGCATCCCGGCGCGCGCCAGCGCCACGAAGAGATGCATCGCCGTGGTGGACTTGCCGGAGCCGCCCTTCTCGTTGCCGAGAACGATGATATGCGCGGGATCTTCCGGTTTCCGCGCCGGCGGGGCCGCGCCCTCGCGCTCGCCCGCGTCCTGCGCAGTCTCGCTCTCAGGCGCCGGCGTGTCCCGCTCCATCCAGGGCCTCTCTCACATACGCGCACGCGGGGCCGGCGCGCCGGCCCCGTGAAGACCGTATCAGAAGCCGAAGCCCTCGAACTTCTTCTTGAAGCGCGACACCCGGCCGCCGGCATCGACCAGGCGCTGGCTGCCGCCGGTCCAGGCCGGATGCGCGCTCGGATCGATATCGAGGGTCAGGTTGTCCCCCTCGCTGCCATAGGTCGAGCGCATCTGCACCACCGACCCGTCGGTCATGGTCACGTTGATCACGTGGTATTCCGGATGAATATCGGCCTTCATCGCCCGTCTCCCGGCCGGCCCGCGCCTGTCGCGGCCGCCAAATTGATTCCCGCGACCGCCGCCCCGCAGCGCCCGCCCGTGAGCCGCGTCCTATACGCGCAAGCCCCGCCCGCAGCAACCCTCCGTGCGCAGCCCGCGCGTCACGTCTCCCGCGCGGCCCGCGCGTCACTTCTGCAGCGCGATGTCCGGCGCGTCCTCGGCCTTCATGCCCACCACGTGATAGCCGCAATCCACATGGTGGCACTCGCCCGTCACGCCGGAGGAGAGGTCCGAGAGCAGGTAGAAGCCCGCCTTGCCCACATCCTCCTGGCTCACATTGCGCCGCATCGGCGCGTTGAGCTCGTTCCATTTCAGGATGTAGCGGAAATCGCCGATCACGGAGGCCGCCAGCGTCTTGATCGGGCCCGCCGAGAGCGCGTTCACCCGGATGTTCTGCCGGCCGAGATCGGCGGCCAGATACCGCACCGAGGCCTCGAGCGCCGCCTTCGCCACGCCCATCACGTTGTAATGCGGCATCACCCGCTCGGCACCGTAATAGGTCAGCGTCACCAGGCTCCCGCCCTCGGTCATCAGCGGCTCGGCGCGCTGGGCGAGCGCGGTGAAGGAGTAGCAGCTGATCTGCATCGAGCGCGTGAAGTTTGCCTCGCTCGTATCGAGATACCGCCCCTTCAGCTCCTCCTTGTCCGCATAGGCGATGGCGTGGAGCAGGAAGTCGAGCCGGCCCCAGCGCGCGGCCACCTCCGCGAAGACCGCATCCATCGAGGCGGTGTCGGTCACGTCGCAGGGGGCCACGATCTCGGCGCCCACGCTCTCGGCCAGCGGGCGCACGCGCTTCTCCAGCGCCTCGCCCTGATAGGTGAAGGCAAGCTCCGCGCCCTGCGCGTGGCAGGCCTTGGCAATGCCCCAGGCGATCGAGCGATCGTTCGCCACGCCGAGGATCAGGCCGCGTTTGCCTGCCATGAGACCGGGCTGCATGCTCACTTCTCCATCACGGACCGGCGCTCCGCTTACGGCCTTTCGCGCGCGGCATCAAGCGCCGGGCTCCCGGCGCGCCGGGCTTTCGCGACGGAGAAGCCGCTATGCGCGGGCCGCGCTGTCCCTCCGCATGCCGGCGCGCTAGCTATCGGAGGGGCCCCCGGAGCAGGGGCCCCGGGACACTGGCGGCAGAGACGGAACGGCAGCATGGAACTCACCACGGGCGGGCGGCTGGAGGGGATCTTCGCGACGGAGGCCCCGTATGCGCTGGCGCAAAGCTGGCTCGAGGAGGCCACGGCGAGCGAGCCCGAGGACGCCAACGCCGTCGCCCTCGCCACCGCCGGGGGCGACGGGCTGCCCAATGTGCGCATGGTGCTCCTGAAGGAGATCGAGGCGAGCGAGACCGCGGGCGGCTTCGTCGTCTACACCAATTTCGAGAGCGCCAAGGGCACGGAGCTCGCCCAGAACCCGCAGGCCGCGATGGTGCTGCACTGGAAGTCGCTGCGCCGCCAGCTCCGCCTGCGCGGTCCGGTGGAGCGGGTGGCGGCCGACCAGGCGGATGCCTACTACAATTCGCGCGCCTATCAGAGCCGGATCGGCGCCTGGGCGAGTGCCCAGTCCCGCCCGCTGGAGAGCCGGGCGGCCCTCATGAAGACCGTGGCGCTCAAGGCCGCGCAGCACCCCGCCGGCCCGCCGCGCCCGCCCCATTGGGGCGGCTTTCGCCTGCGCCCGGTGGAGATGGAGTTCTGGGCCGACGGCGCCTTCCGCCTGCACGACCGCTTTCGCTGGACGCGCAGCGCCCCGGACGCGGCAGACTGGCAGGTGGCGCGCTTAAACCCCTGACTCGCCGCGCACCTGCGTGGTGCGGCGCGAGTGCGCATGCTATCAGATGGTCCGGCGCGGCTGGCGCGGCAGATGCCCCGGCCAGACGGCGCGGCCGAGAGGAGAGCAGACATGCCGGATACCAATGCGCGACGCACGCTGCTGCTCACCGGCGCGAGCCGCGGGATCGGGCATGCCACGGTCAAGCGCTTCTCCTCGGCCGGCTGGCGGGTGATCTCCTGCTCGCGCCAGCCCTTCCCGGAGGACTGCCCCTGGGAGGCCGGCGAGGAGGACCACATCCAGGTCGATCTCGCCGATCCCAACAGCACCATCGACGCGGTGGCGGAGATCCGCCGGCGCCTGCCCGAGGGCCGGCTCGACGCGCTGGTGAACAATGCGGGCGTGTCGCCGAAGAGCGAGACCGGCGGCCGGCTGAACACCATCGACACGGATCTGCGGGTCTGGGGCAAGGTCTTCCATGTGAACTTCTTCGCCAGCGTGGTGCTGGCGCGCGGGCTCTTCGAGGAGCTGAAGACGGCTCAGGGGGCGATCGTGAACGTCACCTCCATCGCCGGCGCGCGGGTGCACCCCTTCGCGGGCGCGGCCTATGCCACCTCCAAGGCAGCGTTGGCTGCACTCACCCGCGAGATGGCGCATGACTACGGGCCCCACGGGATCCGCGTGAACGCCATCGCGCCGGGCGAGATCGAGACCGCGATCCTGTCGCCCGGCACGGACAAGCTGGCCGAGAGCCTGCCGCTGCGCCGCCTCGGCAAGCCCGAGGAGGTCGCGCGCACGATCTACTATCTCTGCACCCAGGAGAGCGCCTACGTGACCGGCGTGGAGATCGAGATCAACGGCGGCCAGCACGTCTGAGCCGCGCTCGCCGCTGCCGCGAACCGGACCCTCCCAAGCGGCATCGCCGCGCTCCGCGCGCCGATCCATCCCGCGCTCTCCTCACCCCTTCGGGGTTCCTCGAGCGGTGGGCCAAGCCGCGCCGTGCCGCCCGGCCGGGAGGCCTCGGCGCGCACGATGCGCGCGGGGCAGGGGGCCTCTGTTCCAGCGCGGGACAGATCGGGCTTTTCCCGCCCGCGCCGGCGTGGTTCAGTGCCGCGGCAGCGGGAGGGAGCCACATGATCGATCTCTACACCTGGACCACGCCGAACGGGCGCAAGGTGTCCATCATGCTCGAGGAGCTGGGCGTCGAATACAGCGTCAAGTCGGTCGATATCGGCAAGGACGAGCAGTTCCAGCCCTCCTTCCTGATGGTCAGCCCCAACAACAAGATCCCGGCGATCTTCGACCAGGAGACCGGGCTCAGCCTGATGGAGTCGGGCGCGATCCTGCTCTATCTTGCGGAGAAGTACGGCAAGTTCGGCGGGCCCGACGGGGAGCGCTGGCGGGTGATGGAGTGGCTCATGTGGCAGATGGGCGGGCTCGGACCGATGGCGGGCCAGGCGCATCATTTCCTCAAGTTCAACCCCGGCAAGGCGGCCTATGCGGAGGAGCGCTACGGACGCGAGACGCGGCGGCTCTACGGCGTCCTGGAGAAGCGGCTGACGGGGCGGGACTATATCGTGGGCGAGTACTCCATCGCCGACATGGCCTGCTGGCCCTGGATCAGCCGCTTTGAATGGCAGGAAATCGACTTGAACGAATTCGCCGCCCTGAAGGCTTGGTATCTGCGCATCGCCGAGCGCCCGGCAACAGTGAAGGGCTATGATGTGCCGAAGCCGACACAGCCGATCCCGATGCCATGAT
>JBCBWF010000105.1:0-13348 GCA_039817245.1 Pseudomonadota bacterium | reverse complement strand
GGAACAAGTTGGCCTGGTGACACGCACGGTCTACCACGAGATGCCGTTGCGCGTTGAATACGATCTCACGGTGCTCGGGCGGGACTTGTTGCCGTTGATCGGGGCGATCAAGGAATGGGCCGAAGCCCATATCGCGCAGGTTCTGGCTCATTGCGGTCGTCCAGAGGCTCCCTAGCTGGACGACCCGCCGGACGGTTTTTTAAGCAGCGTTTCTTTCCCTGCACGGCGCCAAACGCGTTGTGCTGGTAAAGGCGGATGATTGGCACGCCTCGAAGAACAGCCGCGACTAACACGCACGAACGAGACGCATGGCCGATGCCGTTCCCCTCACGGCAACGTGAGCACCCTGATTGAATGTCAATCGCGGCAAGGGTGTCTCACGCATGAGCCAGCTTCGAAACGGCTCGATCGTCACGCAAAACCCCTTCCCAACCGAAGGGTCAACCATGGAGTAAGCTATGATCGCAGACATCTTGAACTCTGAACCGGACGAAACCATCGTGTTCGCCTTTGCCCCCGACTTCGACCTTAACGGCGACGATCAAATTATTCTGGCCGACGAGCCGATTTTCGTTGACGAAACAATCGTCACCGAGAGCGGCACGACGATCTCCGGCCGGGTTGTCGCCGGAACGGACGAGTTCGCATCCAGCGTTGGGTTCGACTCTTCCGCCGGAATCCCCGCTCCAGCAGTCACGCTGGAGACCCGGGGGTCGATCGACACATCGTCGTTTGATGCGTTCTCGACATTCGACTCGTTCTCCGCATTCAGCTTCTTCGACTTTTAATTGGTGTTGCTGACCGGTGCTCCGACCGATTGGGGCACTTCCAGGAAAACAATCTGGCGTCGCCGCGGGCGGTGCCAGTTTTTTTATGGGCGATTGGATATCATTTTAGAGCTTTGCCCGGCCGACATGTATCGCTGCGGGTTGGACCACGCCGTTTGCAAACGCTGTTCGTTCGCTTTGTAGTCGACGCTCGGATCGGTCAGCCGAATGACCATAGGCCGGGTTCCGTCTCGGTGAGGCCTTCTATGTAAGCCGAGTTGGCCATGTTTTCCCGGCTCTCGGCGAAGGCCAGAAGAAGGCCGGCGCGCGACACCCCGCCCTCTGCGAGCTGCCCCGCCCAGTACGCGGCGCCCGAGGCGTCTCCGTCGCGGTCGAGCACGTTGCGGTAGAGCAGATCCACGATCTCGGCATCGTCGAGCGCTTCCGGGTCGCCATAGCGCTCGGCGAATTCGGGCGCGGCGAGGAACCGTGCCGCAAGGGCCGTCTCGCTGAGGCCGGCCTCCCGCTCGTCGATCCAGAAATTCAGCCCGGCTACGTCGATATCGCCGTCGCGGTCCAGCGCGGCCTCGTAGAGATACGCGACCGTCCGCGCCTCCGGGGCGGTGAGCGAGATACCGGCGCCGAGCTGCGCAACCGGCACCGTCGCATCCGCGAACTGCACCGTCTCGATCCCGACGAGTTCGTCCGTCCCGTCCGGTCCGCGAAGGGTGATCCTTTCGCCATCGACCTCGATCTCCACGGCGGCGCGCAGGGCGGCGTAGATCGCCACGTCGTCGCCGGCTCCGCCTTCGAGCCGGTCGTCGCCGAGGCCGCCGGCAAGGGTGTCGTTCCCCTCGCCGCCCAGCAGGCGATCCGTGCCCGAACCTCCATCGAGAAAATCGTCGCCGAGACCGCCCTCGAGCGTATCGTCCCGACCGCCGCCCGAGAGCGTGTCCGCGCCATCGAGCCCGAGGATATGCTCGCAGGCATCCGAGCCGAGGATCCGGTTGGGGAGGGCGTTTCCCTCGATGATCAGCCCGTCGGGCGCATCGAGCACGGTGAAGTCGGCGCGATCCTCGGCCAGCCGGTAGGTGCCGGGATCACCGTCTTCCGGGCCGTAGACGCGCTGAATGCTCGCGATATCGCCGTTCGAAAGCGCGCTCGGGCGATCCTCGTAAGGAATGCGCAGCCCGCTCATGACATCTGACGGGTCGTTGGAATGTCCAAGGCCCAGTGTATGGCCGATCTCGTGGATCATGAGGTACTGGAAGAGGTGAGGCGCCCCTCCGTCCTCGGTCGGCTGCATGGCAATGGGCTGTATCAGCGTGTTCCCGCTGGACGGGGCGGGACCGGGGTAAACAGCGGCGCCGTCGGCTTGACTGACGAATGACCCGAAGAACACCCGGATATCGCCGACCGACAGGGCGTTTGAAGCGACACCATCGTCCGGAACCTGCACGAAGGTGATGTTCGCCGCCGCCGACCAGGCGTCGAAGGCATCGCCGATGGCACGCGTGTAGTCGAAGTCGAACACTGTTTCCGGGTCGATGGAGACGCTGCCCCCGTCGAAATCGCTGGTGTCGATCCCCCCGCCGCCGATGCTCCACGTGACCACGCCGCCATCGACACCCAGGCCCGCATCGCCCCATTTGCCGCTGGAGAGGCTCGTCGGTGCGGACTGCGCCCCGGTAGCGCCCGGCGCGAGGCGGCAGGCATCGTCCCTGTGTCCGCAGCTTCCGCACATACCGCGCGATCCTCCAGATGACAGGCGCTCGGTCGGGCTGAGCTGTTCGATCGCCGGGCCCACACCAATCTCGCCCAGTCCCGTGAACCAACATTTCCCGGTTGGTTCCGCTCTGTAGACGGTGCCGCGGCTTGGCGCGCCGATCAACCGCCCCCTGCCCCGATCGGACGCTCGACGGCCTCCATTCGTTGCGCCTGATCAGTGGGTTCACGCCCCGCGGGGCGCGACCTGGGCCTACTCCGATTGGCTTTGGCGCAGGCCCAGGAGCGGCGGATTGCCAAGTTGGAGCGGGAGAAAGCGGTTCTGGAGGAAACGGCTATCTCTGCCGCCGATCAGCCCCAAACCCGACAGCAGTCGTCCGACCGCGCCATACGGCCCCTCTCGGAAAGCTGTCCTGCCGTCGGCACCTTCAGACCCGCTTCCGTACACCCGTATCGAGGGACTTCGAACCCCGAACAGACACACCGAGCCCTCAGGGCGTGAGGCCGGTTTCACAGTGGCAAACATTGAATGGCGCACCGGGGAGGATTCGAACCCCCGACCCCCAGATTCGTAGTCTGGTGCTCTATCCAGCTGAGCTACCGGTGCATCGCCTCGCGCTTCAGGTGGCGGGTGGTACAGCGGGGGCGGGGGGAATGCAAGGGGGCTCGGCACGGGCGCAGGCGTGGTTTTTGGGCGGCAGGGCGCGGCGCCCGAGCAGCCATGCGCCCGGCGGCGCGCTCACCCGGGACGCTGCCGGGTCGGGCCGGCCGCGCGCCCGCTCCGCCCGCGCCTTTCGCTCTCTTCTTGCCGCGCGGCGGGCCGGGCCGATAGACCGGGTCTGGCCGGGCGGACCGGCCGCCGCGCCGGAGGGGCCCCATGGAAGACGACATTCTCGACACGCTGCGCGCCGACGGCGACTTCGATATCCTCGTCGGCGCCATCGAGGCGGCCGGGCTGGAGGAGACCTTCACAGCGCTCGATTCGAGCCTGACCGTGTTCGCGCCCACCGACAGCGCCTTCCGCGGCTTCGCGGCCAGCTTCGCCATCGACACCGCGGCACTCGACGATGCGGGCGTGGTCGCCGCCCTCGCCACCATCGCGAACTCGATCGAGGGCCCGGACGGCGACGGCACGGCGCTGCTCGCCTCCCTCCTCACCTACCATGTGGTGCCCAACCTCTTCCCTGCCGAGGCCACCGTCGCGGCGGACACGCTGTCGACGCTGGCCGGCGCGCGCCTCCTCGCCACGCCAGACCAGATCTTCGACCAGGATCCCACGCTCGAGGACGCCGCCTTCATCGCGGGCCGCACCGATATCGCGGCGGAGAACGCGCTGATCCACGCGATCGACGAAGTGCTCGTGCCGCAGGACCTGCCGGACACAGCGCCAACCGGGACGCTGCCGGACCTGCTCGCCGCGGTCTCCGGCACGCCGGGTTTCGACGACAACGGCGGTGATTTCGACATCCTGTTGCGCGCGCTCGAGGACACCGCGCTGACGGGCGCGCTCGGATCGGGGCTTCTCACCCTCGCCGCGCCGACGGATGCGGCCTTCGCCTCGCTCGCCGCCACCCTCGGCGCGGAGGCGGAGACGGAGGAGGACGCCTACACCGCGATCCGCGACGCGCTGGCGCCACTCGCCGGCGGCAACCCGACCGGGCCGCTCACCAACATCCTGCTCTATCACCTCTATGACGGCGCGCTGACCCGCGTGGACATCGCGAGCACCGTCACGCTCGATCCCGCAGGCCCGGTGGCGCCGCGGCCGAGTGCGACGGGGCTGGAGGATCTGGAGCCGAACGTCACCGATCCCGCCTTCATCGACAGCGCCTCGGACCTCCTGGCCAGCAACGGCATCGTGCATGCCATCGACGCGGTGCTCCTGCCCTTCGACATCCCCGAGGCGATCGTCTCGGGCAGCGACGGGGACGATATCTTCCTGATCGGGCCCGCGGCGCGTCTCGTGTCCGGCGGGGCGGGGGCGGATACGGCGGTCTTCGTGAGCGCCTTGGACACGGTTCTCGATTTCGACCTGGTGCAGGGCGGGTTCCGGCTGACGATCGACGGGCAGACGGTGGACTTCTCGGCCGTCGAGACGATCCAGCTCACCGATGCGAGCTTCGTGGTGGACGAGAGCGAGACCGCGGCGGCGGTCGCGCGGCTCTACGATGCGGCTCTCGGGCGGCTCTACGACATCCCCGGCGCGAGCTTCTGGACCGGGGCGGGCGCGGAGCTGAGCCTGGCGGAGCTCGCCAATGCCTTCGCCGATTCCGTGGAGTTCGCCGAGCTCATCGGGGCCGACGCGCCGGTGGAGGAGGTGGTGACCACGCTCTACCAGCAGATCCTCGGCCGCGGGCCCGATGCGGACGGCCTCGCCTTCTGGACCGAGAATATCGGCAACGGCACGCTCGGAGCGGGCGATCTGCTCTTTCTCTTCTCCGAGAGCGAGGAGAACATCGCCCAGGAGGCGGACCTCGTCGCAAACGGCGTCCTCCTCTTTGCCTGAGCTGGGAACAAGGCGCGCAGAGGGATACGCTTCTGGGCCCGCCTCAGGGGCCGCGCCACGCCGGGCGAGCCCGCCAAGGCCCGCCCGATCCCACCGCTGGAGGAACCCGAAGGGTGAGGACAGCCAGATATTCATCGCCGCGCAAAGCGCGGCGATCCCGCCAAGGAAGCCCCTGACCTCGGCCACCGCAGGGGCCGGCGCCCCGTATCGGCAGGCCGACCCCTCCGATCTTTCGGTCTTAGAAATCCCGGATGCGGCCGCTCCCTCCCACATCATTATGGGATACAGAACACAAACACATGATGAACAAAGCCAGATTAAAACTCACCAGCGCAAAGGCGCGGATGCTCACCGGACGTTCACCTTGCGCCAACCACACTGTCGTGGATGGGAGCGGCCGCGCAATCCAGGCTGCCCGCCCAAGCCCCGCCGTGAACGGTGCTAGCGGCGCTCCGCCAGCGCCTCCTCCAGCACGGCCCGCACCGCCGCCATGTCCGCCTCGCGGGTCACGAAGGCTTCGCCGATGCCGCGCGCGAGGATGAAGGTCATTTGCCCCTGGCGCACTTTCTTGTCCTGCGCCATGAAGCCCAGGAGCCCGTCCGCATCCGGCAGCGGGCCCGGGATCTCCGCCAGCCGCGCCGGCAGCCCCAGCCCCGCCAGATGCGCCGCCACCCGCCCCGGCAGCTCCTGCGCGCAGAGCCCCATCCGCGCCGACACCGCGAAAGCCAGCACCATCCCGATCGCCACGCCCTCGCCATGCAGCAGGCGCGACGAATACCCCGTCGCCGCCTCCAGCGCATGCCCGAAGGTGTGGCCGAGATTGAGCAGCGCGCGGTCGCCCCGCTCGCGCTCGTCGCGCGCCACGATCTCGGCCTTCATCTCGCAGGAGCGGCGCACCGCCCGGATCCGCGCCGCCCGGTCGCCAGAAGCGAGCGCCTGAGCGCCCCCGGCCTCCAGCCACTCGAAAAAACCCGCATCGCCGAGCAGCCCGTACTTGGCCACCTCGCCATAGCCCGCCAGCAGCTCGCGCCGCGGCAGCGTATCCAGCACCGCGATATCGGCGATCACGAGGCGCGGCTGGTGAAAGGCGCCGATCAGGTTCTTGCCCGCCGCCGCGTTGATCCCGGTCTTGCCGCCCACGGAGCTGTCCACCTGCGCAAGCAGCGTCGTCGGCACCTGCACGAAGCCCACGCCGCGGCGCAGCACCGCCGCCGCGAAGCCCGCGAGATCGCCCACCACGCCCCCGCCGAGCGCGATCACCAGATCGTCGCGCTCCACCTTGAGGCCCAGGAGCCCGTCCAGCACCGCGCCGAGGCACTCCAGCGATTTCGAGGCCTCGCCCGCCGGCACGGTCACCGCCGCGCTCTCCACCCCGGCCCGCGCCAGCGCCCCTTGCAGCGCGCCCAGATGATGCGCGGCCACAGTCTCGTCCGTCACGATCGGCGCGAAGGGGCGCGCGAGAAGCGGCGCGATCAGCCGCCCGGCCTCCCCGATCAGGCCCGCACCGATGAGGATGTCATAGGCCCGCTCGCCGAGGCCCACACGGATGCGCTCCACCGCCGCCACGCCGTCATCCGCCGCCATCGCCGTCCCTCCAGCCCGTCGCGCCCACGCCTCGCGCCTCGCGCCTCGCGCCAACCCGCGAAGCCCGCGCTCAGCCCGGCCGGAAAACCCTGCCGGCCGCCTCCAGCGCCGCGATCAGCCGCGCCACCATCTCCTCATGCGGCTGGCCGGACACGCTGTCCACCACCACCTCCGCCTTGGCATAGACCGGATAGCGCGCCTCGATCAGCCGCGCCAGCGTCGCCCGCGGATCGCCGCGGTTCAGGAGCGGTCGGTGGCTCCGCCCCGCCGTGCGCTGCACCAGCGTGTCGAGATCGGCGCGCAGCCAGACCGAGCAGGCCCGCGCGCGGATCACGCGGCGCGTCTCGGCATCCAGGAACGCGCCGCCGCCGGTGGAGATCACCTGCGGCGCCTCGCTCAAGAGCCGCGCGATCACCCGCCTCTCGCCCGCACGGAAATAGCCCTCGCCATGCGCCTCGAAGATCTCGGGGATGCTCATCGCCGCGGCCGCCTCGATCTCGGAATCGCTGTCGCGAAACTCGGCGCCGATCGCCGTGGCGAGCCGCGCGCCGATGGCGCTCTTGCCCGCGCCCATCAGCCCGATCAGCACCACGCTGCGCGCCAGCGCCCGGCGCGGCCCCGCGAGCCCCGGCGCCGCCTCGTCCGAGGCCCCGCTCCGCTCCCGCTCGCCATTGCCGCGCGCCATACCGCCGCCGTCCCTTCGTCCCTGCCGCCCGCACCGTAAAGCCAAAGGGCCGCTACCCAGAGCCCGCGGCCCGATTGCCGCCGCGCCGCCTTCCGGTTAGGCTCCGCCCAGCCCGGGAGCGGCCACAGCCCGCCTCCGAGCCCTACACCACGGATCGCAGAGGGGAAAGGGAGGCCCGCGCCTCGACATGGGCAAGTTCGCCAAGGTCCTGTTCCGCCTGGCCCTGCTGGGGGCCATCGGCCTCGCGGGCTACGCGCTCTTCGCGGAGCTGCCGGCGCCGCGCAGCCCCGTCTCCGTCACCATCTCCGAACCGGCGGGACAGTGAGGTCCCCGCGCGCCCTGCCCCGCCCGCGCCTCCTGCCCTGCCGGCGCCGCTCCCGGGGCGTCCCGCTTGGCTGACAGCTCAGGCTGGATCGGCGCCTTTCTCGAGGCGCTCGCCGCCGAACGCGGGGCGGCCGCGAACACGCTCGCCGCCTATCGCCGCGACCTCGAGGATTTCGCGGCCTTCTGCGCCTGCTCGGGCGCGGCGCTGCCCACCGCGGGGCGCGCGGAGATCGAAGCCTATCTCGCCGATCTCGAAGCCGCCGGGCGCGCCCGCACCACCCGCGCGCGCCGCCTCTCCGCCCTCCGCCAACTCTATCGCTTCGCGCTGACCGAGGGCTGGCGGGCGGACGACCCGGCCGCCCGCCTCCAAGGCCCCGGCCGCCCGGCGCGCCTGCCGAAGGCGCTCGACGAGAGCGCGGTAGACCGCCTCCTCGACACCGCCGCCGCCCGCGTCGCGGCCGCCGAGGCGCGCGCCGCCAAGGCCCCGCCCACGCGCCGCGCCGCGCCGGGCATGCTCGCGCCAAAGCACGCCAACGCCATCCGCCTCGTCTGCCTCCTCGAGCTTCTCTACGCCACGGGCCTGCGCGTCACCGAGCTCGTCTCCCTGCCGCTCGCCGCCGCCCGCGGCCGGCCCCGCCTCCTCATGCTCCGCGGCAAGGGCGGGCGCGAACGCCTCGTGCCCCTCTCGGAACCCGCGCAGGACGCGCTCGCGCGCTGGCTCGCCGCGCGCGCCACCCGGTCGGCCGCGACCAGCCCCTGGCTCTTCCCCTCCACCGGGCGCACCGGCCATCTCTCGCGCCTGCGCGTCTGGCAGGAGATCAAGGCCCTCGCCGCGGAGGCCGGCCTCGACCCCGACACCGTCTCGCCTCATGTCCTGCGCCACGCCTTCGCCACGCATCTCCTCGCCCACGGCGCGGATCTGCGGGTCATCCAGGACCTGCTCGGCCACGCCGATATCGCCACCACCGAGATCTACACCCGCGTGCTCGACGAACGCCTGCGCGCCCTGGTGCTCGAGCACCACCCGCTCGGCCGCCCCCCCGATCCGCCCGCCGATCCGCCCGCCGATCCACCCGCCTGAAACCCGCTCGGAAGGGCCCCCGTTTTGATTGTTTTACCGAGTTAATTTACTCGCCCGAACCACCCGGAACCGCCCCCCGGGACCCCGGACGACGCACCCCGCCCCGGACCCCCGCCGCCGGGTGGGCGGGCGGGGGCGGCGGCGGGCCGGGGCCGGGTGCGCCCCGCGCAACACCGCCCGAGATAAGCCCCGTCGCGGCCCCGTCGCGGCCCCGCCGCGCGCGCGCCTCGGCCCGCCACCCTTGCCGTTGCGCACAGCGCCTCACATAAGAGCCTGTAAGCTCACACCCCTCCAACACCTTCGGGAATACCCATGGATCCGGCTCTCTGGTGGACCGCCCTCGTCATCCTCCTCCTGCTCTGCGTCTCCGGCTTCTTCTCCGGCTCCGAGACAGCCCTCACCGCCGTCGACCGCGCGACCATGCACCACCTCGCGGCCAAGGGCTCGAAAGGCGCGCGCACGGCGCTGCTGCTGACCGAGGACAACGAGCGCCTCATCGGCTCCATCCTGCTCGGCAACAACCTCGTCAACGTCCTCTCCACAGCGCTGGCCACCGTGTTCTTCACGGCCCTGCTCGGCGAGGCCGGCGTCGCCTATGCCACGCTGGTCATGACCATCCTCGTGACCGTGTTTGCTGAAGTTGCGCCAAAGACTTACGCCATCAGCAACCCGGACAAGATGTCCGTCCGCGTGGCCCCGGCGATCCAGATCTGCGTGCGCCTCTTCGCCCCCGTCGTCGCGGGCGTCAGCTTCCTGGTGCGCAGCGTCTTCTCGCTCCTCGGCCTGCGCATCGACCCGGACGCCCACGCGCTCGCGCCCTACGACCAGCTCCGCGGCGCCATCGCCATGCACGCCTCCGAGGGCAACGTCGAGAAGTCCGACCGCGACCGCCTCATCGCAGCACTCGATCTGCGCGAGCGCGAGGTCTTCGAGGTCATGCGCCACCGCCGCGACATCGAGTCGATCTCCGCCGATGAGAGCTCCGAGGCCATCGTCGAGTTCTGCCTCGCCTCCGCCCATACCCGCATCCCGCTCTGGCGCGGCGAGCCGGAAAATATCGTCGGCGTGCTCCACGCCAAGGATCTCCTGCGCGCCGTCCAGCGCGAGATGGTCGCCGGCGACAACATGCAGACCGCGCTGGCCGGCCTCGACGTGATGGCCGTCGCCATGAAACCCTGGTTCGTGCCGGATACCCGCCCCCTCGAGGACCAGCTCCGCGCCTTCCTGAAGCGCCGCTCCCATTTCGCCCTGGTGGTCGACGAATACGGGACACTTCAAGGACTTGTGACCCTCGAGGACATCCTCGAGGAGATCGTCGGCGAGATCACCGACGAGCACGACGTCGCCGATGAGAGCATCCAGCGCGAGAGCGATGGCTCCGTCGTGGTGCAAGGCTCGATGACCATCCGCGACGTGAACCGCGCCTTCGACTGGGACCTGCCCTTCGACGAGGCGACCACCATCGCGGGCCTCCTGATCCACGAGGCCCAGGCGATCCCCACCGAGGGCCAGGTCTTCGCCTTCCACGGTCTGCGCTTCGAGGTGATCGAGCGCCAGCGCCACCAGCTGACGCGCCTGCGCCTCAAACCCGTCCAGGCCAGCGGCTGAGGCGCGTTACACGGCTGAAACAAAACAGCCCGCGCAAGACAACCGACTGAAACACCAGCGCTTCATGGTCCTCCCACCCGGCGCCGCGGCAGCGCCGGGCGAACGCCGCGCCCCGGCGCGCCAAAGGGAGGATGCGCGATGCTGACCGTTCCGGACGTGCCCAACATCAAGATCGACGGCGCCAAGGTCGCCGCCCTCGCCAACCAGGCCCTCGGCCCCGGCAACGACACGCTCGCCCAGGGTAGCGCGGGCCACTACGAGCGCACCATCGCCGCCCTCTTCGCGCGCATCGCCCGCGCCGCGCAGTGCTGAAGGCCATCCGCAAGCGCAGCGAGCATGTCATGACGGTCGAGCCGGAGCTGATGAAGCGCCCCGGCATGAAGCCGAACGCCTTTGCCGAGGCGCTCGATACCCGCGCCGCCGGCCGGCCGGGACGCGGCAGCTCCACGCTCATCACCATCTCGCCCTCGGACTGGACCGGCCATATGCCCGAGCTGCCCGGCGCTGTCGGCGGCTATACCGGCCCCGGCACGGCGGTGGACGAGCTCCTCCTGCACGAGGTCTTCCACGGCCTGCGTCACATGGCGGGCCTGCGCATGAAGCGCGGCGTGCCCGGACAGAAGGAGTACCACAATTTCGAGGAGTTCTACGCGATCCTGATCGCCAACATCTACCGCTCCGAACTCGGCCGCTCCGGCCTGCGCGCCGATCATGCGGGGTTCTACACCCTTGGCGATGTGGGCATCGTGAGCCAGGACGCCTGGATGAAGCACAAGTTCAACCGCGGCCATCTGCGCAAGCTCGGCAACCAGATGCCGGATCTCTGGGACGCGCTCGCCAAGGTGAAGGCGGCCTTCAACCCCATCGCGGCCTTCTGAGCCGCGCTCCCCACCGGCCGCGGGCGCGCTTGCGGCCGCTCCCACCCACGACATTGTTTGCCCCGCATTGCGAACATAGAATGAACAAACGACATGGTGTATTTGCGGTCTCGGCTCTCCGGTGGCGAACGAGGTCCGGTATCCGGGGCTCAGAAACCGCAAGCCTTTGAGGAGAGCGACCATGTCCCAGTATGTTGGTCTCGATGTGTCCGTGAAATCGGTGTCGATCTGCATTGTCGATGTTGAGGGCGCAGTAACCGCGCGCGGCGAGACGAGCGCAGATCCGGACCAGATTGCGTCCTTCATCGGTGAGCATGCGCCGAAAGCAGACCGTGTCGTGCATGAGAGCGGTATTCTGGCGATCTGGCTGCCCCGCGAGCTCGAGGCGCGGGGCTTGCCGATCGTCTGCATCGATGCGCGTCTCGCCCACAAGGCCCTGTCGGGCCGGATTAACAGTGAGGCGGGAGCGCAATCGATCCAGTGGACCGATTGCCCGCCGAACGGATGCCGGGGATGCCGAAGGCCTGGCGCATCTCGCCCGCACCGGCTGGTTCAGCACCGGCCATGTCAGGAGCGAGGCCTCCGAGCGTGTTCGTGTCCTGATCGGCACGCGGGAGCGCCTGATCCGGATGCGCAAGGATCTGGAAGGGCATGTGCGCGGTGCGCTGAAGGTCTTCGGCGTCTGCATGGGCACCGTGCATCGCACGAAGCTGCGGCAGGGGTTTCGCGACCAGCTTGCCGATGCAGCCGGGACCGATCCGGCGATCGACGTCATGGCCGAGATGTTCAACCCGATCCACGAGGCGCTCTGCGCGGCGACTGAAGCGATGGACGATGAGCTCAAGGGCATCGCCCGTGAGAGCGCCCTTGCCCGGCGCCTGATGACGGTGCCAGGGGTCGGCCCGGTCGTCGCGCTCTCCTTCATCGCAACCCTGGATGATGCAGGGCGCTTCAGACGGTCGAGAGATGTCGGCGCCTTTCTCGGCCTCACGCCGAGGCGCCATCAATCCGGGGAGATGGATTGGTCGGGGCGCATCTCGAAATGCGGTGACCGCGACCTGAGGCGCCTGCTCTATTCGGCCGCGTCCACCCTGATCACCCAGGTCCGGAAACCATCGCCGCTGCTGGCCTGGGCCAAACGTCTCCAGGAACGGAAGGGTTTCAAGAAGGCCGCTGTCGCCACGGCGCGAAAGCTCGCCCTTCGACGCGCTTTCGCGGCCCCACCGGGGCCGCGGTGGCGTCTCAGCCTGCATTGCATCTGGCGCGACGGCACCCTCTACGACCCGAGACTGGAGGCAACGACCTAACGCAACACCCAGATACCTGCCCCAGAGATCAGGGGCGGGATCGACGTCCTTCGGGACGGAGGCGGATCGAGCCAGCCTGAAGCGGCAGACGTGGCGAAAAGCCAACTTCGCGAACGACATTTGGCCGATCAGCTCCCGGACGCCATCATGAAGCGGCAGGACCGACTTCGTAGAGAACCGCGACCCCGAACGACAACGAACCCCCATCCTTGACACTTCCGCAAACAGAGAGCCGGTTCCGAACGTTTTCGAGAAAGGCGCTCAGGTTCACGGGGCGTTCAGCACTCCGTGAAAACAATGACGTGGGAGGGAGCGAGAGCGACGCCGCACGCTTCCGCTTCCAACCTCGGGCTATCCCCCGGACATCGCGGCCCAAACACGCTGGCCCGGGTGATTTTGCTTCCAACCCCGCCCCCGCCCGCGCCAAGGTGGTCGCAAGGCAAGGCGGGGAAAGCGCGATGAACGATCTCGATCCGACAAGACGGCCCCTGACAGTCGATGCCGGCGCCATCGCGCACCTCGTGCTCGACCCCGCGCCCGCCATCCCCGAAAGCGCGCTTGCCATGGCGGCGCGGCTTCTGGCGGACACGCTCGCCGTTGCCGCCGGCGCCGCCCCGCTAGAGGCTGGCCGCATCGGGCGCGAGACCGCCCTCGCCCTCTATGGCGCCGCCGATCCCGCCTGGCAGGCCCGCCTCCTCTTCGACGGCCGCCCCGCCAGCCTCGCCGGCGCCGCCTTCGCCGCTGCCACCCAGATCGACAATCTCGACGCCCATGACGGGCTCAACCCTACCCAGGGCCATGTGTGCTGCGCCGTCGTCCCCGCCCTCTTCGCCAGCGCGTCGCGGCCCGAAAGGTCGGGGCAGCGCTCGGCAAAGGCGAAGAG
>JBCBWF010000234.1:0-8023 GCA_039817245.1 Pseudomonadota bacterium | reverse complement strand
CCGGCGCCGATCAGCGCCGGTGCGACCATCGTGGACAGCGCGGTGGCGAGGATCAGGGCGCTCGCAGGCCGGCGCAGGGTGGGGCGGCGAAAGCGCCGCCGCCAGGTCTCGATCAGCCGGTGTCGGTCCCGCCACAGCGCCGCCAGCATGCCCAAAAGCGCCCGCCCGCGCATATCATAGGCCCGACGCCCGCGCGCGCCCGCGGACCGGTCACCATGCCGGGTGGGCGTTGTCGCCAAGGCGTGCTCCTTCTGGACCGCGTCGCCGGCCGAAAAGGCCTTGACCTGTCTACCACGTCCCTGTTGAAGGCGGCATGGCCAAGACCGGAGATCTGCATGTTCGGCGGTGACAACAAGGAAGAGACACGCAACCTCATCATTGCGGCCGTGCTCTCCATGGCGGTGGTCTTTGCGTGGAGCGCGTTTCTCGCACCGCCACCCCCGCCACCGCCGGCCTCGGTCGAGGAGGGCGCGGGCGGCCAGGCGGGCACCGCGGGCCCCGGCGCCGTGGGGCAGACCGCGGGGGCGGACGGGCTCACCGTGGCGCTCGACCGCGACGGAGCGCTTGCGCGCACCGACCGCGTGCCGATCGTCTCCGACGCGCTGCTCGGCTCCATTTCGCTGCGCGGCGGGCGCATCGACGACCTGCATCTCGAGGACTACCGGATCACCCTCGAGCCCGAGTCGGACACCGTCATCCTCCTGAATCCCACCGGTGGGCCGAGCCCCTATTTCGCCGTCTATGGCTGGCTGCGCACGGCCGAGGGCGACCCGGGCCCGCTGCCCGGCGCCAACACGGAATGGACGCTGGAGGAGGGCCGCCGCCTCACGCCCGAAAGCCCCGTCACACTCGCCTGGGACAATGGCGAGGGCCTGATCTTCCGGCGCACCGTCGCGCTCGACGAGCGCTACATGTTCTCAATCACCCAGTCGGTGGAGAACACCACGGACACCCCGGTCTCGCTGGCGCCCTACGGCTACATCGCCCGGCGCGGCACGCCGGAGACAACGCAGTTCTTCATCCTCCACGAGGGCGCGGTCGCCATGACCGATGGCGAGCTCGCCGAGCTCGACTACGACGACCTCGCGGAGCTGCCGCCCAACACGCTGGAGGGCGGGCGCGCCCAGGCCGTGGCTGTGGCCAGCAATGGCTGGCTCGGCTTCACCGACAAGTACTGGATGACCACCCTCGCGCCGCGCCCGGGCCAGGCCTTCGACGCGGTCTACAAGGCCATCGGCGCCGATGCCGGCGCGCTCGGGCCTATCGAGTACCGCACCGAGATGCGCCTGCCGGTGATGACCGTCGCCCCCGGGACCACCGGCGAGATCTCCACGGATCTCTTCGCCGGCGCCAAGGAGCTCGAAACCGTCCGCGGCTATGCCGACACGCTCGGCATCGAGGGCTTCGAGGACGCCATCGACTGGGGCTGGTTCTACTTCCTCACCAAGCCCATCGCCTCGCTCCTCATCTGGGTGCAGGGCATGATCGGCAATATGGGCTTCTCGATCATCATCCTCACGCTGATCGTGAAGACGATCCTCTTCCCGCTCGCCTACAAGTCCTATGTGGCGATGTCGAAGATGAAGAAGCTTCAGCCCGAGATGGAGAAGCTGAAGGAGCGCGCCGGCGACGACAAGATGAAGCTCCAGCAGGAGATGATGGCCCTCTACAAGAAAGAGAAGGTCAATCCTGCCGCAGGCTGTCTGCCGATCCTGGTGCAGATCCCGATCTTCTTCGCGCTCTACAAGGTGCTGTTCGTCACCATCGAGATGCGGCATGCGCCGTTCATCCTGTGGATCGAGGATCTCTCCGCGCCGGACCCGACCTCCTGGCTCAACCTCTTCGGGCTTCTGCCCTACGACGTGTCCTGGGCGCCGCCGATCATCTCCATCGGGGTCTTCCCGGTGCTGATGGGCATCACGATGTGGATGCAGCAGCGCCTGAACCCCGCGCCGACCGACCCCACCCAGCAGATGATCTTCGCCTGGATGCCCTGGCTCTTCATGTTCATGCTGGGGAGTTTCGCGAGCGGGCTGGTGATCTACTGGACCGCCAACAACGTTCTCACCTTCGCGCAGCAATACATCATCATGCGCAGCCAGGGCGTGGATGTGGACTTCTTCGGGAACGTGAAGGAGAGCATCAAGCGCCTCAAAGCCTCCATCAAGGGCGAGAAGCAGCCGCCTCCTGACGAGAAGGCCGCCAATGCGCCCGCTGCCCCCTCCGGCAGCGCCAAGAAGGCGGATCGCGACGACGACGACGAGCGCGACGATCTCGACGCGGCGGCGGACACGACCTCGGATGCGGCGGATCTCGACGGCGACGGCCGCGACGATGCCGACGACGACCGCGCCGACGACGAGCGGGGCGACGCGGCGGAGGATCGCAGCGGGCAGAACCGCGGGCGCGGCAATGGCCGGCGCGGCGGGCGCAAGTCCCAGCCCAACCGCCGCCGCCGGCGCTGACGCGCCGGCCCCGCTGAGAGCGGATCGAGCGAAGGAGACGCAGATGGAGCCGAGGCTTGCAGCGATCTGGCGCTACCCGGTCAAGAGCATCGGCTCCGAGCCGCTCGAGCGGGTCGCACTCGAGGCCGATCGCGCCATGGCCTGGGACCGGCGCTGGGCCATCGCGCATTCGGGCGGGGACTGGGACCCGGCGGCCCCCGCCTGGCACCGGCCGAACAACTTTTTGCGCGTCACCCAAATCCCGGCCCTCGCCCGGGTTACCGCGACCTGCACCGCGGATGCGGATGACCCGGTGGTCACCTTCCGCCATCCGGACCGCCCGGAGATTGCCCTCCGCCCGGACACCGAGGCCGGCGCGGCGGCGCTGACCGACTGGGTCGCCCCCCTCGTCGGCGACCGGCGCAAGGGGCCCTTCCGCCTCGCCACCGTGCCGGGGCGCGCGCTCACCGATGCGTCCGAACCCTTCGTCTCGGTGCTCTCGCTCGCCTCGCTCCGCGCCCTCGGCCAGCATCTCGGCCGCGACTTCTCGGACCGCGCGGCCCAGCTCCGCTTCCGCGGCAATTTCTGGGTCGAGGGCCTCGCGCCCTGGGAGGAGGAGGACTGGGTGGGCCGCGAGATCACCGTCGGCAGCGGGCCTGCGACCCTGCGCCTGCGGGTCGAGGAGCCCATCGGCCGTTGCCGCGCCACCGAGGCCAACCCGGCCACCGGCGCCTATGACGCGGCGACGCTGGATGCCCTGCGCCGGATCCGCGACCACACCGAGTTCGGCCTCTATGCGCGCGTGCTCGAAGGCGGCGAGGTCGCGGTCGGGGACAGGGTGGCGCTCCAGACCGTCGGCGCATGAGCCGGCGCGCGGGGCCCGGCGCGCCGGGCCGGGGCGGGGAGGGCGCCGCGCCGGCCACGCCCGCGCCGCGGCCCGACGGGCCCGCCTTCCCGCCCATGGCCGCGCCGGAGGAGGAGGCGCTCGAGGCCGCTCGGAAGTTCTTCGCGGGCCCTTGCGATTTTCTGAAGGGCGTCGTCGCGCTCGATGGCCTGCCGGCGGCGGACCGGCCGGAGGTCTGCTTCGCCGGGCGCTCCAATGTGGGAAAGTCCTCGCTCATCAACGCGCTCACCGGGCGCAAGGGGCTGGCCCGTGCCTCCAACACCCCGGGCCGGACGCAGGAGATCAACTACTTCGCGCTCGGCGCCCGGGGCTATCTGGTCGATCTGCCGGGCTATGGCTATGCCGAGGCGCCGAAGCCGAAGGTGGAGGCCTGGCAGGCGCTGTTGCGCGCCTATCTCGCCGGGCGCGTGAGCCTCGCGCGCGCCTATGTGCTCATCGATGCGCGCCATGGCGCGAAGCCCGCCGACCACGCGATCATGGACCTTCTCGACCACGCTGCGGTCTCCTTCCAGGCCGTGCTCACGAAGGCGGACAAGCCCAAGGGCGGCGCGCTCGACGCGGTGGTGGCCGCCCTTGGCCAGGACCTTGCGCGCCATCCGACCGCCTATCCCGAGATCGTCGTCACCTCCTCGGAGACCGGCGCGGGCATCCCCCATCTCCGCGCCGCCATCGCCGCCCTGATGCCCGCCTGAGGCCCGCGCCTGAGGCCCGCGCCTGACCCGGATGCGGATGCCCGGAACGGACGGCCGAAGGTGGGCGGGGAAGGGGGTGCCCAGAGCGCGCTGACGACTGGGTGCGGCCGCTCCCACCCACGACATCTTACGGTGGAGATTCGGAACATAGAATGAACATTCGGCCGCGAAGCCCGGGCCCGAGCCGGCTGGTGCGGGCCGGGCCGCGCATCCGCGCCGTGCCGCGCGCCCGGTCCGCCGGGGAGCGCGGCCGGGGAGCGCGGCGCAAGGTCCGCCCGCCGGGGCTCCGGCGCGCTGCATGGCAGCCATCCGGCGGCCCGGCCAGAGGCTGGTCGAAGGCCGATGGAGCCGCTAAAGACCGCTCGATACGCCAAACCGCGGGGAGGAGAGCGATGGAGATCCAGAGGCCGACGATGCGCGACTGGCTGGCCACGGCGCGCACGCTCTCCGAGGCGCTGCCTTTCCTGCAGCGCTATGACGGCGCGGTGGTCGTCGTGAAGTTCGGCGGCCACGCCATGGGCGACGCCGAGCAGATGGAGCGCTTCGCCCGCGACATCGTGCTGATGAAGCAATGCGGCGTGAACCCCGTGGTCGTCCATGGCGGCGGGCCGCAGATCAACGACCTCCTCACCCGCCTCGACATCCGCTCGGAGTTTCAGGACGGCCTGCGCGTGACCACCGCCGAGATGGTCGAGGTGGTCGAGATGGTGCTCGCCGGCAGCATCAACAAGCGCATCGTCGCCGAGATCAACGCGCAGGGCGGGCGCGCCGTCGGGCTCTCGGGCAAGGATGCGCGCCTCATGGTCTGCAGCCGCGCGACCAAGACCGCGAAGGATCCAGAGAGCAACATCGAGCGTATCCTCGATCTCGGCTTTGTCGGCGAGCCGAAGGAGGTCGATCCCGAGGTGCTGGAGACCTTCATCGCCTCCGATTTCGTGCCGGTGATCGCGCCGGTGGGGGCAGGGCGGCGCTCGACCGAGACCTACAACGTGAACGGCGACACCGCCGCCGGCGCGATCGCGGCGGCCATGCGCGCCAAGCGCCTGATCCTGCTGACGGATGTGGCCGGCGTGAAGAATGCGCGCGGCGAGGTGATCGCCGATCTCAGCATCGGCGATATCCGCGGGCTCATCGCCGACGGCACCGTGTCCGGCGGCATGATCCCCAAGGTCGAGACGGCGATCGCGGCGGTGGAGGGGGGTGTGGAGGCGGCGGTCATCCTCGACGGCCGCGCCCCGCATGCGGTGCTCCTGGAGCTCTTCACCGAGCACGGCGCGGGCACCATCATCCGCCCCTGAAGCGCCCGTCCGCCCGCGCGCATTGCCGCGCCCCGCGGGCGGGCCTTTCGCCCTGCGCGCCATCGCGCCTATATCGCGGTGAGCGACAGGGGGAAGCGGGATGAGCGGCGAGATCGCCTTACGCCTCGGCGTCTTTTTCGGAGTGTTCCTGACGATGGCGCTTCTCGAGCGCCAGATGCCGATGCGCCGGCTCGTGGTGCCGCGGCTCGGACGCTGGGCCACCAACTGGTCGGTGTCGGTGATCGACAGCGTGATGGTGAAGCTCATCTTCGGCGCCGCGGCCGCGGGGGCTGCGATGGATGCGGCGGCCACCGGCACGGGGCTCTTCAACATGCTCGGCTGGCCGTCATGGCTCGCCGGCATCCTGTGCTTCGTGCTGCTGGATTTCGCGATCTGGCTGCAGCATCTGGCCAGCCACAAGATCCCGGTGCTGTGGCGGCTGCACCGGGTGCACCATTCCGACCGCGATTTCGATGTGACCACGGCGATCCGGTTCCATCCCATCGAGATCGCCTTCTCGATGGTGCTGAAGATCGGCCTCGTCTACGCGCTCGGTGCGCCGCTCTGGTCGGTGATCCTGTTCGAGATCGTGCTGAACGGGGCGGCGATGTTCAACCATGCGAATCTGCGGCTGCCCCGCCGGCTCGATGCGGCGCTGCGCCTCGCGGTGGTGACGCCGGATATGCACCGTGTGCATCACTCCATCGACCGGCGCGAGCACGACGCGAATTACGGGTTCAACTTCAGTGTCTGGGACCGGCTCTTCGGCACCTATGTGGATCAGCCCGCGGGCGGACATGAGGGCATGACGATCGGACTGCCCGAGCACCAGGACCGGGGGCCGACGGGTCTGGTGTGGACGCTTGCCTTCCCGTTCCGGCGCTGACATGGCCGGCGCGCCTGCGGCGCTCGCCGCGATCGACGCCGCGCTGGCGCCCCACGGTCTCGCGGTGACCGGCGCCTTCCATCCCGGCGCGGAGGATGGCGCGCCCGCGGGCACCGGGACGCTCTGCCTCGTGGGCGCGACCGGACCCGCGATGTGGGCCGCCTTCCGGGCCTCGGCCGAGTTCGGGGACGGCGCGGCCCATCCGCTCGACCGCTGGTCCGCGCGCGTGATCGGCGGCGCGGCGGAGACGCTCACGGCAGCCGGGCTGGAAGCGGCGGCGCTCTTTCCCTTCGGCGGGCCGCCGTATCAGCCCTTCATGCGCTGGGCGCCGCGGGCGGAGGGGGCGCGCCCCTCGCCGATCGGGATGTTCGTGACGGCGGGGCGGGGGCTCTGGTCGTCCTGGCGCGGGGCGCTGGCGTTTCCGGCGCGGATCGCGCTCGACGCGCTGACGGGCGCGCCCTTCGCCGATCCCTGCCTCGGCTGCCCGGCGCCTTGTGCGGTGGCCTGCCCCGTCGATGCCTTCGCGACCGGGCACTACGATGTGCCCGCCTGCATCGGCCATATCACCACCGCGGCTGGGACCGATTGCCGCGTGTCCGGCTGCCTTGCGCGGCGCGCCTGCCCGGCCGGCCCAGCCGCGGAGGCGATTTTGGGCCCGGGGCAGGCGGCTTCCCACCTCGCCGCCTTCTGCTGGGCGCATGGCGGGGCCTGACTCTGATGCTGCACTGCGATATTCTCCGACGTTGAAAACAGCGTCGTTTCTGATGACAGTTCGGTGTCATGAAGACCGTGATTCTGCTCCGTCACGCCAAGTCGAGCTGGATGGACTCCGAGCTCGACGACCACGACCGCCCGCTGAACCGGCGCGGAAAGCGTGCCGCACCCGTGACGGCGCTCTGGATCAAGCGCAACGGCTACCTGCCGGACCGTGTGGTCTGCTCCACCTCGCGGCGCACGCGCCAGACGGTGAAACGGATGCGTGCAGCGGTGCCGGACCTGCCGGAGCCGGTGCTCGAACCGGGGCTCTATCTCGCGGCGCCGCAGAGCATCGTGGAACTTGTCTCCACGCAGCCGGAAGCGTCCGAGCGGGTGATGCTGGTCGGCCATCAGCCGGGCCTTTCGGCCTGCGCGCGCGCCCTTGTGAACGGTTCGGTCCGCCCGGGCTGCCACCGCGCCTTCGAGCACTTCCCGACGGCCGCAGCGGCGGTCCTGCAGCTCCCGGTCGACCGCTGGTCGGACGTGACGCTGCACACTGCTGAGTTCGTCGACTTCGCCATGCCCCGCGAGCTCGACGCCGTCCACTGAAAGGGAGAGAGCACAGGGCGCTTGGCGCTTTGCAGAGCCTCTGTTCCGCACCCTTGCGGCCGCTCCCTCCCACGACATCGTGGACTCAGATTAGAGAACGATAGGCGAACATTTTGGTTTCGTCAGGCAAGGGGATCCTTGCGCGCCCGTTCGCTAAATGTTCGTACTTGCGCGGTGACAATGTCGTGGGAGGGCGCGGGCGCAGGGGTGTTCCGGGATAGGAGCGGGACCGCCGGAAAGGTCGGGCCAGGCGGAATCGCTGCGCTGCGCGCAGCGATTCATTCCGCGCTCTCCTCACCCCTTCGGGGTTCCTCGAGCGGTGGGCCAGGCGTTGCCGGATCGCCCGGATCCGAAGCGCCTGCGCAAACGAGGAGGCCCGCCCCCGGGGGCGGGCGTGGTCTCAGTGGCCGAGGATCTGGCTGAGGAAGAGCTGCGTTCGCTCCGAGCGGGGGTTGTTGAAGAACTCCTCCGGTTCGTTCTGCTCCACGATCTGG
>JBCBWF010000399.1:0-4664 GCA_039817245.1 Pseudomonadota bacterium | reverse complement strand
TGGTTCCTGGACGAACCCTTCTCGGCGCTCGATCCGCTGATCCGCCGCCAGCTGCAGGACGAGTTCCTGAAGATCCAGGCGACGCTGCGCAAGACCATCGTCTTCATCACCCACGACATCGCTGAGGCGCTGAAGCTGGCGGACCGGATTGCGATCATGCGCGCGGGCCGGGTGGTGCAGATCGGCACGCCGACCGAGATCGTGCTCGATCCGGCGGACGACTATGTGCGCGCCTTCGCGCAGGACATTCCAAAGGCGCGGCACATGACGCTGGCCTCGGTGATGCAGCCGCTGGAGGGCGCTGCACCCGAGGGCGGGCCGGTGCTGAGCGCGGCGATGACGCTGGAGGATGCGCTGGCGCAATGCGCGCGGACGCTGGAGCCGATGGCGGTGCGTGATGGCGAGGGGCGGGCCGTGGGGCTCCTGCGCCCCGAGACGCTGACCCGCGCGCTGGCGGAGGAGGCGCGGTGAGCCTCGCCGATGCGGGCCAAGGCGCGCCGGCGCTGGCCGGGCTGCGCGGGGCAGTCGGGCGGCTCGTGGCGGCGGTGCCGGCGGGCGCGGGGCCGGCGCTGATCACGCTCGCGGTCGGCGCGCTTTGCCTGGCGCTGGCGCCCGTCGCGCCGTGGATCACCAAATGGCCGGCCGCCTGGACGCCGCCGACGACCGAGTGGCTGGGGGCAGCGGTCACCTGGTTTCTGGAGGCGATAAAGCCTGCGGCCCGGCTTTTCTCTGCCGCGCTCGCCTGGCCGATGGCGGGGGCGAACTGGCTGCTGACCGCCACGCCCTGGCCGCTGGTCATCGGCACGGTCACGGCGCTTGGCTGGTATCTCGGGGGCGCGCGCATGGCGGCGCTGGGGCTCGGCGGGCTCAGCTTCGTGCTGGCCTCCGGCTACTGGGTCGAGAGCATGAACACGCTCGCGCTGGTCTTCGTCTCGGTGCCGCTGGCGCTGGCGCTGGGGCTCGCGATCGGGGTGCTGGCCTATGAGGTGCCGCGGGTGCGCACGGCCGTGCAGGCGGTGCTCGACGTGATGCAGACGGTGCCCACCTTCGCCTATCTCACGCCCCTCCTGCTGCTCTTCGGCTTCGGACCGGTGGTGGGGCTCATCGCCTCGGCGATCTATGCGGCGCCGCCCATGGCGCGCAATGTCCTGCTTGGCCTCGAGCGGGTCGAGCCGGAGATCAAGGAGGCCGCCGTCATGTCCGGCGCGCGGCGCTGGCAGCAGCTCCTTCTGATCGAGCTTCCGGCGGGGGCGACGCAGATCATGGTGGGCGTCAACCAGTGCCTCATGGCGGCACTCTCCATGGTGATCATCGCTGCCGTGATCGGCGGCTTCGACGATATCGGCTGGGAGGTGCTGCTCACGATGCGCAAGGCGCAGTTCGGGCAGGCGTTCCTGGCGGGGCTGGTGATCGTGGTCTTTGCCATCGTGATCGACCGGATGTCGGCGCAGCTGGCGGCCGAGCGCGAGCGGCACGATCCGCGGGTCATTTGGGGCGTGCTGGCGGCCGCGCTGCCGCTCTCGGCGGTGGCCGTTTTCGCGCTGCCGCCGCCGGGGGAGTTCGCGCTCTTCGGCCCGGCCGCGGCCGCGGTGGACGGGGCCGTCGGCGCCTTCACGGCGGCAAACGGCGCGGCGCTCGACAGCGTGAAGAACGCGGCGATGTTCTACGGTCTCCTGCCGCTGCGGATCGGGCTCGACGAAGCGGTGCTCCCATTCACCTGGGGCTTTGCCTGGACGCCCTGGATGAGCGCCGGCCTCTTCGGGGTGGCGGCGGTCATCGGGGGGCTGCTTGCGGCGACGGGCCGGTTCTCGCTCGGCGCGATGGTGCTGATCGGGGCGGGTGTGCTCGAGACGGGTGTCTCGCAGCTGCCCTGGCCGTTTGTGCTGGTCGGCGCGGGGGCGCTCGGCTGGCAGGCAGGCGGCCCGCGGCTTGCACGCTTCGTGGTGCTGCTCCTCGCGGTGATCCTCGTGTCCGGGCTCTGGGAGCGCGCCTTGCTCTCGCTCTACCTCTCCGGCGCGGCGGTCTTCGCCTGCGCACTTGTTGGCGGCGCGCTCGGGCTTCTTGCGGCGGTCAGCCCGCTGGCCTGGCGGGTCCTGCGCCCGGTCTGCGACATGCTGCAGACCATCCCGCTCTTCGTCTTCCTGATCCCGGTGCTGATGTTCTTCCAGATCGGCGAGTTCTCGGCCTTCCTGGCCATCTGCGCCTACGCCATCGTGCCGATGATCCGCTACACGCGCCATGGGCTGGTCGAGACGCCGCCCGAGCTGATCGAGGCGGCCGTCTCGTCTGGCGCGACGCGATGGCAGATCCTGCGTGAGGTGCGCGCGCCCTATGCGGCGCCGACGATCCTGCTGGGGCTCAACCAGACCATCCTCTACGCCTTCGCCATGCTGGTGATCGCGGCGCTGATCGGGACGACGGGGCTCGGCCAGTCGATCTATCTCGCGCTCGGTCAGGCGGATATCGGGCTGGGGATCGCGGCGGGCGCGGCGATGGCGATGCTGGCGCTGGTGGCCGACCGGCTGGTGCAGGGCTTCGCGGAGGGGCAGCGCCGCGCGCTCGGCCTCTAGAGCGGGACCCTGCGCACCAGGGCCATTCTGCCTGCGGAGTGCGTGGTGCCCGGGGGCGGATTCGAACCACCGACACGCGGATTTTCAATCCGCTGCTCTACCAACTGAGCTACCCGGGCATCGGCCAGCGTTGGCGTGGCAGGGATCTAGGGCATCGCCGCCGCGCTTGTCCAGTGCCAATTCGCGGCGATGCTCCGGGGGCGCGCTTCGGGGCCGTGGGGGCTCAGCCGCCGGCGCCGAGGGCGCGGGCCGCGATGGCCGCGAAGATCGTGTCGAGCTCGGCCGAGGCTTCGGCGAGCGCCGCGCCGCCGTCTTCGGCATAGGGTGCGAAGACCGCGCTGGGGGTGCGGTAGGAGAGCCAGCCACGCCCGTCCGGCGCCTCGGTCACGTAGAACCGTATCGGCGCCTCGATCATGGCCGGGGTGCTAAGGCGCAGGATGCGCACCGCGAAATCGTTGCGAAAGACGCCGAGGACACGGTTGCCGGGAATGGTGATGCCGCGCGATTTGGCAGCACCCGTCGGCCCGGCCTCCGTGACCTTGATCATCTTCTCGGCCTTGATGGCGGCCTTCAGGTCCGTGAGCAGGTCCGCATAGGGTTTCTCGCTCGCAGTAACGACCCAGCCCTCGCGGGGCTCGATCGGGCCGGCCGCCGCGAGGGCGGGCATGACAAGGGCGGGCAGGGCGAGGGCAAGAAGCAGGGCGAGGCGGATCTGGCGCAGCATGGACGGGTCTCCGGGCTGGGGGGTCAGGCAGGGGCGCGGGCGGGCTGGAGCGGCGGATCCATGGCGAGGCGGGCGCGCATCCAGGTGCCGGCGGCCGAGCCGAGGAAACCCCAGAGCATCCACCACACCCCATGGAGCGAGCCCGAGACGAGCCCGCCGAGATACGCGCCGATATTGCATCCATAGGCCAGGCGCGCGCCGTAGCCCATGAGGAGACCGCCGAGCACCGCGGTCCAGAGCTCGCGCGCGGTGAGCCGGCGCACCGGGGCGAAGCGGCCGGCGAGGCCCGCGGCGGCGAGGGCGCCGAAGACGATGCCGAAGTTCATCACGGAGGTGCGGTCGGCGAAGACGCTCGCCTCGAGCGGGCCCGCGCGCCAGCCCGACCAGTAGGGCCAGCTCGCGACATCCGCGCCCGCGGCGTCGAGGATCTTGGCGCCCCAGAGCGCGAAGCCTGCGGTGACGCCCCAGGGGCGCTGGAAGAGGAGAAAGCAGCCGATGCTGACGATGGCGAGCACGACCGCGCCGAAGGCGAGCGACCAGGGCCCGCCGAGGACGCCGGCGGTGCGCCGCGGCGCCTCGAGCGCGCCATGAGCGCGCCGCTCGATCGTCGCCGAGCCGAGCCAGATCGCGGCGAGGAAGGCTGCGAGGACCGCGAGGCCGCCGATGGCGCCGAAGCTGCTCACCACCGAGGTGCCCGGCAGGCGGCCGATGCCGACAAGCCCGTCGAGATTGGCCCAGAAGGTGGGAATATGCGCGGTTGCCCAGACACTTCCGGCGATGAAGAAGGCGAGCGTGACGAGCATGCGCGTCGAGCCGCCACCCACCGTGAAGAGCGTGCCGGAGGCGCAGCCGCCGCCGATCTGCATCCCGATGCCGAAGACGAACGCGCCGGTGGCGGAGGCGAGCGTCATGGGCAGCACCACCGGGTGCATGTTCCAGCCCGTCGCCGCCTCGAAGCCGATGAGCGGGTACGTGAGTGCACAGGCGAGGCCTATCAGCAGCATCTGTGCGCGCAGGCCCGCGCCGCGGCGTTCGCGCACCATGCGCCGCCAGGCCGCGGTGAAACCGAAGGCCGCGTGGTAGAGGCCGATCCCGGCGACCCCTCCAAGCAGCGCACCTGCAGCATAGCGGAGCCCGCCGCCTTCGATGCCGCCCCGCGCCAGGAACGCCGCGAGCGCGACCGCGAAAAGACCCGCGACGGCCGCGAGCACAACGCGGGGCTGGACGGCGGCGAGCGCGGAGACGCGCGCCTCTGCCACCGCCTGTCCCGGTGGGGGGGCCGGTCCGTGCATGACTGTTCCTTCTCGTCAAGAGCGCATGCGACAAGTCGGGGAGGGCCGCCGCGTTGCGGATCGCAACGGGAACCCGGT
>JBCBWF010000483.1:0-3687 GCA_039817245.1 Pseudomonadota bacterium | reverse complement strand
TCGGCCGTCTCGGTCGCGGTCTCAGCCTCGGTGGCCTCGGCCTCCGGCGCGGCTTCCGCGGCGGGCTCGGCGGCGGCGGTCTCGGTCTCCGCATCGGCCGGCGCTTCGGCTTCCTCGGTCGCGGGGTCCTCGGCCGGGGCCTCCGCCGGGGCCTCCGCCGGGGCGGCGGCGAGCTCGATCGGCGACCCGTCCGCCTCGTTCAGATAGGCGATGAGGTTGACGCGATCCTGCGGGTCCGAGAGGCCCTTATAGGCCATCTTGGTGCCGGGCGCCCAGGTCTTCGGGTTCTCGAGAAAGCCGCTCAGCTCCGTGAGCTCCCAGGCACCATCGATCCCGGCGAGCGCGTCAGAATAGCCGTAGCCGCTGACGCTGGCGATTTCGCGGCCCACGACGCCCCAGAGATGCGGGCCGACGCCGTTCTTGCCGTCCTCCACCTTGTGGCAGGCGCCGCACTGACGGAACAGTTTCTCCCCGGCGGCGGCATCGGCCGAGGGCACGAGCGATGCAAGATCGACCTCCGGCTCCGGCTCGCCTTCCTCCGCCTCGTCGTCACCCGTATCGAGCGCATAGGCCAGCGTTTCGCCGTGATGGTCTCCCTCGAAGACTTTCTCCGAGAAGAAACCCAGAAGCAGAAACAGCAAAAACGCGCCGAGGAGGGCGCCAGCGATCTTGTTCAAGTCATCGAAGCTCATCGATCCCGTTTCCTCCAACTGGCCCGGTCGGGTATGCAGCGGGTGTCCGCGGCCCGAATATCGTCTTCCCGCGCGCCTTGCCAAGCCGTATAAGCCGCGACCATTCGACGTGAAAGACCGGATTGTGTTGCACCCGCGTGCCACTTCGGGCGTGCCGCACCGGCGCTGCGCCGCGGGCCGCCTGCGCGCAGCCGATCCGAACCAGCACCAGACAGAAGAGGAGCATAGGGCGATGCTGAGCGAGACCACCGGAGCGATCGCATTCCAGGGCGAGATCGGCGCTTTCTCGCACCAGGCGTGCAGCGAGGTGTTTCCGCGCATGGAGGCGTTGCCCTGCCCGACCTTCGAGGATGCGATCGCGGCGGTGCGGGGCGGGCAGGCGCGCCTGGGCATGCTGCCGATCGAGAACTCGCTCTACGGGCGGGTGGCGGATATCCACCATCTGCTGCCCGAGAGCGGGCTCTACATCATCGCGGAGCATTTCGTGCCGATCCGGCTGCAGCTTCTGGCCAAGCCGGGAGTGACGCTGCAGGAGGTGACCGAGGCGCAGAGCCATACGGTGGCGCTGGGGCAGTGCCGCGGCTTTCTGAAGGAGCGCGGGATCCGGCCCGTGGCGGCGGCGGATACGGCGGGCAGCGCCAAGGCCGTGTCGGAGGGTGCGGACAAGGGACGCGCCGCCATCGCCTCGCGGCTGGCCGGGGAGACCTACGGGCTCGAGGCGCTGGCGGAGAACATCGAGGACGCGGACCACAACACGACGCGGTTCCTGGTGATGTCGCGCCAGAAGATCGAGGCGGATCCGGGCGAGGCGCGCGCGGTGACGAGCTTTGTCTTCGAGGTGCGCAACGTGCCGGCGGCGCTCTACAAGGCGATGGGCGGGTTCGCGACGACGGGCGTGAACATGACCAAGCTGGAGAGCTACATGATCAACGGCTCCTTCACGGCGACTCAGTTCTACGCGGAGGTGGAGGGGCATCCCGAGCAGGAGCGGGTGCGCCTGGCGCTGGAGGAGCTGGACTTCTTCACCAAGCGGCTGAAGGTGCTGGGCGTGTTCCCGGCGCATCCCCATCGCTACGCGCAGGCCGCGGCCTGAAATCATTTCAGGGCTGAGGGGCGGGGCTGAAGGGGGCGGGGCCGCGGCGCCTTCGGCTTTATTCACTGAGTCGTTTGATCGTCATTTTTTTGGCGAATATTGAATGGTGGCTGCATTATTAGGCGCGGCTGAAAATTTCTACTGAGATCACAGTGGCTTAATCTTTGCGGTGAAACCGCGAGCCGGCACGGGCGGCACTCGCGGGCGCGCGAGGGGCGCGTCGGGCGGCGTCGCCGAAGCGTGATGGCAGTGTGACCGGCGGGTGTGCCGATGCTCACACTGCGGCGGGGCGGACCCCCGCATCCTTCTGGCACAACGTCGTTTTTCAGAAGGAAGCACCAAGATGAGACATGGTTGGGCCACCGATCACAGCTGGTCACCCGGGCTGCAGCCCCCGCTCCGCTTCGTGGATATCAGCCTCGGGGATCGGCAGTATACCTTGCAGGGCTACAAGTCGTCGATCATCAACTTCCTGCTGGAGGAACAGTACAGATCGGCGCGGTTTCGCTCGGCGCGCGTCGGCGCGAGCGCGCCGGCGGAGACCCTGAAGCTCCAGATCTGCCGGGCGAGCACCGGGCCGCGGACCCTGGGTCAGGCGGTGGTCGACAACATCCGCGAACTCGCGCTCGTGCCGGCCCATGCCGGCGTGGCGATCGCGCAGGCGGGCATCGATGCAGGCACCGCGATCGGCCGGCGCGCCGCCGCAGGGCGGAGCGGGGCGCGGAGCATCGAGGAGCTGCGTTCGCGGCACCGCTACCGCAACGCCTTCACCCGCGCGGTGCATCACGCGGTGAACGAGCGGATCGTCGTCAATGTGAAGCAGCGCGCGAACACGCGGCGGGGCGACCGGTTCGCAAACACCTGGCTCGATACGCGCAACGACAGCGTGTTGTTCCGCAACCTCGCCCTCATCATCGACGAGGCGGTCTGAGCGGGGAAGGCGCTGTGGCCTGCGCCAGGGGGCGGCGTCTCGGGGCGGCGTCTAGGGGGGCGGGGGCTCAGCGGCCTGCGCGGATCCAGGTACCGTCCTGCAGACGCCAGCCCCCGATTCCGTTGCAGAAGGAGGAGGAGCCGAGCGGGTAGCCATAGGTGCCGATCGCCTGGCGGAGGGCGAGGCGTTCGTCCTGCGTGACCTCCGTCGGGCCCGCGCCGGCGCGCGCGCCGACGCCGAGCGCGACGGTGCGCATGGCCTCCAGGGCCTGGCGGTTGCGCGCGCGGCCGCGGCTCTCATCCGGCTCGGGGCGGCCGTACCACGACCCGCCGCCGGCGGCGTGGAAGTAGAGGAGCATGGCAAGATAGGCGACCGCCTCGTCGTCGCGGAAGGAGACCTCGATCATCATCGCGTCGATCAGCGCGTGGGTGAGCTCGTGCACCACGAGGGCGCGGCCGTGACTGGTGTCGAGGATGTTCGGCGCGCTGAGATAGACGGTGTCGCCGCGCAGGGTGGTGACGGTGCGCAGCGTGCCGTCCGCCTGGCGGCGCTGGAGGGGCGTATTGGCCGAGACGTATTGCGCGCCAAAGCCGCTCAGGATGTGGACGGATCGTGTAGCGACACGGATGCGGCGGCGGACCGGGCGTTTCGAGAAGCAGCTTGCCAGCGCGCGATAGTCCCGCGGCCGGATGGTCGGCGCACCGGGCATGCTGAAATGAATGGCGTTGAGAAACGGGTCGGTTTCGAGAAGTCGGCGGATTTTTATATCAACTGACATCGTTGTCTCCCGGCATTGGCCGCGGAAGCGGGGCGTGGAGCAAGAAGAACGAAGTGTATCGGCAGGTCCGTCGTTGCGATTTTACTGACGGTGTGAGGAATTGCACTGTGAGCTTCCTCACAGCGGGGCGGGACGCGCGCCACAAGGGCGGTCCCGGGTCGAGCCCGGGACCGCCTCGCATGCGCCGCCCCTG
>JBCBWF010000087.1:0-14623 GCA_039817245.1 Pseudomonadota bacterium | reverse complement strand
TCCTCTACTGGCACGCCGGCGCAGTTCGTGCACCCGGCGGAGGCGAGCCACGGCGATCTCGGCATGATCACGCCGGCGGACGTGGCGCTCGTTCTCTCGAATTCCGGGGAGACGCAGGAACTTGCGGATGTGGTGGCGCATACGCGGCGCTTTTCCATCCCGCTGATCGGGGTGGCCTCGCGCCCGGGCTCCACCCTGCTGCGCGCGGCAGACGTTGCGATCACGCTGCCCCAGGCGCCGGAGGTGGGGCCGGGCGCGATCGCGCCCACCACCTCGACCACGCTCACCATGGCACTCGGCGATGCGCTGGCGGTGGCGCTGATGGAGCGGCGCCAGTTCACCGTGGAGCGGTTCCGCACCTTCCATCCGGGCGGCAAGCTCGGCGCGCAGCTCGTCGCGGTGGAGGATCTGATGGCGAAGGGCGAGGCGATGCCGCTCGTGCGCCCGGACACCCCGATGACCGAGACGATCCTGGTGATGACCCAGAAGGGCTACGGCGTTGCGGGCGTGGTGGATGCCGGCGGCCGGCTCGTCGGCATCGTGACGGATGGCGATCTGCGCCGGCGCATGGACGGGCTGCTGGAATGCCGCGCCGACGAGGTGGCGACGCCCAACCCGCGCACGATCCGCCCGACGCGGCTGGCGCAGGAGGGGCTGGCGCTCATGAACGAGCGCAAGATCACCTGCCTCTTCGTTACGGCCGCGGATGCGCCGAGCCGACCGCTCGGCATCCTGCACCTGCACGACTGCCTGCGCGCCGGCGTGGACGGGCGCTGAGAGCCGTGGCGCGGCGCGAGAGCCTGCCGGCCCGCCAGGCCCGCGCAGTGCGCTACTCGCGCTTCGTGCGGCTGGCGAAGTTCGTGCTCCCGATCGGCGCGCTCCTGATCCTCGCCCTTATCTTCGTCGCCGGGCGCGAGCGCAGCTATGTGAGCGACTTCTTCACGGCGGAGGAGCTGGCGCGGCTCGGGGCGGGCTTGCGGCTCGATTCCCCGCGCTTTGCCGGGAGCACGCCGGGGGGCGAGCCCTTCCTGCTGCGCGCCGTGGCCGCGATCCCGGAGACCACGCTCGCCGAGCGTATCGGTCTCGAGGCACCGGAGGGCGAGATCACGCTCGCGGATGGCCGCCAGCTCCAGGCCCGCGCCGATCAGGGCATGATGCAGCGCAAGGCCGAGACGCTTACCTTGAGCGGTGCCGTGCGCATCACTACCTCCGACGGGTACAGTTTCCGGACCGAGACGCTGGAGATCGACCTCGCCGCGCAGGGCGCCGAAGCGCCGGGTGCGGTGACGGGAGAGGGCCCCACAGGCCGGATCGAGGCGGACCGGTTCCGCCTGGCAGGCGGCGCAGAGGCGTCCGAAAACGGGGCAAGTGCGGGAAAGTCCGGCGGAAACGCCGTTACCCTTTATTTCAACGGAAACGTACGCGTGCTGTTCACGCCGACTTCGAGACAGTAGGCTCGCGCGCGACGGGGCCCTGGCAGCAGCCCGCCTGTGCTGCCCCGGGGCGGTGGAACCAGGCGAGGAGGCACGCGTGGCGGCAGGACGGATCATGGCGGCGGCGCTCGCGCTTGCCCTCGCGCAGGCCGGCACGGCCTCGGCCCAGGGCGCGGACGGCCCCTTCGCCGGCTTCAAGCACGACCGCTCGGAGCCCATCGAGATCACCTCGGACGCGCTGGAAGTCCGCCAGGCCGAGGAACTGGCGATCTTCTCCGGCGCGGTCATCGCCGGCCAGGGCACCCTCCGGCTGGAGGCGGACCGCGTGGAGGTCTCCTACGACCAGGAGGAGAGCTCGGGCGACACCGGCGCCATCAAGAAAATGCGCGCGGAGGGCAATGTGTTCCTCACCAACGGCGCGGAGACGGCGAAGGGCGCCTGGGCCGAGTACGACGTGGTCTCCGGCATGATGTTCATGGGCGGCTCGGACAATGCCGCGGTCATCCTCACCCAGGGCAACAACGCGATCAGCGGCCAGCGCCTCGTCATCAACCTCAACGACGGCACGGGGCGGATGGAAGGCGGCGCGAAAGGCCGCGTGAAGAGCCTCTTCGCCCCGGCGCAGACACAGCAGAACTGACGCATCCGGTGTCGAGCGCGCTGCGAGCGGTGGAAGACGGGCTCGTCATCAGGGGCCTCGGCAAGGCCTATCGCCGCCGCCCCGTTGTCCGCGACGTCTCCTTCTCGCTCCGCCGCGGCGAAGTGGTGGGCCTGCTCGGGCCCAACGGCGCGGGCAAGACCACCTGCTTCTACATGGTGATCGGCCTCGTGCCCTGCGACACCGGCGTGATCCATGTGGACGGCGTGGATGTGAGCCTGCTGCCCATGTATCGCCGCGCGCGCATGGGGCTCGGCTATCTGCCGCAAGAGGCCTCGATCTTCCGCGGGCTGACCGTTGAGGACAACATCCTGTCCGTGCTCGAGCTCGGGATCCGCGACCGCGCGACGCGCCAGCGCAGTCTCGATGCGCTGCTCGGCGAGTTCTCGATCACGCATCTGCGCCGCGCGCCGGCCTCGGCGCTGTCGGGCGGGGAGCGGCGGCGCGTGGAGATTGCGCGCTGCCTTGCCTCCAACCCGCGCTACGTGCTCCTCGACGAGCCGTTCGCGGGCGTCGATCCGATCGCCGTGGGCGAGATCCGCGATCTCGTCGGTCACCTGAAGGATCGCGGGATCGGCGTGCTCATCACCGACCACAATGTGCGCGAAACCCTCGAGATTATTGACCGGGCCTACATCTTGCATGATGGTCATGTGCTCATGAGCGGTGCACCCGCCGAGGTTGTGCGCGACGAGAACGTTCGTCGCGTTTATCTTGGGGAAGGCTTCAGAATCTAAGCCGTTGCCCCGGAGCAGGTTTTCAGGGCGGTAGTGGCGATGCAGGGTTTGCGTCTGGAGCTCAGGCAATCGCAGCAGCTGGTGATGACGCCCCAGCTGCAGCAGGCGATCCGGCTCCTGCAGATGAGCAATCTCGAGCTCTCCGCCTATGTGGCCGACGAGACGGAGAAGAACCCCCTTCTGAGCCGCGACGACGGGACCGGCGAGGCGGAGGCGCCGCGCGAGGCGGAGCCTGCCGGCCTGCCGGGCGAGGATCCGGGCGCTGTCGACCGTGCGCTCGATGGCGGGGCGGAGAATGTCTACGACGCGCCGCTGCCCGAGCGCCCGGCCGCCGCCGGTCCTTCGGGCAGCGGTGCGGCGGGAATGGGCGCGGGGGAAGCGCTGCCCGATGCGGGCGAGCGCGCGGGCAGCGGGCCAACACTGCGCGAGGCGCTGATCGCGCAGATCGGACAGCTCAAGGCGCCGCCGATGGATCGCGCCGTCGCCCTCTGCATCGTGGATGCGCTGGAGGAGGACGGCTATCTGCGCGAACCGATGGAGGAGATCGGCGCCCGTCTCGATATCGCGCATGCGGATCTCGAGGCGGGGCTCGCGCTTGTGCAGGGATGCGAGCCGACCGGTGTGGGCGCGCGCTCGCTGGCCGAATGCATGGCGTTGCAGCTCGCCGAGCGGGGCCGGCTCGATCCGATGATGCAGGCGCTGATCGATCGGCTGGATCTGCTGGCCACGGGCAATCTGCGCCGGCTCTGTGCCGCGATCGGGGCGACGGAGGAGGACCTGGCCGACATGCTCGCCGATCTTCGCCGGCTCGACCCGCGCCCGGGCCATGCCTTTGCGCCCGAGCCGGTGGCGCCCAGGGTGCCGGATGTGCTGCTCAGCCGCGGGCGGGATGGGGGCTGGGAGATCGTGCTCAACCCCGAAACGCTGCCGCGGGTGAGCATGGACCGCCATTTCGCCGTCAGCCTCGATGCCGCCGGCGCCGAGACGGATCGCTGGATTGCCGAGCGGCGGGCCGAGGCGCAGTGGCTGATCCGCAGCGTTGAGAAGCGCGCAAACACGATTCTCAGCGTGACGCGCGAGATCGTCCGCGCGCAGAGCGGGTTCTTCGAGATCGGCCCCGCCGGCCTGCGCCCGCTCACGCTGCGCCGCGTGGCCGATGAGGCGGGGCTGCACGAATCAACCGTGAGCCGCGTCGCCTCCAACAAGCTCATCCAGACCCCGCGTGGCCTGTACGAGATGAAATTTTTCTTCTCCAACGCCGTCGGCGAGGATCAGGATCTCGCGGCCGAGACTGTGCGCCAGCGCGTGAAGGCGGTGATCGAGGCGGAGGCGGGTGACGCCGTGCTCTCCGACGACGATGTGGTGGACAAGCTGCGCAGCGAAGGCATCGCGATCGCGCGGCGCACAGTCGCAAAGTATAGAAAGCTTCTCAAAATCCCATCATCCGTGGAACGACGCCGTCGCCGGGCGCTCGCCTGAGGCGAGGGATGTTTTCGGTGCCTTGATAGCGACCATTTCATTATCGAATGTTTCGCGGTTATTCTGGACAGCCATCGAGTCGCGATGTCGACCCGGCGTTGACATTCGTCAACGCAGCCGCGCCGTCCCGGTGGGAAGAGACGGGACCCTATCCGGGGCCCGGTGAGACGCGCAGGAGTTTCCATGCACATCAAGATCTCCGGAAAGCAGATCGACGTCGGCGAGGCCCTCCAGACCCATGTGGAGGACCGATTGAGCCAGGCCGTATACAAGTATTTCGAGCGCCCTGTGGGGGCGAGTGTCGTGCTCTCGCGCGACGCGAAAAACTTTTTTAAATGCGATGCTTCCGTCAATCTGGCCACCGGGCTGCAGGCCCAGGCGCATGGCAACGACCCGGAAATCTACGCAGCCTTCGAACAGGCGGCCGAAAGGATCGAGAAACAGATCCGCCGCTACAAGCGGCGCCTGAAGAATCATCATCAGCGGCATCAGGATCCGATTGACCTGATCGCCGCACAGTCGTACGTGCTCGCCAGCGCAGAAGATGATCCGGGTGACGAGGCGGAGGATGGGACCGATCCGCAGCCTGTGATCATCGCCGAGACCCAGATGGAGATCCGGGCGCTCTCAGTCGGTGATGCGGTGATGCAGATGGAGCTGGCACATGCCCCGTTCCTGATCTTCAAGAACCGGGCGAACGGTCGGCTGAACCTCGTCTACCAGCGCGAGGACGGGAATGTGGGCTGGGTAGACCCTGATCTGGCCCAAGAAAGGCCAGATGTCTGAGCAAGAGTGAGCGCCAGATAAAAGACTGCTCCTGGGAGGGGCGACACGCGATGGGTGCTTTGCAATGAAGATGACCGACCTGCTGCAGCCGCAGGCTGTGCTGCCGGCGCTGAGGGCAACGAGCAAGAAGCATGTCTTCCAGGACATCGCCAACCGTATGGGCGATGTGTATGGCGTGGATCCGCGGCGCGTCTGCGAGGGGCTCATTGCGCGCGAGCGCCTGGGCTCGACGGCGATGGGCTCCGGCGTGGCGATTCCGCATGCGCGGATCGAGGGGGTCGACCGGATCGCGGGCCTGCTCGCGCGCCTGGAGACGCCCGTGGAGTTCGATGCGGCGGATGGCAAGGGCGTGGATCTGATGTTCGTGCTGCTCGCGCCGGACGATGCCGGGGCCGACCATCTCCGTGCCCTGGCACGGATTTCCCGGCTGTTCCGCGATGCGGACCTGCGCGCCAAGCTGCGCCAGACAGGCACGGCGAGCGCGCTTTATGCGCTCATGACCGAGCCGAGCGCGTCACGCGCGGCGTGACCGAAGGGCCGCCGCCTCGCAGGCAGGCGGCCCGGTTCTCTTGCCAGCAGTCTCCGCAGAGAACCGCTGCTCAGTGCACGCTGAGCGGGCTCAGATCGTTGCGCCGCGCCAGCGCGAAGGCCACGTCGCGATCATGCGCGAGTGCAAGGCGGTTCCCTTCCGCGTCGTGCAGCGCATAGAGCGGCCCGGGCGCTTCCTGCAATTCGCTGGGAAGTGATTCGCGCGGCGCCTCGCGGACATACACGATGGGCTTCGCGCCAGGATGGATCTCGTCGTGTTTGGTCATACTCTCGCTCCTTACGTCGACAGTCAGCTCGGCGTCGCAATCCGGATGGTCTGCACGACCGGTTCCGGGCGCCGGCGCACGAGGTCGATATGCAGGAGCCCGCTCTCCAGCGACGCGCCCTCGACCTCAACATATTCCGCAAGCACGAAGCTGCGGGTGAACTGGCGTGCAGCGATCCCGCGATGAAGGTATTCCCGCTTCGGATCGTCGCGCTGCTGGCCGCGGATGAAGAGCTGTCCGTCCTCGACCGTGATGGCGAGATCGGCCTCCGCGAACCCCGCCACGGCGAGGGTGATGCGGTAGCAGTGCTCGCCGATTAGCTCGATATTGTAGGGCGGATACCCGTCACTTCCCGCCTTGGCGGTGCGCTCGACGAGCTGGTCGAGCTGCTCGAACCCCAGGAGATGGGGATACGAGGCAAAGGAAAGTCGCGTCATGCTCTCGTGTCCTCGGTTCACAAGCGACAGAGTGGTCCGGCCCGCGAGGCAGCACCGGTTCTTCGGGAGATATGGGAGGGCAGGATGAGAGGCGCAATACTGCGCGCCCGGGCGTGACGCTCGGCCTCGAGCGGGGCGCGGCCCGGCCATCGCCGGTTCTGCTGGCGCTCGGCGGCCTGGTGGCGCTGGCCGGCGGGATGGGGATCGGGCGGTTCATCCTCACCCCTGCGCTGCCGATGATGGCGAGCGCGGGGCTGACGCCGGGTCTCGCCGGGTTCGTGGCGAGCGCGAATTTCGCGGGATATCTCGCCGGCGCGCTGATGGTGGGCCTGCCGCTCTTTCGCGGCCATCCGCGGCGATGGCTGGTCGTGGGCCTTGTCGTCAGCGCGCTCAGCACCGCAGCGATGGCGGTGGCGGATTGGGTTGGGCTCTGGATCGCGCTGCGGTTTCTCGGCGGCGTGGCGAGTGCGGTGATCCTGGTCACGGCCTCGACGCTGGTGCTCGCACGGCTGCGCGCGCGCGGCGAGGGGCAGTACGCCTGGATCCATTTCGCGGGCGTCGGCAGCGGGATTGCGATCACCGCGCTCTTGTCCTCGCCCTGGGTGATGGTGGGGGAGGCATGGCGCGCGCTCTGGCTCGCCGGCGGCGCGGCGACGCTTGTCGCACTCCTCGTCGTCTTGCGGCTCGCGCCGGCGGAGGCGCCGGCGGCGACGGGTGCCGCGCCACAGGCCGCGCCCGCCGATGCGCCGGATCCCGGCTTCTGGCGGCTGGCGGCGGCCTATGGCTGCGTTGGCTACGGCTATGTGATCACGGCGACCTTCATCGTCGCATCGCTCCGCGAGGGCGGTGGCAGCCGGGCGGAGGAGGCGCTGGTCTGGCTCGCGGTCGGCCTGGCCGCGATCCCTTCGGTCTGGCTCTGGGAGCGCGCGGCGCGGCGCTTCGGGGTGCTCCGTGCCTTTCTCGCAGCGATGCTGGTGGAGGCTGCGGGCGTGGGTCTCGCCGCCGTGGCGAGCGGCGCTGCGGCGCTGACGCTTGCGGCTGTCGCCCTCGGGGGCACGTTCATGGCGCTGACGGCGCTGGGGCTGCAGGAGGCGGCAAGACGCCAGCCGGCGCGGGCACAGCGCGCGGTCGCCCTGATGAGCGCCGCCTTCGCCGCCGGGCAGATGATCGGCCCTGCCGTCGCGGGGCTCTTGCGGGTCGAGACTGGCAGTTACACGCTTCCCAGCCTGACAGCCGCCGCCATCCTGCTTACCGGCGCCGCCATCCTCTGGCCGCTGATGCAGCGCGAGCGCGCCGCTTTGTCTGCGTAAAGGGAAGGTGGCATCGGATCGGATCGACACAGATCTTTTGGCCGGTTGCGACCGCTCCGACCCACGTCAGTTTGCCCGTGACTTGGTAAACACCGGATCACCGCCGTCGCTCAGTCTCAGCTTGCCATCGGATCGGTTGCGTTCACATTTTGTTCCGAAGTTCGGCAGCACGATGACGTGGGTAGGCGCGGGACGAGCGAAACAGAGAAGTGCTGAGCGTCAGACGGACAATGTGTCCTTGCCTCCATGCGCGCCGGACCATGCCAGCGGTGCCTCCAGAAAAGCACCAAGAGCATCAAGCGCCGCCGGCCCGAAGCGCTCCGTCGCCCGTGCCTCCGCCAGGATGTCCGACCATGAGGCGAGCGCATGCAGCGTGATCCCCCGCTCCGCAAGGCGCTCCGGCACTTCCGGGAAGATATTGTAGTAGAACACCACCACGGTGTGCGCGCACTCGCCGCCCGCTTCGCGGATCGCATCCACGAAGCTCACCTTCGAGCCACCATCGGTGGTCAGGTCCTCCACCAGCAGCACCCGCTCGCCTTCGCGCAGTCGGCCCTCGATCCGCGCGTTCCGCCCGAAACCCTTGGGCTTCTTGCGGACATAGAGCATCGGCAGGCCCAGCCGCTCGGCGATCCAGGCGGCGAAGGGGATGCCCGCCGTCTCACCACCGGCCACCGCGTCGAACCGCTCGGGGCCAACCGCGTCCTGCAGGAGCCGGCACGCATGGTCCATCGCCATCGCCCGCGCGCGCGGGAAGGATATGATCCGCCGGCAGTCGATATAGCAGGGGCTGACCATGCCGGAGGTGAGCGTGAAAGGTGGGCTCGGCCGGATATCGACCGCGCCGATATCGAGAAGCATCCGTGCGGTCTGGCGCGCCATCGCCGCGCGGTCGGCAGGGGAGGTGGCTGTCATGCAGAACCCTCCACGCGCCAGGTGAGCGGGAATCCGGGATCGAACACCGTGACATCCCCAACGGCCGTCTCCACCGCCGTCTCCGGCCGCCAGGGCTCGGTGCGCGCCAGCGTCAGCCGGCCCGGGTTGGGCGCGAGCCCGTAGAAGGCCGCGCCGTTCAGCGACAGAAACCCCTCCAACCGGTCGAGCGCCCCCTCCTCCTCGAAGACCTGCGCGATCAAGGGCAGCGCGACCGGCGCCGTGAAGCAGCCCGCACAGCCGCACGGGGCAAGCTTCAGCCCGTCCGTATGCGGCGCACTGTCCGTCCCGCTGAAAAAGCGCGGATCGCCGGAGACGGCAGCGGCGCGCAGCGCGAGCCGGTGGCTTTCCCGCTTCGCGACAGGCAGGCAGTAGTAATGCGGCCGGATCCCGCCGGCGAGGATGTGGTTGCGGTTGATCACCAGGTGATGCGCCGTGATCGTCGCGCCCATCCCCGTCTCGGCGCTCGAGACATAGTCGACCCCCTCGCGCGTCGTCACATGCTCCATCACCACGCGCAGGCCCGGCAGGCGGCGGCGCAAAGGGTCCAGCACGCGATCGATGAACACCGCCTCGCGGTCGAAGATGTCCACCTCCGCGTCCACCACCTCGCCATGGACGCAGAGCGGCACACCGATCTCCGCCATCCGCTCCAGCACCGGCATCGCCCGATCGAAATCGCGCACCCCGGAGGCGGAGTTCGTCGTCGCGCCCGCGGGGTAGAGCTTCACCGCGACGATCAGTCCCTCCGCAGCGGCCGCCGCCACATCCTCGGGATCGGTCGTCTCGGTGAGATAGAGCGTCATCATCGGCGTGGCCTCGGGGCCATGCGCCAGGATCCGCGCGCGATAGGCCCGCGCCTGCGCCGCCGTCACCACAGGGGGCACCAGATTGGGCATGATCAGCGCGCGGCCGAGATGCGCCATGCTTGCCTGCACCACGCCGGCCATGAGCGCCCCGTCGCGCAGATGCACATGCCAGTCGTCCGGTGTCGCGATGGTCAGCCGGTCCGTCAACGCTCCCTCCCGGTGCCTCTTCCGGTCACTCTGCGCTCCCGGTGTGCCCCGGGGCTGTCCACTGCCCTGGCTGGAACATTGCATCCGATGGTACGCCCTACGGGACTCGAACCCGTGTTTCCGCCGTGAAAGGGCGGCGTCCTAGACCGCTAGACGAAGGGCGCTCCGTCGTTTCCGCAGCACAAGATATAACCGGCCAGCCGGTCTGGTACACCCTACGGGACTCGAACCCGTGTTTCCGCCGTGAGAGGGCGGCGTCCTAGACCGCTAGACGAAGGGTGCCTGCGCCACGGAGGGCGGAGATAACGAAAAGGCCGCGCCCGCGCAAGGGCTCTCAGCAGAGGCGACGCGGGAGACAGGCGCGGCGGACCAGTCTATCGTAGCGCCATGGTCATCGCCGCGATCCATCACGTGCAGCTCGCCATGCCGCCCGGCGGGGAGGCTCTGGCGCGCAGGTTCTATGCGGGGCTTCTCGGCCTCGCTGAGGTGGCCAAGCCCGCCGATCTCGCCGGGCGGGGCGGGGCGTGGTTTGAGCGGGGGGGCGTGCGCGTCCATCTCGGCGTGGAGGAGCCTTTCGTGCCGGCGCGCAAGGCCCATCCGGCCTTCGTGGTGGCGGGGCTGGCGGGCGTGGCAGCGCGGCTCCGGGATGCAGGTGTCGAGATCGTCCCGGCGGGACCGGTGGACGGGCACGCGCGGATCCATGTCTTCGACCCGTTCGGCAATCGGATCGAGCTGATGGAGCCGCGGGAAGGCGGCTAGGCCGGATCGGCCGCGTCGTCGAGGCGCAGCTTCGCGCGGCGTCGCCCGCCCCAGTCGTCCAGCACCAGCCGGCCCGCCAGATGCAGTGGCGCGCCGGTGGCCGCGCGCGCCAGCAGAAGCTCCGCAAGCCCGCTCTCGCCTGCGCCGAAGGCGATGGCATCGAGCCGCGCCCCCGCACTGCCGGCGCCGCGCAGGCGGAAGGAGGCGTGGCCGCGGTCGCTTACCCGCACGCCCTCCGCCCGCACGGCTGCGAAGCCGAGCCGGGGCGCGGGGTTCGCCTGTCCGAAAGGGCCGGCGCGTTCGAGGAGGCAGACGAGATCTGTCGTGGCACCGCCGGGCGCCAGCGCCCCGTCCACCGCCAGCGCCTCCGGCCCGGCCGCGGCGCCGGTGCCGCCGAGCCCCGCAGAGGATGCCGCCGCCGCAAGGCGCGCCTCCAGCGCTGCCATGGCCGGCTCCACCGCGGCGGCCGACACGCTCAGCCCGGCGGCCATGGCATGCCCGCCGCCTGCCAGCAGCACCCCCTCGCGGGCGAGCGCCGCCACGGCCGAGCCGAGATCGACCCCCGGTACCGAGCGGCCCGAGCCTTTGCCCTCCTCGCCGTCGAGCCCGATCACCACGGCGGGGCAGCCGAACCGCTCCTTCAGCCGGCTGGCGACGATCCCGACCACGCCCGCATGCCATCCCTGCCCTGCGGCCCAGGCGAGCGACGGCGCGCGCCCACGGTCGAGCCGCGCCTCCGCCTCGGCCATCGCGACGGCCAGCACGCCCGCCTCGATCTGCCGGCGCTCGGCATTGAGCGCATCGAGCCGGGCCGCGATCCCCGTCGCCGTCTCCGCATCCCGCGCTGTCAGCAGGCGGACGCCGAGCGACGCCTCGCCGACGCGGCCGCCGGCATTGATCCGCGGCCCGATCGCGAAGCCGAGATCGCTGGAGGTGGGCGGCGCGCGCAGCCCCGCCACATCCGCCAGCGCCGCGAGGCCCGGGCGCCGCCGGCCCGCCAGTACGCTCAGCCCCTGACGCACGAAGGCGCGGTTGAGCCCGGTCAGCGGGGCCATGTCCGCCACCGTGGCCACCGCGACCAGATCCAGCGCCTCCATGAGATCCGGCACCGCGCGCCCTTCCGCGCGCAGGATCCGGTTCGCGGCCACCAGCAGCAGGAACACCACGCCGGCCGCGCAGAGCTGGCCGAGCCCCGCCGCGCAATCGTGCCGGTTCGGGTTGACCACGGCGGTCGCCGCCTCCGGCAGCGTCTCGCCGGCGAGGTGATGGTCGATCACCAGCACATCCGCCCCGGCCGCCGCCGCCGCGGCCACGGGCCCGTGGCTGACCGTGCCGCAATCGACGCAGAGCACCAGATCATGCGCCCCGCCGAGCCGGTCCATCGCCGGCGTGTTGGGCCCGTAGCCCTCGCTCAGCCGGTCCGGGATGTAGAGCGTCGCCTCGATGCCGAACGGGGCCAGCCAGTCGCCGAGCAGCGCCGCCGAGGCCGCGCCATCGACGTCATAGTCCCCGAAGACCGCCACGCGCTCGCCGCCCCGCGCCGCCCGGGCAAGCCGCTCCGCCGCCGCATCCATCCCGGCGAGGCGGGAGGGATCGGGCATCAGATCACGCAGGCGCGGGGCGAGGTAGTCCCCGGCCTCCGGCGGCGCCACACCGCGTAGCGCCAGCACCCGGCCCACGATCTCCGGCAGATCCGCCGCCTGCGCGATGGCGAGGCCGACGCGCTCCACGGCAGCACCGGGTCCCACCCAGCGCCGTCCCGTGGCCGAGCGCGCCACACCCAGAAATGCCGGCTCGTCTAGCATACGACATCTGTGCCACGCACAATGCGCGACCGCAAGATCTCGCCGACCCCACCACGCCTAGAGCACCGCACGGAGGCAGCGCCGCCGCCGGCACATGCAGGGTGGGTGGGCGGGGCATGTGCCGGCGGCGGCGCGGGCCCCGCGCCCAGCGGCCCCTAGTGGTTGCGCGTGCGGTAGAGCACCCGCCGCACCGAGCCCGTGCGCGAGCGCATCAGGATCGTCTCGGTCTCCAGGAACGGCCCGTCCCGGCGCGCACCCTGCACGATCGAGCCGTTCGTCACGCCGGTCGCGGCAAAGATCACATCGGCCCGCACCATCTCGTCGCGGCTGTAGACCCGGTCGAGATCCGTGATCCCCGCCTTCGCGGCGCGCCCACGCTCCTCGTCGTTGCGGAAGACCAGCTGGCCCCACATCTGCCCGCCCATGCATTTGAGCGCCGCTGCGGCCAGCACACCCTCCGGCGCGCCGCCCTGACCCATATACATGTCGATCCCGGTGCTCGGCTCGGCGCAGTGGATGACCCCGGCCACATCACCGTCGGTGATCAGCCGCACCGAGGCGCCCGTGCTGCGCACCCCGTCGATCAGCTCGCGATGGCGCGGCCGCTCGAGGATGCACACGCCCACCGCCTCGGTCGGCACGCCCTTGGCCGCCGCATAGGCCTGCACCCGCTCCGCTGCGTTCATCTCGAGGTTCACCACATCCGGCGGCAGCCCGGGCCCGATGGCGAGCTTCTCCATGTAGACATCCGGCGCATGCAGCATCGAGCCCCGCGGCCCGAGCGCGATCACCGTCAGCGCGTTCGGCATGGCCTTGGCGGTCAGCGTCGTGCCCTCCAGCGGGTCGAGCGCAATATCCACCTCGGGCCCGCTCCCGGTGCCGACCTCCTCGCCGATATAGAGCATCGGCGCCTCGTCGCGCTCGCCCTCGCCGATCACCACGGTCCCGGCGATGTCGAGCTTGTTGAGCTCCGAGCGCATCGCCTCGACGGCCGCGGCATCGGCGGCCTTCTCGTCGCCCCGGCCGATCAGGCGCGCCGACGCGATCGCCGCAGCCTCCGACACCCGGGCAAGGCCGAGCGACAGCATTCGGTCCTGGAATGTCGTGGGATCGGTCGTGGCGCTCATGGTGTCCCCCTCGGCTGCCCTGCGCGGACACGCCCCGCCCCGGCGACCCGCGCCGGACCGGGCGTCAGCCCGCGCCGCGGTTCTAGGCCGCAGCCCCCGCCTGCGCAAGCGAACAGCCCGTCCGCACACCGCCCCGCAGGGCGGATGCGCGGCCGAGGAAGCCTCACACCGTCTCGATTCGGATCGCGACCGGCTCCGCGCGGCAGACCGGCAGTGCCGCGATCCGCGCGAGCGCCGCATCCACCGCATCGCGCCGCGCCTCATGCGTCACGATCACCACCGGCACGGGCGCTTCGCGGTCGTACTGGCGCATGCGGTGGATGGAGACCCCCTCCTGCCCGAGCGCCGTCGCCACCTGCGCCAGCGTGCCGGGCGCATCCTCCAGCATGATCCGGAGGTAGTAGGGCGCATGCTCCTGCCCATGGCCGAGCCGGGGTGCCGCCGCCAGCATGCCCGCGGGCATGCCGAAGAGCGGCCGCCGCGCCCCGCGCGCCGCATCGATCACATCCGCGAGGATCGCCGAGGCCGTCGGCCCCTCCCCCGCGCCCGGCCCGGTGAAGGCGCATTGCCCGATGGCATCGCCCTCCACCACCACGGCGTTTGTGACCCCCGGCAGCGCGCCGATCGGGCTGCCGGCGGCCACCATGCAGGGCCCGACACGCTGCTCGAGCCCGCCCTCATGGCGCTGCGCCAGCCCGAGCAGCCTGATCGCAAAGCCCATATCCCGTGCGGTCTCGATATCCGCGGCGGCGATCCGCTCGATCCCCTCCACCGCGACGCCCTCGACATCCACCCGCGTCCCGAAAGCCAGCGCCGCCAGCAGGGCGAGCTTGTGCGCCGCATCGATCCCGCCCACATCGAAGCTCGGATCGGCCTCCGCATAGCCGAGCCGCTGCGCCTCCGCGAGCACATCCGCATAGTCGGCCCCGCGCGCGGCCATCTCGGTCAGGATGAAGTTGCAGGTGCCGTTCAGCACGCCGAATACGCGGGTGATCCGGTTGGCCGCCAGCCCCTCTCCGAGGCCCTTCATCGCGGGGATCCCGCCGGCCACCGCCGCCTCCGCCGCCAGCAACACGCCGGCCGCTTCCGCCGCGGCCGCAAGGCCGTGGCCGTGATGGGCCAGCAGCGCCTTGTTCGCCGTCACCACATGGCGCCCCGCGGAAATCGACCGCTCCACCAGGGCCTTGGCCGGCCCGTCCGAGCCGCCGATCACCTCGACGACGCAGTCCACATCCTCGCGCGCGGCCAGCGCCGCCGGGTCGTCCTCCCACGCAAAGCGCGCAATGTCGACGCCCCGGTCCCGGCCGCGGTTGCGTGCCGAGACCGCG
>JBCBWF010000045.1:0-20853 GCA_039817245.1 Pseudomonadota bacterium | reverse complement strand
CTTTTGATGTCCTGCTGGAATTCCTCGATCAGGTAGTCCCGCTTGATCGGCGCGTACGGTCCAAAGATGCGGGGCTGTTCCGGCCCAAGCAGCCAGGGCAGATCCGCCTGGCGCCAGATATGGTGATGCGCGTCGACGATCCGCATCAGCGCCCCTCCGCAAGATCCAGAAGCCCCGCCACGATCGCCTCCGTGCTCCCGCCATCCCCGATCCGGTCCAGATACGGCGCCGCGCCCGCCAGCGCCGCCGTGCGCGGCTCGAAGGCGGGGTCCGCCGCCAGCGGGCTCAGCCAATCCACCCGCCATGCCAGGCGCGAGAGCCGCGCCACCGCGGCCACCATCGCCTCCGGCCGGTCCCGCTCCAGCCCGTCGGAGACCACGACGACCGCCGCCCCGCGCACGAAGCCCGCAAAGCGCGGCACCGCCAGCAGCGCCTCCAGCGCCGCGCCGATCCGCGTGCCGCCCTCCCAGTCCGCCACCAGCCCCGCGGCCCGCGCCAGCGCGCGGCCCCGGTCGCGCAGGGCCAGCGGCCGGGTGATCCGCGTCAGCCGCGTGCCGAGCGTGAACACCTCCACCCGCTCGCCGGCCTGCACCAGCGCATGCGCAAGCCTCAGCCGCGCATCGAGGCCCGCGCGCATGGAGCCGGAGACATCGAGCAGCAGCAGGATCCGCCGCTGGCGCGAGGCCCGCGCGCGGCGCGGCAGCTCCACCAGCTCCCCGTCCCGCGCCAGCGCGCGGCGCAGCGCGCGCCGCATGTCCAGCGCCGCGCCCCGCCGGGCCCGGCGCAGCCGGCGGCTCTTCAGCCGCGGCAGCCGCGCCGGCGCGCGCCGGGCGAAGCGGGCCAGTGCGGCCTCGTCGCCCCCGCCGGAGAGCCCGCGCGCGGTCAGCGTCTCGGCCATCGTCGCCTCCGCCCCGCCGGCCTCCTCCGCCTCGGGCTCCAGCGGATCGGCGGCGCCGTCGCGATCCTCGCGCACCTCGGTCTCGTCCTCGTCCGCCGCCGCGGGTGCGGCGATGCTGCGGCCGAGGAAATGCGCGTCGAAAAGCGCGTCGAACTCCGCGCGCCGCTCCGGCCCGGGGCCGAACATCGCATGCCCCGCCCGGCGCACATCCTCCAGCGCGCGCGGGCCGAGCAGGCCGATCGCCGCCAGGAACCCCTCCGTCCGGTCCGGCGAGACCGCAAAGCCGTTCGCCCGCAGCCGTGCCGCAAAGCCCAGAAAGGGCCGCGCCGCGCCCGGCAGCGCGGCTGTTCCCCCCCCGCTCATGCTGCAGCCCCCGCGATCAGCGCATCGAGCCGCGGGCCCACATAGGCCAGATCGTCCTGGTCCTTCAGCGCCACGCCGATCGCGCGCCGGAACGCCTCCGGCCAGGCGGCCCCCTGTGCCGCCAGCAGCGTCGCGGCCTCCCCCCATTCCACGGTCTCGGCCACGCCCGGCGGCTTCACCAGCGGCTCGGCGCGCAGCCGGCCCACCGCCGCCACCACCGCCTCCGCCGTCGCCCGCGCCACCGAGCTCGCGCGCATCATCACGATCTCCGCCTCCAGCGCGGGATCGGGATAGTCGATCCAGTGATAGACACAGCGCCGCCGCAGCGCCTCGTGCAGGTCCCGCGTCCGGTTGGAGGTCAGGATCACCACCGGCGGCTCGGCCGCGCGGAGGCTCCCCGTCTCCGGGATCGAGATCTGGAAGTCCGACAGGAACTCCAGCAGGAACGCCTCGAATTCGTGGTCCGCCCGGTCCACCTCGTCGATCAGCAGCACCGCCGATTGCGGTGCCCGCAGCGCCTCCAGCAGCGGCCGCGCGATCAGGAACTGGTCGGCATAGATGTTCACATAGTCCTCGCCCGCCTGGCGGATGGCGAGCATCTGGCGCGGATAGTTCCACTCGTAGAGCGCTGCCGAGGCGTCGATCCCCTCAAAGCATTGCAGACGGATCACCCGGCGCGCGAGCACCGCGGCGATCGCCTTTGCCGCCTCGGTCTTGCCCACCCCGGGCGAGCCCTCCAGGAGCAGCGGCTTGCCGAGCGCCAGCGCCAGATAGGCCGCCGTCGCCAGCCCCTCATCGGCCACGTATTGCGCCGCGCGCAGCGCCTGCGCCAGCGGCCCCGGCCCGTCCAGCCCCGCAATGCTGGGCCGAACGGCCATCAGCCGCGACCCCCGTTCGCGCCACTCCCAGGCCGCTCCTGCGCCCGCTCTCCACCCGGCCGCCCCTGCGCCCGCTCTCCACCCGGCCGCCCCTGCGGCCGCGCGCCGCCATTGGCCCGGATCCCGCGCAGGATCTTCTCCGGCGTGATCGGCAGCTCGTCGATACGCACACCCACGGCGTTGTAGACCGCGTTCGCCACCGCCGGCAGCACCGGGTTCGCGCACATCTCGCCCGGCCCCTTGCCGCCATAGGGCCCGTCCGGCGCCGGGCGCTCCAGGATCGCGATGTGATGCGGCGCGACATCCCCGGGCCCGGGCATGAGATACGCGTTGAAATCCTCCGGCCCCGCCCGGCGGTCCGGGTAATAGGGCTCGGTGGTCTCCCAGGCCGCATGGCTCATGCCCATCCAGGCCCCGCCCACGAGCTGCTGCTCCACCAGCCGCGGATTGAGCGCGCGCCCCACCTCATAGGCCGAGTTCATCTCGGTCACCGTCAGCTCGCCGGTCTCGTCGTCCACCTCCACATCCACCACCAGCGCGGCATGGGCGTAGCAGGAGACCGGGCTCATCTCCCCCGTCTCCGCATCCACATCCGAGGGCGGGATCAGGAAGATCCCGCGCCCCGACACCGTGCGCCCCTGCTTGAACTGCGCGGCCAGACAGGCCTCCGCGGTGGAGATCGCGCGCGAGGGGGCCCCCTTAACATGGATCCCGCCCGCCCCGTCGGTCTCGAGATCGGCGGCATTCACCTCCAGCTCCTCGGCGGCGGCCTCGAGCATCACCGCCCGCGCCTCCTCCGCCGCCGCGATCACCGCATTGCCCACCCGGTGCGTCCCGCGCGAGGCGAAACTGCCCATGCAATGCGGGCCGGTGTCGCTGTCGGCCGTGTCCACATACACATCCGCCACCGGCACGCCGAGCGTCTCCGCCGCGATCTGCCGGGTCACCGATTTCATGCCCTGCCCGAGATCGATCGAGGAGAGCGAGACCATGAACTTGCCGTCCGGGTTCGAATGCACGAGCGCCTGCGACGGGTCCCCGCCGAGATTCATGCCGATGGGGTAGTTGATTGCGGCGAAGCCGCGGCCGGGGTGACGGGCCATCTCAGCGCCTCCGCGTGCCGGAGAGCGAGGAGAACCGGTGCCCGCCCGGCCGCTTGACCCCGCGCGTAAAGGGCTCGGCCGGCTTGTAGGGCTCGCCCGCCGCCGGCGCCGGAGGGGCAGGGGGCGGCGATGCGGCGGGCGAAGGGGGCGGCGAAGGGGGCGGCGCGGCCGGCTGCGCGGCGGGAACGGGCGGCGCCTGCGGTCGCGGTGCCGGCGCCGCGGGCCCCTCCCGCACCGGCAGCCCATAGACATCGCGCGCCGGTGTGGGGGCGGGAGCGGGGGCCGCCGGCCGGGAAGGGGCCGGCGCCGCCGGCGCAGCAGCCGGGCGCGTCGCGGGCGCCCCGTCGATGCGCCCGTCCTCGTCCGTCCGCGTCGTCGGGATCTCCGCCCGTGCGCCGCCGCCATCCCTCAGGCTCGACGCCGCGGCAAATTCCGGCCGCACCGGCCAGCCCGCCTTCTCCGCGGCCACCTGGCAGCACTCGATCAGCGCGGTGTTCTTGGCCACCCGCCGATGCGCCTTCATGTCCCCGTCGCGATAGGCGTTGAGGATGCGCAGCTCCACCGGGTCGAGCCCCGCCGCCTCCGCCACCTTGTCCATATGGCACTCGATGGCGAAGTCCACGCCGGTGATCCCGAAGCCGCGCATCGCGGTCGCCGGCGTGCGGTTGGTGAAGACGCAATAGGTATCCGCCGACACATTGGGGATCGTGTAGGGGCCCGGCAGATGCGCCGTCGCCTTCTGCACCGCATAGGAGGAGAGCCGCGTATAGGCGCCGCAGTCGAAATAGCCGCGGAACCGGCGCGCCACGATCCGCCCGTCCCGTGTCACCGCATCCTTCAGATACCAGCGCTCGGCGCCGCGCGGCGCACCCACCTGCATCTCCTCGGCGCGGTCCCAGGCATATTTCACGGGCCGCCCCGTCAGCATCGCGCCGAGCACCGCGAGCGGCTCGTGCAGGCTGTCCACCTTGCCCCCGAAGCCGCCGCCCACGGTCCCGCCCACGAAATGCAGCCGGCTCGAGGGCAGCGACAGGAGCTTCGCCGTGGTGCCCAGCGAGAAGAACAGCGCCTGGGTGGAGGTGTAGCAGACAAAGCGATCATTGGTCTCGGGGGCGGCGATCGCCCCGCAGGTCTCCGTCGGCGCCTGCTCGATGGGCGACATCTGGTAGCGCCCCTCCACCAGCGTCACATCGCGCCGCGCAAAGGCCGCCTCCACATCGCCGAAGCGCAGCTTCTGATGGGTGTATTTGTCGTGATACTCGAACACGTTGCGCGGCCAGACCGGGTTCACCACCGGCGCGCCCGGCGCCAGCGCCTCCTCCGGGTCGAGCACATGGGCCAGCACTTCCCAGTCCACCCGCACCGCCGCCGCCGCCTCGCGCGCGGCCCGCTCGCTCTCGGCGATCACGGCACAGACCGGCTCGCCCACATAGCGCACCGTGTCCGGCGCCAGCAGCGGCTCGTCGTCCCGCCCGAAGCCGATGAGCGAGAGCAGCGTGTTGAGATTGTGGGGCACATCGCCGGGATGGAGGATCCGCACCACCCCCGGCATCCGCTCCGCCGCCGCGGTGTCCACCCGCCGGATCCGCGCATGGTGATGGGGGCTCCTCACACAGCGCAGATGCAACAGCCCGTCGAAGCGGTGATCGTCGAAGAAGGGCGAGCGCCCGGTCACATGGCCCAGGATGTCCTGGCGCCGGGTCGGCTGGCCGATCTCCTTCAGGCTCTCGTCGCGCTCCTCGGCGAAGAACTCCTTGCGCATCTCCACGGTGTTGAACGCCATGTCCGCCTCCCTCAGCGCGCGTGCTGGCGGCGCCGCGCGGCCGCGTCCAGAATGGCCGCCACGATCGGCTCGTAGCCGGTGCAGCGGCAGATATTGCCGGAGATCGCCTCGATCACCTGCTCGCGCGTGGGCGAGGGCTGGCGCGCCAGCAGCGCCTTGGCGGCCATCAGCATGCCGGGCGTGCAGTAGCCGCACTGCGCCGCGAAATGCTCCATGAAGGCGTCCTGCAGCGGGTCGAGGGCCGCCCCCTCGCCGAGCCCCGCCGCCGTCTCCACCGCCCGGCCCGCCACGCTCTCCGCCAGCGTCAGGCAGGCTACCTGCGGCCGGCCGTCCACCAGAACCGTGCAGGTGCCGCAGGTGCCCTGGCCGCAGCCGTATTTCGGCGTCATGTCGCCCACCCCGCGGCGGAGCACATCGAGCAGGTTCGCGCCGGGATCGACGAACACCGCCGTCTCCGCACCGTTCAGGCGAAACTGCACAGGCGTGCGCGCCATGGGCTCAGTCCTCCCCGAGCAGCAGGCGGCGCAGATGCACGGGCGCCACCGCGCGGCGATACCAGCCGCTCGCGACCGCATCGTCCGGCGGGTCCAGCCCCTCGGTCGCGGCCGCCAGCGCGGGCCCGATCGCGGCCGCCTCCAGCCGGCAGCCCTCCAGCGCGCGCTCCACCGCCGGCGCCCGCCGCGGCGTCGCGGCCATCGCGCCATAGGCCACCGCGGCGCCCTGCACGCGCCCGCCCGCCATCGGCAGATGCGCCGCGATGGAGAGCACCGACACCCCCTTGGGCTTCACCCGGCTCACCTTGCGGAACCGGAAGGCATCGCCCGCGGGCCGCAGCACCGAGACGCTCAGCACCATCGGCGCCGGTCCGCGTCCGCGCGCGGCCAGGAGATCGGCGAGCGGCTGCGTCCGCCCCTCCGCGAAGGTCACGCTCGCCTCCAGCGCCAGGAGCGCCGCGGCGAAATCTCCGTAGGGATGCGGCGCGAAGAGATTGCCCCCCACGCTCGCCATCGCCCGGATCGCAGGGCCGCCCACAGCGCGCGCCGCCGGCGCCAGGAAGGCGAGCTCGCGGCTCTCCACCACCTCGGCCATGGTCACGCCCGCGCCGATCTCCACGCGCCCGCCGGTGGGCCGGATCCGCCCCAGCGCCGGGTCGGTGCTGCGCACGATCCGGCTGAAATCGGTCGCGCCATAGTTCACGTCGCGCATCACCAGCGTGCCGCCGCCGAGATAGCGCGCGCCCGCACCGCCGAGTGCCCGCGCCGCCTCTGCCGCCGTCGCATAGGTCTCCACGCTCAGCGCCATGCCCGTCCCTCCTGCGCCCCGCTCATGCCGCCAGCCCCATATGGCTGCGGATCGCGGCGAAGCCGGCCTCGTAGATCTGCTCGCCCACCAGCGCGCTCATGGCCGCCGCCTCGCCCGCGCGCGTGTCGAACCGGCTCTCCCATTCCCAGAAGGTCCTGTCCCCGTCGGTGACCGGCGCCAGGCGCACATGCGCCACGTAGTTGAAGAGCGGCACCGGCGTCTCCAGCAGGCAGTAGCTGAAGCTCTGCTCCATGTCGGAGAGCGTGAGCAGCCGCTCGCGCAGCTCCTCGCCGCCGGTGAGCCGGAACCGGCGCACGCAGCCCACCCGGTCCGAGGGCTCGCCGCGCTCGATGGCGCTGCTCGCCACCGCCGGATGCCAGCGGTCATGGCCGTTGAAATCGCGCAGCACCGCCCAGGCCGCATCGACCGGCGCCTGCAGGATGGTGCTGCGCAGAACCCGGACCATGACCGCGCGCTCACTTCAGCTTCATGTCGGCGGGATCGAAGGTCGTGACCTGGACATACATCAGCCCGTCCCGCGTCACATAGGCATCCGCACCCTTGTAGGGCTCGGCCAGCCACTCCGCCTCGACCCGCCAGGAGACGTTGACGGTGTCGCCGATGGTCTTGACCTTCTCGGCGATGAAGGTGGCGCCCTTGAAGCCGCCCTCGGCGCGGGGCTTGCAGAAGCCCTCGAACACGTCGCCCACGGCCTCGCGGCCTTCCACCCAGGCGCCGTTGGGCAGGATGATCAGCACCTCCATCGGATACTGCGCCATCAGCCGGTCCCAGTCGCAGGCGTTGAGCGCCTCGATATGCTCCACCGTCACCAGCTCCGCATTCGGCTGGGTGACCAGCGGCGGCAGGTCGGCAGCGCCCGCCGGCAGGGCGGCGAGGGCAAGCGGGATCGCAAGGCTCGTCATTCGCATTTTTCTTCCTCCCTGTTTTGATTGTTTTACTGAGTTAATTTACCCGCTTTTCAGCCCGTGAACTGGCGTTTCAGCGCGTCGAACCCGGCCTGGAAGACGCCCTCGCCGATGCCGCTCACCAGCGCGTCCTCCTCCTCGGGCGCGCAGTCGAATTCGGCGGACCATTCGATGAAGGTGCGCGCGCCATCGGTCACCGGGGTGAGGCGGAGCGTGGCCACATACTCGGTCAACGGCATCGGGCTCTCGAGGATCGAATAGGTGCAGAACATGTCGTAATCCGAGAGCCCGAGGAGCTGTTCGCGCAGCGTATCGCCGTTCTGCAGGTGGAAGTTGCGCACGCAGCCGACCCGGTCCGCCGGCTCCGCATCCTCGATCCGGCTGTCGCGGATGCGCGGGTGCCAGTTCGGCAAGCCGTTGAAATCACGCACCTTTTCCCAGACCTTCTCGGCCGGGGCATTCAGCACGCTGGAGACATAGACGCGCGGCATCGCTCAGCCCTTCTCCGCCGGCTCGCCGCCGCCTTCGGGCTTTCCGCCCCCGCCGCCGCTGCTGCCCCCGCCGTCGCCGCTGCCGCCCTCCTTCGGCTTCGAGCCGCCCTGCAGCCGCTTCAGCTCGCTCGCCGTGCGGGTCATGTCCGAGGCCTCGCGGATCAGCCCGCCCTGCTTGGCGATGTTGGAGCCGTCGATGCCGATATCCTTCAGCAGGCTGTCCACCATCGGTGCCTGCACCCGGTAACGCAGCGCGCTGTCGATCACTTCCTCGGTCGGATTTTTGTAGCCATTTCCGCCGCTTGCCTCGCCTCCCATGCCGCCGTTGAGCTGCATGATGCGGATGTCGGAGATGCGCTCCATCGGCTTCACCGAGGCCGAGACGATGCCCTCCACATGCTCCAGCAGCTTGCGCCGGAAGAGCGAATGGCGCGCCTCGTCGGTCAGCACGTTCTCCGCCTCGTTGATGAGCCGCTGCGCCTCGGCCTCCACGGCGGCGCGGATCTGCTCGGCTTCCGCCGCGATGCGCTTCTCCGCTGCCTCCTTCTCGGCCATGACGACATCGACGGCCTGGCGCCGCTTGGCGGCCTCGGTCTCGCGCGTGGTCTTCACCCGCTCCTCGGCCTGGGCGGCGCGCAGGCGCGCCTGATCCGCCTCCGCCTGGGCCGCACTCTCGTCGAGCGAAAGCCGGTAAAGCTCTATGGCCTTTGCCATTTCTGCCGCTTCCACCTGCTTCTCGCGGTCGACCTCGAGCTTTCTCAGATCGCGCTGGCGGGCGATGCGGGCCTCGTCCAGCCCGCGCTCCATGGCGATCTCGGTGCGCTCGACCTGCTCCTTCGCGGCGATCTCGGCCTCGCGCAGCGCCTGGACGCGGGCGACCTCCAGCTCCTCGGTTGCCTTGCGCCGGGCGAGGCGGGCGGCATCGAGCGCCTGCTCGCGCGCCACGGTGCGCGCCTCCACCGTCTCCTCGCGGCGGATTCGGGCGGCCTCCACGGTCTCCTCCGAGGCCACCTCGCGCAGCGAGACCCCCTCGCGCTTCTCGATCCGATCGGCATCGAGGCGGGCGGTCTGCGCGATCCGGGCGGCCTCAACCTGTTCTTTTGCAACGATTTCCGCTTCGTCGAGCACGCGCGTCCGGGCGATCTCGCGCTCGCGCACCTCCTGCTCATAGGCGATCCGCTCGGCGGCGATGGCCTTCTCCTTGGCGATACGCTGCGCCTCGGTCGCCTCGGCAGAGGCGATCTGCGCGGCCTCCACCGCCTTGGCCTTGGCGATCTCGCGCTCGGCGGTCACCTCCTCGCGCTCCAGCCGCTCGACCGTGAGGCGGCGTTCCTGGGCGATGCGGGCATGCTCCACCGCCTCGCGCGCGGCCACTTCCGCCTCGTCGACCGCACGGTTGCGCGCGATCTCCAGCTCGCGGGTGGCCTGCTCGTAGCCGATCCGGTCCGCGGCGATCTTGCGCTCCTGGGCGATGCGCGCAGCCTCGGTCGCCTCGCGCGCGGCGATCTCGGCGGCCTCGACCACGCGGGTGCGGGCCACCTTGCGCTCCTCGGCCTCCTCCTCGCTCGCGATCCTCTCCACAGTGAGGCGGGTCTCCTGGGCGATGCGCGCGGCCTCCACCGCCTCGCGCGCGGCGATCTCGGCCTCGTCGATCGCGCGGTTGCGGGCGATCTCGCGCGCGCGCACGCGCTCTTCCTGGCCGATGCGCACGGCCTCGGTCTCCTCGTTCGCGGTGATCCGGCCGGTCTCCAGCACCTTCTGGCGTTCGATCTCCAGCGCGCGGGTCTCCTGCTCGGAGAGGATGCGCTCGGCGGTCAGCGCCTTCTCGCGGGCGATCTCGGCCTTCTCCACGGCTTCTTTCGCTGCGATATCAGCAGCTTCCAGCGCGTGGCGGCGCTCGATCTCCAGTTCGCGGATGCGCCGCTCCGAGGCGATGCGGTCCGCGTTGATCGCCTGCTCCTGGGCGATGCGCTGCTTCTCGGTGCTCTCGCGCGTGGCGATCTCCGCCTCGTCGATGGCGCGGGTGCGGGCGATCTCGCGGCGCCGCGTCTCCTCCTCCTGCGCGATGCGCGCCTCGGTGACGGCGAGCTCCTGCGCGATGCGGGCCTTCTCGGTCTCCTCGCGCGCGCCGATTTCGGCGGCATCGAGGCTGCGCTGGCGGGCGATCTCGCGCGCGCTTAGGCTCTCCTCCTTCTCGATGCGAGCCTGCTCCACGGCGCGCTCCTGCGCGATGCGCGCCTGCTCGGTTGCCTTGCGCGCGGCGATCTCGGCGGCCTCCGTCTCGGCCTGGGTGCGGATACGCTCCTCGTTGATGACCTGCTCCTGGGCGATGCGGGCGCGCTCGACCGCCTCGCGCGTCGAGATCTCCGCCTCGTCCAGCACGCGCGCGCGCTCGATCTCGCGCGCGCGCACCTCGCGCTCGCTCTCGATCCGCGCCTCCGAGATCGTGCGGTCATTGGTGATGCGCGAGGTCTCGATCCGCTCGCGCGCCTCGATCTGGGCGCGCTCGGCCTCGGTCTCGCGCTCGGCGCGCTCGCGGGCCACCTCGGCGCGCTGCTGGGCGCGGCGGAACTCGATCTCGCGCTCCTGCGCCAGCCGGGCCTCCTCGCTCTCGCGCTCGATCTCGAGCGACTGCTTCTCGGCCTCCAGGTTGCGTGCGCGGATGCGGATCATCGCGTCCTGCTCGATATCGTTGCGCAGCTTCCGGCGGTTCTCGATCTCCTCGATCACCTTGGTGAGACCCGCGGCGTCGAACCGGTTGGAAGGATTGAAGAATTGGATGTCGGTCTGGTCGAGATCCTCGATGGCGACGCTCTCGAGCTCGAGCCCGTTCTTGTCGAGCCCCGCCTGCGCCAGCGCGCGCACCCGCTCCACATACTCGCCCCGGTTCTCGTGCAGCTCCTCCATGGTCATCTCGGAGGCGACCGAGCGCAGCGCCGAGACGAACTTGCCCGAGAGAAGCGCGTGCAGCCGCTCCGGCTCCAGCGTGCGCCGCCCGAGCGTGGAGGCGGCGACGGAGACGGCCTGCTTCGTCGGCGCGACGCGCACATAGAACTCCGCCTCCACATCCACGCGGATGCGGTCCTTGGTGATCAGCGCGTCCTCGCGCGCGCGCTCCACCTCAAGGGGCAGGGTGTTCATGTTGACGGGCGTGATGTCGTGGATAATCGGCCAGACGAAGGCGCCCCCGTCGATCACCACCCGCTCGCCGAGAAAGCCCGTGCGCACGAACGCCACTTCCTTGGTGGAGCGGCGATAGAGCCAGTGCATCACCCAGTAGAGGATGAAGATGACGATGACGGCCACGATGAGCCAGAGGATCAGCTCGCCGATCAGTTGCCCGCTCATGGGTGGTCTCCTCCTGCCGCTGCGGCCTCAGCCGCGGCCGATCTGCTTGAACTTCCGGGTCTGTTCGGTGAGCGCCACTTCCGTCGGCAGCCGCTCCATGGAGGAGGCGCCGTAGAAGCCGTGGCAATGCTTGGTGTTGGCGAGCAAATAGGCCGCGTCCTCCGGCATCGCGACCGGCCCGCCATGGACGAGGATGACGGCCTGCGGGTTCACCGCGAGGGCGGCCGCGGCCCATTCGTCCACGATGGCGGGACAGGCCTCGAGCGTGAGTGCCGTCTCCGCGCCGATGGCGCCGCCGGTGGTGAGGCCGAGATGGCAGACCACGATATCCGCTCCCGCCTCGGCCATCGCGGTGGCATCGGCGGTGGAGAACACATAGGGCGTCGTCAGCATGTCGCGCTCGCGGGCGAGGCGGATCATCTCCACCTCCAGCGCGAAGCTCATGCCGGTCTCCTCGAGATTGGCGCGGAAGGTGCCGTCGATGAGGCCGACGGTGGGGAAGTTCTGCACGCCCGCAAAGCCGATGGCCTTCAGCTCGTCGAGAAAGCGCGGCATCAGCCGGAAGGGATCGGTGGCGCAGACGCCCGCCAGCACCGGCGTGTTGCGCACCACCGGCAGCACCTCGGCGGCCATCTCAACGACGATCCCGTTGGCGTCGCCATAGGGCATGAGCCCGGCGAGCGAGCCCCGCCCGGCCATGCGGTACCGGCCGGAATTGTAGATCACGATCAGGTCGATACCGCCGGCTTCCTCACATTTTGCTGAAAGTCCGGTGCCGGCGCCGCCGCCGATGATGGGCTCGCCGCGGGCGACCATGTCGCTGTAGCGCGCGATGAGCGCGGATCGGTCATGCATGGCTGTCCCTCAGCTCCCTGTTGCCCGGCCCGATGCCTGGCGCCGGGGCGCGCCGTGCAGCGCGCGGAACGCGCCCACGACGGCCGCGACGAAGGCCGGATCGTTGATGTTGTGCGCAAGGCGGATGAGCTGGCGCTGGCCGGTCTGGCGCACCGTGTCCTCCAGCGCGCCGAAGAGCGCTGCATCCGCCGCGGGGTCGTGAAACGCCATGCCGGGCGCGTCGAGAAGCGACACCCCACCCTCGGGCAGGAAGAAGCGCACGGGCCCGTCCATCAGGTTCAGCCGCTCCCCGATCCAGCGGCCCATCCGGTCGTTCTCCTCCGGCGTGGTCCGCATCAGCGTGATCTGCGGGTTGTGCTCGTAAAAGAGCCGGCCGGCATAGCGCTCGGGCACCGTCTCGGGCGCGTTGAAGTTCACCATGTCGAGCGCGCCACACGCGCCCACATAGGGGATGGCGGTGCGGATGACGGCGCCGAAGCGGTCCTCGGTGGCCTGGAACACGCCGCCCATCATCATGTCGCAGATCTCGGTGGTGGTGACGTCGATGATGCCGGCGAGCTTGCCGCTGTCCACCAGCGTCTCCATGGCCTGCCCGCCGGTGCCGACGGCGTGGAAGACGAGGCAGTCGTAGTCGTCCTCCAGCGCGGCCACGATCTGCTGCACGCAGGGCGTGGTGACGCCGAACATGGTGATGCCGATGGCGGGCTTCTGGGGCACGGTGCTGCGGCGCCGGCGCGCCTCCGCCCGGGCGCGGACCATGCCGGCCACGGCGCCGGCGCCGTTGGCGAGGACTTCGCGGGTGATGGAGTTCAGCCCCTGCACATCGGCCACGGCATGCATCATCGTGATGTCCGACGGGCCCACATACTGGCCCACATTGCCCGACGCGACGGTTGAGACGATGAGCTTGGGAATGCCGACGGGCAGGATGCGCATGGCGGGGCTGACCAGGGCCGTGCCCCCCGAGCCGCCGGCGGAGAGCACGCCGGCCACATTGGTCTGCGCCGCCATCCAGCGCCGGAAGGCCTCCGTCATCGCCGCCACGGCCGTGCCGCGATCGCCGGTGAAGACGCCGGCAGCCCCGCGCGGATGGAAGGCGGCAACCGCATGGGGCGGCACATCCGCGCCGGAGGGTTTGCCGGAGGTGGAGAGGTCGACGAGCTGGGCGCGCAGGCCCGCCGCGGCGACGATGTCGCGCATGTAGCGCAGCTCCTCGCCCTTGGTGTCGAACGTGCCGGCGACGAGGACGACGCTCTCGCTGCTGGCCGCGAGCGGGCGCAGCGCCTCAGAGACGGCGGCAGCAGCACCGCTGGCGGGGTCCGCCACCGGTGTCACCGTGCGCGCCGTCGCCTCGATCAGGCGCACCGGCACGGGGCGGGACCAGCGGGTGGGGATCTCCGGGTTCGAGAGGTAGATGCGCAGGGGCGCGCGCGGGTCGCGCTCCGCCGCCGGCCGCGCCTCCGCCCCCGCCGGCCCGGCCTCGCCCGCCTCATCGGTCTCGTCATGGCCGTGCCGGCCGACGCCGAGGAGGCGCTGCTGCAGGTCCCGGTCCGCGGCCAGCGTGCCCGCGTCCATCACCCGGTTGATGCGCCCGTTCACCATGATGGCGATCTGCTCGGAGACCGAGGTGGCGACGCCGATGTTCTGCTCGATGACGAGGACGTCGATCTCGCCCTCCTCGCCGAGGCGCACCAGCATCTCGGCGACCTGGTCGACGATGACCGGCGCGAGGCCCTCGGTCGGCTCGTCCATCACCAGGAGGCGGGGGTTGAGGAGGAGCGCGCGGGAGATCGCGAGCATCTGCTGCTCGCCGCCCGAGAGCTGGCCGCCGCCGTTCTGCCGCCGCTCCGCAAGGCGCGGGAAGGTCGTGTAGATCCGCTCGGTGGTCCAGCTGCCGCCGCTACGGGCGACCAGCCGCAGATGCTCGTCCACGCTCAGCGAGGGCCAGAGGCGGCGGCCCTGGGGCACATAGCCGATGCCGAGGCGCGCGATCTCCGCCGGGGCGCGGCCCGTGAGCGGCTTGCCGCGGAACTGGATGGTGCCGCCGGCCGCCGGCTGCAGGCCCATGATCGCCTTGCAGAGCGTGGTCTTGCCCATGCCGTTGCGCCCGACGACCGAGAGCACGCCATGCCCCAGCGCGAGGTCGACGCCCTGCAGCGCATGGCTCTGGCCGTAATACACATGGAGGCCGCGGATCTCGAGGCTCGGCGTCTCAGCCATGGCCGCCTCCGAGATAGAGTGCCTGCACTTCCGGGTCGTTCTCGATCTCGAGCGGCTTGCCTTCTTTGAAAATCCGCCCGTTATGCATCATCGTCACGCTCTCGGAGACGCGCAGGGCGACGTCCATGTCGTGCTCGATGATGATGTAGCCCATATGGCCGGGCAGGTTGGTCAGGATCTCCACCAGCTCGCGCCGCTCGGTGGGGCTGAGACCCGCGGCCGGCTCGTCGAAGAGCACGAAGCGCGGCGCGCCGGCCAGCGCGAGCGCAACCTCGAGCTGGCGCTGCTGGCCATAGGCGAGCTCGGCCACCTTGGTCTCGCGCGCATCGGTGAGGTGCACGGCCTCCACCAGATCGTCCGCCGCGGCCATCAGCGCATCGTTGCGGCGCGGGCGCAGCAGCGAGAAGCGCGAGCGCGAGACCCCGCAGCAGGCGAGATAGACATTGTCGCGCACCGAGAGCCCGGTGAAGAGGAGCGAGATCTGGTAGGTGCGCCGCAGCCCCCGCCGGATCCGCTCATGCGGCGGGAAGGTGGTGACGTCCTCGCCGAAGAAGCGGATGCTGCCGGAGGTGGGCGGGAAGTCCCCGGTTATGCAGTTGAAAAGCGTGGTCTTTCCGGCGCCGTTGGAGCCCAGCACCGCGCGCCGCTCGCCGGGGCGGACGGTGAGGTTGATGTCGCTGAGCGCTGCGAGCGCGCCGAAATAGCGCGACACGCCGCGCAGCTCGAGCGCGTTCGCGGTGCCGGTGGCCGAGAGGCGCTCTGCAACGCTCGCCCTCATCGACGCTCTCCAAGGAGCGGGTCGCGCCGGCGGCTCTCGCGCCAGCGCTGCCAGAGGCCGAGGACCCCATCGGGCGAGAAGAACACGATGAGCAGGAAGCCGAGCCCGATCAGCAGCCTGAAACGCTCCCCGCCGAGGCCGAGGCCGACGAGGATGTCGATTGCGAAGGTGCTGAGCACCACATAGATCAGCGCGCCGATGAAGGGCCCGATCGGGTGGCGCAACCCGCCCACCACCGCGATGATCAGGATGTCGATCACCGGCTGGATACCCGCGGTGCCCGGCGAGATCTGGGCGCTCTGCCAGGTGAGCAGGATCCCCGCGATGGCCGCGATCACGGAGGCGAAGCTATAGGCCGCGATCCGGTGCGCGCTGACATTGAAGCCGAGCGCGCGCATGCGCCGCGGATTGTCCCGCACCCCCTGCAGCGCAAGGCCGAAGGGCGAGCGCCCCACATAGAGCACCACGAGATAGGCCAGCACCGCCCAGAAGAGCGTGAGGTAGTAGAAGGGCACCGCCGTGCGCCAGTCCACCCCGAAGAGCTGCGGCGGCAGCACTCCGTTGAAGCCGGAGAAGCCGTTGAAAAGCGTATAGTTCTGGCGCGTGAAGTAGAAGAAGGCGGAGGCGATCGCCAGCGTGATCATGATCGTGTAGATGCCTTCGGTGCGCACGGCGAGGGCGCCGGCCAGCGTGCCGAAGAGCGTGGCGATCAGGATCGCCACCGGGATGGCGAGATACCAGGGCCAGCCGAGCGAGATGGTCTCGATGGCGCTGGTGCCGAAGATCGCGACCATGTAGCCGCCCATGCCCGCGACGGACATCTGCACGAGGCTCACCATCCCGCCATAGCCCGCGAGGAACATGAGCGAGAGGCCGATCATCCCGAGGATGAAGGTCCAGCCGAAGATCTGGTAGAGCACGAAGTCGTTGGCGAGCGCCGGCATGAGGAGTAGGAGCGCGCCGAGCACCCAGTAGGCCGTGGGCACCGAGGTGCCGCGGCGCTCCGCCTCGCGCGTCAGCCGGTTTTCCTCGACCACGGCCATGGCTCAGCCGCGCCCCAGGATGCCCTGGGGCCGGAAGGCGAGCACCAGGACGAGGATGAGGAAGGTGAGCACCACGGCATAGGTGGGCATGTAGACGGAGCCGAACTGCTCCGCGAGCCCGATGAGGAGCGCGCCGAGGGCGGCACCCGGGATCGAGCCCATCCCGCCCACGATGACGACGACCAGCGAGGCGAGGAGGAAGCGCACATCCTCGCCCGGCGCGAGCGACTGGAAGGTGCCGCCGACGACCCCGGCCATGCCCGCGAGCCCCGCGCCGAAGGCGAAGACGGCGACGAAGACGAGCTGGATGCGCACGCCCGTGGCGCTCAGCATCTCGCGATCGTCCACGCCCGCGCGGATCAGCATGCCGATGCGGGTGCGGTTGAGGAGGAGCCACATGCCGACCCCGATCACGATGGCGGCTGCCAGGATCACAAGGCGCACCATCGGGTATTTGAGATAGACGAGATCGCCGGAGCGCTTCTGGGCGGTCACGAGAAACGTCTCGACGGGGCCGGAGAGCCAGTCCGGCGTCAGGATCTGGAAGAAATCGCCGCCCCAGATCCAGAGCATGAGGTCGGCGAGAACGATGGAGATGCCGATGGTCACGAGGGTCTGGCGCAGATCCTCGCCCTCCATCCGGCGGAAGACCACGACCTGCAGGACCACGCCGAGGGCGGCCACCACGACGAAGGTGACGGGGAAGGCGAGGAGCCAGGAGCCCGTCCAGTCCGCCACCTCGTAGCCCACATAGCCGCCGAAGAGGTAGAGCGAGCCATGGGCGAGGTTCACGTTGCGCATCAGCCCGAAGATCAGGGTGAAGCCGCTGGCCACCAGGAAATAGAGCGCGCCGAGGGTGATCCCGTTGAAGAGCGCATTGAGGAAAATCTTCTTGCGACCAACGACTTCGACGAGAGGCTTCGGCCAGACTGCGAAGATGGCCCAGACGAGCGCTGCCACGGCGAGCAGGATCACGAAGGACCAGAAGGGATGGCGATCGACAAAGCGCCTCATGCGTCGCCCCTGCGGGCGGCGTCGGGCACGGAGACTGCGCCTCGGCCTTCGCTCATCGGTCCTCCCTCGGGCCGCGCTCTCTGCTGGAGCGCCGGTCCCGAGGGCATGCTAGGCCGGGCGTCGTGCCGTCGTCATACCCCTCAGTCTCCTCTCGTCCCGGAACATCGGCAAAATGCCGCAGCGGGCCGCCGGGGCTGCTCGGAGCGCGTCTCTCGGGCGCGTCGGGGTGGGACGGGTCGGGGCGTTAAGGCTGTGGGCGTCTCGGACGCGCCCGGCGCCTCGCGCGTCCGCCTGGAAGACGGGGGCCGGCCGCTCAGGCCAGCGCCGGAGCGCCGGGCGCGCCGAAGGCCGGGACCGGCGACCAGTCCGGCAGCGTCGGCAGCGGGGCCGGGGCGTGGGCGGCGAAGGCGCCCTTGGCATGCACCACCGTCCCGCCGCTCAGCGTGAGGTCGGCGGTGATGTCCACGATCTCGTCCTCCGCAACGCTGAAATAGTCGCGGTCGAGCACCGCCAGATCGGCGAGCTGGCCCGCCTTGAGCTGCCCCTTCACGCCCGCCTCGCGGCTGAACCAGGCCCCGGCCGAGGTCCAGTGCCGGAGCGCCTCCTCGCGGCTGAGGCGGTTCTCCGCCGCCCAGATCACGTCGCCGCCGCGGCCCTTGCCGGAGACCGCCCAGTGGATCGCGAGCCAGGGGTTGTAGGAGGAGACGCGCGTGGCATCCGTGCCCGCGGCGAGCGGCGCGCCCGAGGCCATCATCTTGCGCACGGGCATCACGTCGCGCAGCGCCGCCTCGCCGTAGCGCGCGCGATAGGCGGTGGCCTGGAAGGCGATGCGGTTCTGGTAGGAGATGCCGCCGCCGAGGCGCGCGACCCACTCCATCGTCCGCTCCGAGACGGTCTCGCCGTGGTCGAAGATCCAGTTGAGCTCCTCGAGGCCCTTGTCCCGCCCGACCTCCTCGACCAGCGAGAGCAGGCGATGCGCGCTCTCCTCGTAGGTGCAGTGAAAGCGGATCGGCCAGCGGTTCTCGAAGAGGAATTCGAGGACCGGGCGCAGATCGCCCTCCATGCGCTTCGGCAGCTCCGGGCGCGGGTAGGAGAAGTCCTCGAAATCATAGGCGGAGGCGACCAGCATCTCGCCGGCGCCGACGCATTTGAGATAGCCGTCGCCCTGGTCCGGCTTGACGATGTCGTTCCAGCGCTTGAAGTCCTCCAGCTCGAAGAGCGGGCGCTGCGCGAAGAGCTGGTAGCCGATGCGCACGGTCTGCTCGCCGCGGCGGTTGAGCTCGGTGATGACGCCGTAATCGTCCGGGTAGTTGAGGAAGCCGCCGGCGCAGTCGAGCGCGGAGGTGAGGCCGAGACCGTTCAGCGCGCGGAAATAGTGCTTCGTGGAGAGGATCTGCTGCTCGAAATCGAGCTTCGGGGCCATGTCGAGCAGCGCATAGAGCGGCTGTGCGTTGGGGCGCGCGAGCGCGAGGCCCGTTGGGTTGCCGTCGTCGTTGCGCTCCAGCCGGCCGGAGACGAAGGGCTCGTAGAAATGGCTGTCGATCCCGAGGGCGCGCAGGGCCGCCTTGTTCAGCCAGGCGCGGTCGTAGAGATGCAGAACATAGACCGGCACATCGCCGCTGACGGCGTTGATCTCGTCGATGGTCGGCAGGCGCTTCTCGGCGAACTGGTCGGCCGACCAGCCGCCGACGACCCGGATCCACTGGCCCGCGGGGGTGCGCTGCGCCTGGGCCTTGAGCATCGCGAGCCCGTCCGCCAGCGAGGGCACATGGTCCCAGCGCAGCTCCATGGCGAAGTTGTTGCCCTGGCGGATGATATGCGTGTGGCTGTCGATGAGCCCGGGGATCGCGCAGCGGCCCTCGAGGTCGATCACCTCCGTCTCGGGTGTGCGCAGGCGCAGGATATCGGCATCGGCGCCGACCTCGACGATCCGGTCGCCCGAGATGGCGATGGCGGAGGCGGCGGGGTTGTCGGGATCCATGGTCGCAAGCGCGCCGTTGAGCAGAATGCGGTCAGCCATCGTGTGAGCCCTCGGGATTGACGCGATCGGGAGTGCGCGCGCAGGTCAGATAGGTCTTGTCCCCGCCCTGTCGCAAGCGGTGCAGGCTGCGGCGTGTCTCGGGCGGGTCGGAGTGCGGCCTGCGGTGCTGCGGGCGGGCGCCTAGTGGACGGCGCTGAGGGCGACGCGGCGGTAGTCGCTGGGCGGGATACCCACATTGCAGGTGAAGAAGCGCGAGAAGCTGGCCTGGGAGGCGAAGCCGAGCTCGTGGCTGATGGCGGTCACCGATTTGTCCGAATGCATCAGGTCCGCGATCGCCGCCTCGGAGCGAAGCGTGTTGAGGTAGAGATTGGGCGTGATGCCCATCTGCTTCTTGAAGAGCTTGAAGAAATGCGGGCGCGAAAGGCCGGCATGGCGGGCGATATCGTCCATGTCGGACATGTCGCGGAAATTCTCGCGCATGATCGAGAGCGCTTTGCGGACGCGGAAATCCTTGTAGCCGTTGGAGGCGAGGCGCACGGGCGAACAGTCCGGCGCCCACTGCCAGGACTGCTCGAAGCACTCGCGGGTGAGCTCGTAGAGAGCCCCGTCGAAGAGCTCGGTGGGCTCGCCGGCGAGCAGGAGGGCGGAGAGGCGCACGACCCAGCGCTGCACCGAGCGCGTCACCTCCACCGCGGGGCGGCCGAAGCTCAACGCGAAGGTGGCGTTGCGCGAGGCCTCGAGGAACCAGACGGGCTTGAGATAGAGCACGAGGAACACCGCCCCGCGCGGGTCCTGCGCGGTCCGGAACTCGTGCGGCTCCCAGGGGCTGACGGCGGCGGCGCTCGTGGCGGTGACCGGGAACGGGCGGTCATTCACCGCGACGCTGGCCGCCGGGCCTTCAACCAGGAAGATCAGGTGACCTTCCCGATGCGCATGCGTGGTGATCGGGCGGTCCAGCTCATAGAGCGCCGCACGCCCGAATGACCCGTGCAGCACGGCTAATGCGCGACTCATCCTCCCTCCCGCTCTGACGCGGTTGGTTGTTTTGTTCGTGATAAAAGCCCGAACGGTTGCCGATGGCAAGGGATCCGGGGGCTTTGCGCAAGGATCTGCCCGGCGGGGCAGGCCGTTACCGGCATGGCGAGCGGGCGGCGGATCACGGGCGGGTATAGGCGGTCTTGACGAGGGTGTAGAACTCGCGCGCATAGGCGCCCTGCTCGCGGGGCCCGTAGCTCGAGGCTTTCCGGCCGCCGAAGGGGACGTGATAGTCCACGCCCGCGGTCGGCAGGTTGACCATGACCATGCCGGCCTCCGCATGGCGCTTGAAATGCGTGGCGTGGCGCAGGCTCGCGGTGCAGATGCCGGCGGAGAGGCCGAACTCGGTCGCGTTGGCCACGGCGAGCGCCTCCTCGTAGTCGCGCACGCGGATCACGGAGGCGACCGGCCCGAACACCTCCTCGCGGTTGATGCGCATCGCGGGCGTGGTGTCGGTGACGAGGGCGGGCGAGAGATAGTGGCCGGGGGTGGCGCGGCTGAGCCGTTCGCCGCCCCAGCGGATATTGCCGCCCTCGCGGCGCGCAACGGCGAGATAGTCGAGATCCTGCGCGAGCTGGCGGTCGTCCACCACCGGGCCGATCTCGGTGCCGGGCTTCAGCGCGTCGTCGACGCGCAGCGCCTGCATGCGCTCGACACACGCCTCGATGAAGCGGTTGTGGATGCCCTCGGTCACGATGAGGCGCGAGGAGGCGGTGCAGCGCTGGCCGGTGGAGAAGAAGGCGCCGTTGACCGCGGCGTCGACGGCGATGTCGAGATCGGCGTCGTCGAGGATGACGAGCGGGTTCTTGCCGCCCATCTCGAGCTGGCAGCGGCG